>NZ_JARBDC010000011.1:0-119461 GCF_036577625.1 Paenibacillus sp. GYB003 | reverse complement strand
GAAAGGGCTGAAAAGTTTGCTTTCTCGTTATCTGGAACTTTGTTAACCTTTTGGAAACGCCTAGTGCGGACCCGCATGCTAGGTGTTGTGAGAGGACGGGGGTTAGCCGCCCCCTCCTACTCGATTATAGGGATGAGACTCGATCGGAGGGGCAGCGGCTAACCGCGTAATGAACCTAAGTACAGTAATAGTAAACTTGAGTGCGCTAATTTGCGGCCTTCCGCCCGTTTGTCTAAAATAATGACCTTGATTTTATAAATAAGGGGTCGAGGTTCACTAATAGTAAAAACGTTTTTCTTATTTGTTCATTTCGGCTACTTTGGATCGAATTAACGAAACGACGTTCGTTATTAGTGAGTTCCAGTTCGCTATGCTTACGTTGGCCTTTGAAGTTGTATTGTTCCCCAATAGTCGGATCAAAACAATACGATTTTTACCAGCAGGTAAAACCTGGTCCTTGTTCCTTCCTCATGCAATGACGGTTGGATTGCTAATAAAGGATGCAGCTGGAACCTTTTCCGGGAGAAGAGGGTGTCGGAGCAGCGCATCAAGTCAATTCGATAGTACCGCTTGGGCCGCTTTATCACGGAGCGATCGTCAAAAACACATAAGCCAACAGCAGCAGCCCAACGATAACGGGCGTGACGGCGAGTCCGACGGCAAAGCCGCCGAGCCAAAGCTTGTTCGGCCCCCGCCTCACGGCGACAGCGATACCGATTCCGACGCAGACGATCGCGGCGGCGGCCATGCGCGTCACAAACTGGATATGGCCTTCGGCGTTGTGGATGGAATACGACCAGCGAACGGGATCTACTCGAATAATCGGCAGCAGCACATACAGGATAACGATGCATGCGGCTGACGTTAATGCCCCTCTGACGAACATTGGACTTCCTCCTTTCTTTCCCCGAATTGGTAAAGCCGTTTTTTCTCGCCAATTGCTTCGCATTCTCCGCATATTCGTCCACGCAGCGGTCCAAAATAGGAAAAAGCATTCAAGCCGGCCGATTCATCTGTCCGTCATTTGCCCGAACACGACGGATAGCCGGTAAGAATAAGGAATATCGTCCTTTTATCGTAATGACGTAATTTTTCATGATGACGGTGGGAACGGCAGCTTTCAAGTTCGGGCTAGCGCATAAACGGCGGGAAAAAGCGGTCCTTTCCGGTCGGAGCCTGGGCCGCCGATTCATGTTCAACAAGGCTTCGACAAGCGGCGGTTGGCACTGAAGCAGGTTCGGCAATACATGCCGAAGCATCCGGTTTCGGCGCAAGCATCCGGATCCATACAATCTCGTCTTCGTCCGGCAGGCGCGTATCCGCTCCGAACGCCTCCCATATGGAAAAGCATACCATACCGGGCGATCGATTTTAAAACGAAAAAACGGCAAAAAGGGCTTGTCAACGTCCCGGATATCGGCTATAATAACACTTGTCGCTTCGAAGGGCGGCATTTACAAGTCAAATGGCCCGTTGGTCAAGGGGTTAAGACACCTCCCTTTCACGGAGGTAACAGGGGTTCGAATCCCCTACGGGTCATTACCTTTATAACGTCGGTCGGGATGAGAACATGTCGAATCTCGGCTTTTTTTGAGCCATTAGCTCAGTTGGTAGAGCACCTGACTTTTAATCAGGGTGTCGTAGGTTCGAGTCCTACATGGCTCATACCGGAGCTGCTCGGCAGTTCCCGGCCTGCGGTCGTGGTGGAATGGCAGACACGCTATCTTGAGGGGGTAGTGGGCGTACGCCCGTGAGAGTTCGAGTCTCTCCGACCGCATCTTATCGGAAAGAGTCCTTGACGCGTTCAAGGGCTCTTTTGTTTTTGCCCGGAGCCGCTTTCCTTCCCCCGGCGAAAAGTGTACAGTAAAAGAAACGAAAACAGAGACAACCATCGTCAAGGAGGAACGGAAACGTGAACCAAAGCAACGGGACTATGCTCGTATTTATCGGATCTTATGCCGAGGCGAAAGATAACGGTGTTTACGTATACCGGATGGATACGGAAACCGGGGCGCTGACGCCGCTGGACCAAGTGGCGGGGCTGCAAAATCCGACTTTCTTAAGTCTCGACGCCGGAAAAAAACGGCTGTACGCGATCGCGGAGCGGCTCGTGGACGGGCAGCGCCAAGGCGCGGCGGTGACGTTCGAAATCGATCCGGCCTCGGGCAAGCTTACGGAAATCGGACGGGTCGGCACCGTCGATACGACGACATGCCATATTCAGCGCGATGCGACCAATCGTTTTTTTGCCGTGGCCAGCTACTCCGGCGGGAAGGTCGGCTTGTCGGCGGCGGGAGAAAACGACACGGTCGGCGAGTTGCTCGACGTTCGCCAGCACGAAGGCGGCAGCGTCCACCCCGAGCGGCAGGACCGGCCGCACCCGCACTCGGTGTTTTTCAGCCCGGACAACCGGTTCGCGTTCGTGCCGGATTTGGGCATGGACCGCATTCGCGGCTACCGTCTCGATCCGGTTGCCGGAAAGCTCGCCTTCCACGGCGATACGGCCGTACAGCCTGGCGCCGGTCCCCGTCACTTGGCGTTCCATCCGAACGGGGCCTATGCGTATGTCATTAACGAGCTCGATTCGACGGTAACGGGCTTTCGTTACGACGCGGACAGCGGGGCCATGCGCACGATTCAGGTCGTATCGACGCTGCCGGAAGGCTTCGCGGGGGAAAACGCCTGCGCGGAAGTGCAAATTTCGCCGGACGGCGGCTTTTTGTACGGCTCGAACCGCGGTCACGATTCGATCGTCGTCTATGCGATCGATCGGGAAACGGGGGCGTTGTCGGTCGTGGAGCACGTGTCCACACGAGGCGGACATCCGCGGCACTTTTCGTTGTCGCCGGAAGGCGACTATTTGCTGGCGGCCAATCGGGATTCGGACAATATCGTCGTATTCCGCGTCGACAGACGTTCCGGCAAGCTGGAATATACCGGTCATACGGTACAGGCGTCCAAGCCGGTGTGCGTAAAAATGGCCCGCTTTCCCGCAAGGTGAGGGTGCGGAAGCATAGCGAGCGGCCTTTCCCGTACGGGAAAAGGCCGTTTGCCGATTCGGACCGTTACGAGGGGCCGAGCGTCGCTCGGTCGTTCGTTCGTATACGCGCCCTTTCCGCCTTACGAATCTTTGGAACCGGTAATGCTTGTCAATGCAGGATGACGCTTGAATCGCGCCGGTGCGCAGGGTATGATTTGGCTATAACTATCGGCCCGTCGGCAACGCTATGGGAAGTTGACCCGCCTGGCGGCATCTTGCCGCGGCGAGCGAAGCAGGATGGCGCTGCGGGACGGCTGCGAGACGGGACCGAAAACGTACGTGCAGGGTGATGACAAGATGCTCGTCTATTTCGCGGCGCTGCTGGCGGCCGCCGTCGTGCTGTATCGGCTGCACCCGGAGCGCGAGGCGAACCGGTGGGCCGCTTTTTTTCTAGTGGCCGCCAGCATCGGCGGTCTTGCCGGTTTTATTCGCGAGGACGCGCTGCCGGCTTTGGAAGCCCGGGGGAACGCGGCGTTTTGGATCGAGCCGCTGCTTCGGATGGCGGCAAGCGTGTTCGAGGTAGCCAACCATACGCTGACGCCGTACGGGGTGCTTCTGTTTTGCATCGCGTATGCCCGGCGCTCGTCGCGGCCTGTCGGGCTGGCCACGAAGCTGCTGCCGCTCGTTCCGGCGGCGGCGACGATCGTTTGGTATGCGGCCGTTCCCGGGCGCGCAAGCTTTTTCCTGCTATTGCTCCTTTGGGCGGCGCCATACTATGCCGCTTCCTGCTGGCTGCTCGTCGCCTCCTATATCCGGGAGCGCAACCCGTGGCGAAAGCGGGAGCGTTTGGCGGTCGCCGTGCTGATCGTCCCGACCTTGATCGCGATAACGGCGTTCATCAACGTGGCCAGCGTATGGGAGCCGGGGTTCCGCTTTTTCGATTACGTCGCGTTTTTCATCGCGTATTCGCTTATTGCCGGGGTGGCGTTCGCGTTCGCTTCCGGCGTGCTCGGGGTGAAGGTGCGGCTCGAGCGGGATCCGCTGGAGAGCGCGGTATCGGCGGTGAGCTCGGGGACGGCGATGCTGAACCATACGATCAAAAACGAAATCGCCAAAATTTCGATGTGCGCGGAAAACGTCAAAAGCTCGCTTCGCCCGCAAGACGCGGAAGCGGCCGAGCAGCTCGAGCTGATCGTCAAGTCGGCCGACCATATGCGGCGGATGGTGTCGCGCATTCACGGCCAAACGCAGCAAATCGTGCTGCGGGAAGAGCCGCACCGCTTGACGGACATTGTCCGGGAAAGCTTGCGCAAGCTGTCGCCGCTGCTTATGCAAGGCGGTATCGCCGTGCATGCCGACTTCGAATGCGATCCGATCGTCCTGTGCGACCGCGTCCATATCGGCGAGGTTGCAGCCAACATTGTCGCCAACGCGGCGGAAGCAATGAGCGGCGGGGGCGAGCTGCTCGTGCGCATCGAATCGACGAAGCGCGGCATTATGCTGACGATTCGCGATAACGGGCCGGGGATGCCGAAAGAACGGCTGGCGCGCGTTTTGGAGCCCTTCTATACGACAAAGGCGGGGCGAAACGGCGGCAATTTCGGTCTCGGGCTCACGTATTGCTATCAGGTGATGCGCCAAAGCGGAGGCTCGATCGAGGTGCTCAGCGAGGAAGGGAAGGGGACGACGGTGAAGCTGCTGTTTGCGGCGAAAAAACGGATCGACTCCGGCGAAGTCCGCCCGCCCGAAGCGGCGGAACCGCGGCGGGAAGGAGGGACGGCGCAATGAATCCGATCAAGCTGTTTCTTGTCGAGGACGACCCGGACTGGGTCAAGGCGATGACCGCTTTTTTGAACAAAGAACCGGACATGCTCGTCGTCGGGGCGGCCGCGAGCCGCGAGGAAGCCGTTCGGATGGCCGGCACGCTCGAATTCGACGTCGCTTTGCTCGACATTTGCCTTACGCCCGGGAAGCTGGACGGCATTTACGCGGCCGCGGAGCTGCTCGACGTGCGCGAGGCGAAGGTGATCATGCTGACGTCGCTCGACGAGGAAACGGTCGTGACGCAAGCTTTTACGGCCGGGGCGGTGCAGTATGTGGCGAAATCCGATTACCGCCTTCTCCCGCAGACGATCCGCGGCGCATTGCGCAAGACGAACCCGATGGAAGCGCTGCTCAAGGAGTTTGCGAGGCTGAAGCGGGAAGAACAACTGAAGGAGCTGACCGGAGCGGAGCGCGAGCTGTTCGAGTTGCTCGAACAAGGGTATACGGGAGCGCAAATCGGCCGGAAGCTGTTCAAGGCGGAAAGCACGCTGAAAAACCAGGTCAACCGGATGCTCAAAAAGCTGCGCGTCAAGAGCAGCAAGGAAGCGGTCGAAAAGGTGCGGCGGAGAGGAATTGTGCCGGAGCCGCCGGACGGCGGCGCCGAAAGCGGAGAGCGTCGGGACGGAGATAAGCGGTAGGCGAGGCGGGTAAGCGGAACCGGATCCGGATCCGCCGGGCGCCGATGCAAGGCGGCGAAGGAGAGGCGAGCATGCCGGTCGGCAGCGGCTCATCGAACGCGTCGGCGTTGGGGGACGTAAGACGCGCCGGCTGCGCCTTCGAAAATGAAATAGGGACGAGTGCGGGGTACTACGGATCATAGTACCCTTTTTGCTTATCGCTCCAAGAAAGTTGGAACTGTAGAAGCGGGGCCGTCCGTCGTACAATGAACGTACGGAGCGGCCGGAAAGGCGGAAGCGGGCATGACCGGACATACAAAGCCACAACCGGAGTACGACATCATTTTGTTCGACGGAAATTGCATGCTGTGCAGCCGGATCGTCCGGTTCGTCATCCATTTCGACCCGAAGAAGCGGTTTCGGTTTGCCGCTCTCGCGTCGGAGGCGGGGCACGACGTATTGGAACGGGCGCTCGCGGGCGGGGGCTCGACGCAGCTGCATGCGCAGCCCGGGCGAAGCCGCTCGAACGGCGATGTCACCGGGGCCGTCGTCCCCGGCACAGAGAGAGATCGTACGGGGGCGGCGCGCCCGGATACGTTCATGCTCGTGCGCGGCAGTCGCATCTACGTCAAATCGCGTGCGGGGCTGGAGGTCGTCCGGCGGCTGCGGGCTCCATGGCCGCTGCTGTACGCGTTGATCGTCATCCCTCGGCCGCTTCGGGACCGGGTATACGATTATATCGCGCGCAACCGGTATCGTTGGTTCGGGCAATACGACTCCTGCATGCTGCCAACCCCGGACAACAAGGAGCGATTCATCGAATAGCGACGGAGGGAACGATATGGGCGTTGGAAAGGCGAAGCCCGTTTATGTGGAGCTTGACATTCGCGCGGATATCGAAGCGCTGTGGGAACGTACGCAGACGCCCGAGCTGCATGAGCGGTGGGATTTGCGCTTTAGCGAAATCCGCTATTTGCCGAGAGAGGCGGGCGGTCCGCAGCGTTTTTTGTACGCTACGCGAATCGGCTTCGGCCTCCGTATCGCCGGAACGGGCGAAACGACGGAAACGGCGAACGGCGCGGAGGGAGTACGCACGTCGGCGCTTCGCTTCGGCTCGGACAGCCGGTTGTCGCTCATTCGCGAGGGCGGGGGATTTTGGCGGTACGTGCCGCATGGGGGAACGGTTACGTTTTTGACCCGCTACGATTACAAAACGCGGTTCGGGCCGTTAGGACGGGCGTTCGACCGGGTCATATTCCGCCCCCTGATCGGGTGGGCGACGGCGTGGAGCTTCGACCGGCTGCGGCTGTGGCTGGAATGCGGCATCCCGCCCGCCGTTTCGTTCGGCCGCTGGTTGTCCCACAAAGGAGGCGCGGTTCTGCTCGCCCTGCTGTGGCTGTACCAGGCCGTCGTGCCGAAGCTGATCGCCCCTTGGGCGGGCGAGCTGGAGCTGATGCGGGCGGCGGGCGCGTTCCCCGGGCGGGAGCGGGAGGCGCTGATCGCGCTCGGGCTGCTCGAAGCGGCGATGGGGCTGCTCGTTGCGTTTCGCGCCGCGGACAAAAAGGTGCATGCGCTGGCATGCGCGGCGCTCGCCGCACTTGCCGTTCCGGCTCTGATCGCGGATCCGAGCCTATGGGCGGCGCCCGTGAGCCCGATTGCGCTTAATGCGGCGATGATCGGACTCCATGGCGCCGTTGCGGCGACGTCGGCCGATCTGCCTTCGGCCCGCAACTGCCGAAGAAAGCCGGCGACGCCGGAACGATAGAGGAGGAGAACGATCATGCCGGCCAAATCCATTTACGAGCGGGCGCTCGGCGCGAGCTTCGCCAAGCTGCATCCGCGAATCCGCGAGCGGTTCGGATTGACGAGCGAAGGCGGAATCGCTTCGATCGGCCGGGGGACGATGGATCGCATCTGGTATGCGAAATGGGCGGCCGTCCCTTTGTATATCGGCACGAAACGGCACATTATGTTTCCGGACGCCGGCAGCCGCGTTCCGTTCACGATCGAAAATTACGCTTATATCGATTCGTTCGGCCGCGAGACGGTAACGTGGGTTCGCAAATTTCGATTTCCCGGCAAAATCCGCAGGTTCGACGCCACGATGATTTACAGCCGATCGCGCGGTACGATCGTCGATTATTTGGGAGACCGCCAGCATTTGGCCGTCGACCTGAACATCGCCCCGGCTCCGAACGGCGGGATACGCATTCGTTCGGGCGAGCAGCGCTTTTACGAAGGCCCGCTGCAATTTCGCTTTCCGCGTCCGCTGACGGGAGTCGCCGACGTCTGCGAATGGTACGACGATGAAGCGCGGGCGTACAAAATCGAGGTGAACGTGACGAACCCGATGTTCGGGCCCGTGTTCGGATACAGCGGGACGTTTCAGGCGGAGTTGATCGATTCGCGCGGGGCGATTCCGGACGACGTGAAGCCGCTGCGGGAAGAGGCGCGCGAGTAAGCGCCGCGGCGCCCGGCGGTGAAAGCGCCGCGATGGCGGCCGGTATTGTAAACGGCCGAAACCATTAACGGCGTTAACGAGCCGGACCGCCGAAACGGCCTATACGGCAAGAAACGCATCCAGCCGCTCTTTTTGCAGCAGATGGTGGCGGTAATGCATCCCGACGAGCAAAAACCATTCCTTGGCGTTCAGCCCGCCGAAGCGGGGGTGCGAAACCGTGTTGGACGGCGGGATTTCATCCAGAACCGGCTCGACCTGGCGCATGCGCAAGACGACTTCCCGCAGCCCTTCCGCGAGCCGCTCCTTGCTCTCCGGCTGGCGCGGCGTATAGGCGTCGGAAGGCGGCACGTGAAGACGTACGGGCGGAAAGCTCCCTGTGGCGAAAATCGTTTCCCCGATTTCGGTTTTGCCGCCCGATCCGGGTTGGCCGCCGTCCCGGCACATCGCGAACCGTCGTCCGTTCCGATTTACGCAAGCTTAACGCCGCTTTCATACCGCGCAAATAAAGAGGGGGCATAATGATAGAGGTTCCAAGCCGGAGGAAAGCAAGCAAGGAGTGATTCTGCTATGGAAACGGTATATGAAAGCCCGGCGTTTGCCCGTTCGAATTGCGTTCGGCCGGGAGGCGGAGCAAGGCAAGGCGCGCAGGGAAGGTTGTGAAGGCTTGTCGTCCGAGAGGCGGCGGGCCGTTTTTGTGTTTTGGCCGATTGTCCGGTATGACGGATTTGGCATTGCGGAAAAACGGTCCCGCCATTCGCGGAAAATGGGCTGCCGCTTGGCGGCAGCGCCGGTTGCTCCGGCGGATAGCCGCGGCTTGCGGGCGCAACGCAAAACGGAAGAGCCGCTACACCCGGTGCCTCTTCCGGTACTCCGAAGGAGCGGCGCCGATGCGGGCGGCGAACAGCCGGCTCAAGTAGTAGCCGGTCGCATAGCCGCAGGCGGAGGCGACCTGCTCCACGGTCATCCGCGTCTCCCGCAGCAGCCGGCACGCCTTCTCCAGCCGCAGGCCGGTCAAATAATCGCCGGGCGTCACGCCGTACGCGGCGCGGAACCGCCGGATCAGCTGCACCGGGCTGAGGCCCAGCTCGCCGGCCAGCTCCTTGACGCCGTACGGCTCGGAGAACCGCTCTTCGAGCCGTCTGGCGGCCCGGTTCATCAGCCGGTCGGAGGAACGGGCGGGGTCCGCCGAATCGCCGCCGCCCGCATGCTCGAGACACCAGGTTTTCCAAATATCGTTCCAATAATGGGCGAACAGCGAAAGCTGTTTATAACCGGTCAAAGCGCCGATCGTCTTCCATTTGTCGTACGTATCGAACAGCCGCAGCCGGTCGCCGGGCGTGAAGCAGACGGGGAACGCGTCTTCGTCTCCGGCTTCGGGCGCATAGGCCGGATACGGTTCGTTCCGGCGGAGCAGGACGAAATGAAACGTCAGCGAGGCGGAGACGATGCGGCGCCGAAACGGAACGCCGGGCGGACACAGCACGAGCGAGCCGCCGCCGGCAACCCCTCGGTTATCGCCGATTTCGTAGGCGAAGGAGCCGTTCTCCACGGCGAACAGGCACCAGGCCGGGTACGTGTCCGACTGGAGCGTAAATTCCCGCTTGTTGTTCCAAAACGTGTACCCTTTCACCTCCCACTCCAGCTCGGCGAGCTGCAGCGTCGGCCGGCCGGCCGACGCATTCGCCGCTTTGCCGCTTCCCCCTCCGATGTCCGGCATGGCCGTACTCCTTCCCGCGAATGAAATAAAAGATACAAAAGATGATCGTATCGTGCATTTTATAGCGAAATGTTACTGGTATGATGAAATTATATATACGATTACTCTATAACTCAACCTAAGGTGGTTTTGCCATGCGCAATGAAACGATTCGTACGGATATAACGGTCGTAGGGGGCGGGCTTGCCGGTGTCTGCGCGGCGATTGCCGCGGCGCGCCTCGGCCGAACGGTGGCGCTCGTGCAAAACCGGCCGGTGCTCGGCGGCAATTCGAGCAGCGAAGTTCGCGTTTGGGTATGCGGCGCTACGGCGCACGGCACGCACCGCTACGCGCGTGAAACGGGCATTATGGGCGAGCTGTTCGTGGAAAATCAGTACCGCAACCCGGACGGCAATCCGTATATATGGGATTTGGTCGTATTGGAGGCGGTTAAGGCGGAGCCGAATATCCGTCTGTTTCTGAACACCGACGTGCACGAGGTGGAGGCATACGGCGACGAGCACGACCGGACGATCGCGTCCGTGACCGGCTGGATGATGGCTTCGGAGCGGCGCATCCGGTTCGAGAGCGACTTTTATCTCGATTGCACGGGAGACGGGCTCGTCGGCTTTTTGGCCGGGGCGAAATACCGGATCGGCCGGGAAGCCCGTCACGAGTACAACGAAGAATGGGCGCCCGATACGGCCGACGACATTACGCTCGGCAGCACCATATTATTTTATACGAAGGATGTCGGGCATCCGGTCAAATACGTGCCGCCGTCATTCGCCAAGGACATTACGCAAACGACGATTCCGATGAAGCGCGTCATCCGCAGCGGCGATTCCGGCTGTCACTATTGGTGGATCGAATGGGGCGGCGAGCTGGACACGGTGCACGATAACGAGAAAATACGCGACGAGCTGTGGTCGGTCATTTACGGCATCTGGGACTATATTAAAAACTCCGGCAAGTTTCAGGCGGACAACATGACGCTGGAATGGGTCGGGGCGCTTCCCGGCAAGCGGGAATACCGCCGGTTCATCGGCGATTACGTGCTGAACCAGAACGACATTCTCGCCCAGCGGCCGTTCGAGGACGGCGTGGCGATCGGCGGCTGGTCGATCGACCTGCATCCGCCGCAAGGGATGTACTCGACCGAGAGCGGCTCGAAGCATCTGCACGTGGACGGCGTCTACCACGTTCCGTTCCGCTCGCTCTACTCCGTCAACGTGCGCAACATGCTGATGGCCGGCCGCGACATCAGCGCCTCGCACGTCGCCTTCGGCACGACGCGCGTCATGGCGACGTGCGCCGTCATCGGCGAAGCGGCCGGCACGGGCGCCGCGCTGTGCGCCGCCAAAGGCGTCACGCCGCGCGAGCTGTACGCCGCGCACCGCGGCGAACTGCTGCAGACGCTGCTGCGTCAGGACGCGTCGATCGTCGGCCTCCGCAACGAGGACGGCCTCGATCTGGCGCGGCAGGCGCGCAGCAGCGCCTCCGGCGCGCTCGCCCGGCTCGCCGTGGAGCGGAGCGGGGAGGGGCGCTGGCAGCTGACGAGCGACGCCGCGCTGCTCTTCCCCGTCGATCCGCGGCTGGACGGCTTCGAGCTGCTGCTCGACGCCGGGGCGGCGGCGACGGTCGAAGTGGAGCTGTGGGATACCGGGCGCAAAGAAAACTACGTGCCGCATACGCTGCGAGCGAAAGCTTCGGCCGAAGTCGGACCGGGCGACGGCCAATGGGTCCGGTTCGACTTGACGTGGACGCCGGACGAGGCGCAAAACGCCTTCGTCATCGTCAAAGCGAACGAGGCCGTCAAGCTGCACCATGCGGACGAACCGCTGTCCGGCGTGCTCATTTTTTTCAACGGCGGGGCGCCTCACGTCTCGTCGAAGCTGGAGCAGCATAAGGCGACGCAGCCGATCGTCCAATGGGGGATGAGGCGCAAAGCCCGGAAGCCGTTCTGCTTCCGCGCGCTCGGCGAATCGGCGGCATACGGACCGGACAAGGCGACGAACGGATATCGCCGCCCTTACGGCGGCCCGCAGCAGTGGATGTCGCCGATGCGGGAAGGGCGGGAGGAATGGCTGCAGCTGGACTGGGACGAAGCCGTGCCGGTGCGGGAAGTGCACCTGACGTTCAACGACGACGTGAACGAAGATTTGATCAACCTGCACCATCATCGGACCCCGTTCGAAATCGTGCCGGAGCTCGTCCGGGACTACCGGATCGAGGTGTGGGACGGCGAGAGCTGGAGGACGCTGCTGCGCGAAACGGACAACCGGAAGCGCAGACGGGTGCACGCGCTGTCCGAGGCGGCGAAGACGGAGCGGCTGCGCGTCGTCGTGGAGGCGACGAACGGCAGCAAGTTTGCGGAAATCGTCGAGGTGCGGGTATACGGGTAACGAACCGAATACGTCCATGGCGGACGGCCGTCGGCAGCGACGGCCGTTTTCGCGTGCGATCGGGCGGCGGTAGCGCCATCGCTGCGTTTTTACGGCAGCGTGCGGATTTCTCTCCCGGCCATGCTTTTAAGCGCCGCGTTGCCGGCAGGGCTGTATTTGCAAGCCGAAATGGACGATAATGGAGATAGGACCGAGTCGAAGAAGGTGCGGGAGGAGGGGGCGGATGAGCCTCGAAACGTACGTCGCGCTGCTGCGCGGAATTAATGTAAACGGACAGAAGCTGATCAAGATGGACCGGCTGAAGGCGATTTTCGAATCGATGCGGGTCGAGCGGGTGCGAACGTACATCCAGAGCGGGAACGTGGTGTTCGCAGGGGCGCCGGAAAGTACGGAACGGTGGCGCAGCGCCATCGAGAGCAAGCTGAAGGAGGAGCTCGGCTACGACGTCGACGTCGTCGTCAGGACGAAGGAGGAGCTGAACGAAACGATCGGGGGCAATCCGTTCGGCGGTGCGGAGGGCGAGACGGAAGGAAGCATATACGTCTCGTTTCTGTCCGCGGAGCCGACGGAAGACGCCGCGAACGTGCTGGCTTCGTGCCAAAGCGATGTCGACGAATACCGGCTGAAGGGGCGCGAGGTGTATGTCCGCTGCCGCGGCCAGTACGGAAAGTCGCTTTTTTCGAACAACTTTCTGGAGAAAAAGCTGGGCGTTGTCGCGACGACGAGAAATTGGCAGACGGTGAACAAGCTGGCCGCCATGGCCGCGGAATAGTTCGAACGGGAGGACGATTGCGATGGGGCATGAAAGACAGATGACGTCGCCGGAGGCGATCGAAGTCGTCGAGCGCGTGCGCCGCATATGCGGCGGCTTGCCGGAAACGGAAGAAATCGTCGACGGGTTCGGCCACACGGTGTTTAAAGTACGGGGTAAAACGTTCATCATGCTGGGCGAAAGCGAGCAATACGGCGTGAATTTGTCGTTCAAGTCGGATCGCGAAAACCAGGAGCTACTCGTTCAGCAGGAAGGCTTTTTCCGGACGCCGTACATCGGCCAGCACGGCTGGGTATCGGTGCGAAATCCGCAAAATTGGGACGCGCTCGAAGATTTGCTCAAGGAAGCGTATTTGCGGGCCGCCCCGAAACGGCTCGTCAAGCAGTACTGGTCCTGATGGCACAGTTCTGCGCAATGCAGGCGCTTGGAGCGCTTCGCTTCGGGCCCATGCGGGGCTGCCGGAGGCGGAATTTCCGCTTCTCCGGCCGTTTTTTTCGCAGGTAAAGAATTTCGCTAAAAGCATTAAAGCGCAGTGCGGCATTCCGTACCGGAAACGGCGCCCGTACCGTGCCTCCGGGTCGATTCGATGGCTTACGAATCTTACGATGCTTATAAGCGGAAAAACGATCGTTTTCTAAGGCTTACGAATCCGTGTATCGTTATCGAGCCGAAACATGGAGAAAACGATCCGATTTGCGGGTAATAACGTTACTAGAGTTCGTTACAATTTCAAACCTCCGTATGTAGCCCCGATAACGATCGTTCGGTTCGTTAGCCGTATGTCCGAAAACCGGAAGAAGCGTGATGAAGTCGAAAGCGGCTGCGGAAGCTTGGTTCCGACGGTCTTTTCTCCTATCAAAGCATTCGGCCGTGATCCGGGCCCCCTTCTCGGGAAAATATGTATAGGATTTCGAAACGGAAAGTGCATGTTTATCGCCGAACATTGATTTTATAATACAAATGAAGACAGGGTTAGGGGGCAAAACGGACAGACGTTAAGCCGGGAAAGTCCCGGAAACAAACGACGAAGCGAAAGGACGATCCGAATGGAAGGAAACGATACGTTCGTCAAGGACGGGCCGGGATCGGCCGAAGCGGGAGCGGCGCACCGATTGGTCCGGCAGCGTCCGGCGCATGAGCGCATCGCTTGGGATCGCGGGACGGCGATCATCTGGCATCCGTCCGAGGTCGAGACGCATTACGAGCAGCCGAAGCAATCGTTTTGCCGGTTTCGTCGCGCGTTCGAGCTGCCCGGGCCGGTCGCACGGGGCGAGCTGCGCATTTTCGCCGATACGCGATACGTGCTGTACGTGAACGGCCGATACGTAGGCCGCGGCCCGTGCCGAAGCGACCCGCGCTGGCAATCTTACGACGTCTGGGACGTCGGTCCGCTGCTCGCGCCCGGGTTGAACGCGATCGCCGTTTTCGTGCTTCATTACGGCTACGGCACGGGTCACTCCGTACATCGGATTCCCGCGCTGCTGGCGGAATGCGCGGTCGAAGGCAAGGACGGGGGCGTCGTGCGGATCGCGAGCGACGGCCGCTGGACATGCAGCTTCCATCCCGCGTACGAACGAAATGCGCCGCGGATCAACGGGTGCCAAGGTCCGATTGAAATCTGCGATGCGCGCCGGGCGGATGCGCTTTGGATACGGCCCGAGTACGACGATAGCGGCTGGGAGCGGGCGAAAGGGCGGAATCGCGAGCTGTCGCCGTTCTGGAATCTCGTCCCGCGCGACATTCCGCTGCTCGAGGAAGGAACGGCCGAGGCGTCCGGCGTTGTCGGGATCGGCGAGCTTGTCGAACGGCCGGAGGCTGTCGAGCGGCTGCACAAGCAGATCATGGCCGAGGAGGAGAGCTTGACCGTCCGCCCCTTGCCTGGAGTACCGGCTGCGAATTACGCGGTGCCGCGGACGGAGAAGGGCAAAGCGACCGTCGTCACCTTCGATTTCGGACGGCTGGAGGTCGGCTGCCTGCAGGTGGAGGCGACCGGTACGGAGGGCGATGTTCTCGACGTCGTCTACGCCGAGGAACTGTGGGAAGGCAAGGCGCTGCTCAACGCGAACAACAACCGTTCCGTCGACCGGTTCGTTCTCGCCGCCGGACGCAACGAGCTGGAGGTCGCTTTCGGCTGGAAGGCGTTCCGTTACGTGCAAATCCGCGTGCGAAACTTCGCGGGGGCGGTTACGTTTCATCGCGTCGGAGTGCGGACGAGGCATTATCCCGTTGCCAAGCCGGCCAGCTTTGCATGCCCGGATCGCGAGCTGGAACGTATATGGGCGATATCGGCCCATACGCTGCGCAGCTGCATGCAGGACGGCTTTCTGGACTCGTCCAGCCGCGAGCAGCAGCAGTGGATGGGGGACGGCCGCGTGCAGGCCGTCTATAATTATTATTATTCCGGCGACAGCCGGCTGCACGCGAAGCTGCTCAAGCAGGTCGGGCAGTCCCAGGACGAATCGGGCATGACGAAGTCCCGCTATCCGGACGGGCATCACAACTACCCGCCGATTCCTTCGTTTTGTCTGCAGTGGATTTGCTCCTTCGACGAATACGCGTTCTACGCCGCCGACAGCAGCCTGGTCGGACCCTGGTGGCCCAATATCGTTCAGGCGCTCCGCTGGTTTACCGCTTATTTGAACGAGGAGGGCGTGCTTGCGGACGTGCCGTACTGGCCGTTCATCGATTGGGGGGAAATGCCGGCGGGCCCGGGTCCCGACGTGACGAGGGGCGGCATCGTCTGCGCGCTGAACCTGCAATATTTGGAGGCGCTGCGCGTCGCCGTCCGTTTCGCGCGCCAGGTGAACGATGCCGAAGCGGCGGACGTCTTCGGCCGTCTGGCCGATCGTCTGGCCGAAGGAATCGAACGGCTGCTGTGGAACGAACAAGCGGGCGCATATGCGGACTGCGTCGTAAACGGGGCGATGAGCGGGAGAGTCAGCGAAATTACGAACTGTCTCGCGCTGCTGCATTTGCACGATCCGGGCGAGCAACGGGCGGAGCGCATCGTCCGGAGCGTGTTTGTCCGGGAGGAGTCGGGCCATCCGGTTTTAAAGGCAAGCCCCTACTTCATGCTGTACGTTTATCGGGCGCTCGAGAAGCACGGCCGCGCCGAGCTCGTGCTGGACATGATTCGCGACAGGTACGGCGCGATGGCAAAAGCCGGCGCTACGACGACATGGGAAAATTGGAGCCTGTTTTACAAAACGGCGCAAGGGGAAGTGCGGTATCAGAGCGCCAGCCATGCCTGGGCGGCCATGCCGATCGTGTTTATGGCGGAGCAAATACTCGGGCTGACTCCGTCGGCTCCCGGCTTCAAGCAGGTGCGCGTTTCCCCGCGGTTGTACGGGATGGACTACGCCGAAGGGACGGTATCGACTCCGGCGGGGAAATATCGAATCGGCGTGCGGAGGCGGGGAGACCGGATCGGCCTGGAACTGGACGTGCCCGAAGGCGCCGAGGCGATCGTCAGGGGGCGGGTCTGCCCCGCCGGCCGGCACGCGCTCGACTGGGACGCGCGGGAAGAAGCTTGAGCAGAGATACTTCGGTTGTCGGCAAACGAGTCGGGCAAAATGGCGCGCGAAACGGATCGCTCGATGATTCGGAAGGCGAAGCGGTTTGGTTTATAATCATGCGTCGCGTCGGCGTATCGTTTGAACGACCGGTCGCTGACGGAACGATGCCGACGAATCGCAGAATCGCTATTTGCGGAAAAAAGGGCTCTCCCGCGGTAACGAACCGAGCCGACCTTATTTCGCGGAAACGGGCGCTATCCGAGGCGCTGCGAGCTTCATAGCGTTGGCGCGGTTCGTTGAATCGGCGCAATGCGAAAAAAACAAGGTTGTCTCGGTTCGTTAGCGGCCCGAGACAACCTTGTTTTTTTCGAAAACATTCGGAAGCTGTTCCCGACATCCCGGCCTCCTCAGCCGCGAACGTTCGGCGGCGCCGTCGATTGCCGCGCGACGAGCTCGGACGGCAGCGTCAGGTCGTGCCGGACGCCGGACGAATCGGCATCGTCGTTCCCGATCAGGAGGCGGATCGCCTGCTCCGCCATTTCGTGATCGGCTGAAAACGGCCGTACGGTTCGACATGGTTCCGCCCGCATACGCGAACGGAACGATCATGAACAATATCGTCATCCGATCCATCGCCGGGCCGGCCGGCTACGGCAGCTTGGCCGCCTCCTCTTCCGCCCATTCGAGCAGTTGGCTGCGCAAGCCTTCGCCTTCGAGCTTGTCGACCATTTGCCGCGCCGTCTCGAAATTCATCGTCACCCGGCCGGTCGTCTCGAAGCCGTCCGGCATCGGAACGAAGCGGTCGACCCGGGCGACGAAGAAGACGGTATACGTATCGGTCGACTCCCAATACCAGGCCGCTACGGGCCGCCGATCCACCTTCAGCACGAGCCCCGCTTCTTCGACGGTTTCCCGGTCCAACGCGTCGTCAACCGTTTCGCCCGGCTCGAGCCGGCCGCCGACGGTCGTCAGCGCCCGTTCGTTGCGGTCCCATGCCATGACGATCGAGCCGTCCTCCAGCACCGGAATGCTGTGGACTCCCGCGATTCGTTTGTCGTTCGGAAGCGCATCGATTCGTTTGAGCATAGAGCGGCACTCTCCTCCCAAAGCGAAAATGATTTCACATGTAGCGTATCACGAACCGTCGGGCCGCGGCGGGGCGAATGATGGAGCTTTTGTGAAAAAGGTTTATCTTCGGCTCGCGCCGCCCCCGCCCGAGCTGCCGCCCCGGCCGCGCGCGGCCGAACGTCTGCCGGCAAGCAAGGACAGCAGGAGCAGCAGGCTGCGGGTGACGAAGCCTTTCAAAAAGATAAAATCGGCCAGCATCAGCAGCGCGAGCGCGATGCCCGCCGTCCAGCGAAGCGCGCTCGATTCGAGCAACGCAAACAGCGCCCGTTCCCAAAACGACGACGGACCCGGCTCGGCGCCGGCGCCCGCCCCGAGGACGGCTTCGGAGGCAATCGCCTCGAACACGGCCAAATAAATGCCGACCGCGGCGTCGTTCAGCTTGCCTGCCTTTACGTAGGGCGCGGCATGCTCGTCGAGGAGGCTGCCCGCTCTCGAGTCCGGGATGACGGATTCCAGCCCGTAGCCGACCTCGATGCGGATTTGCTTCTCTTTCGCCGCCAAGACGATCAATACGCCGTTGTCCTTGCCCCGCTGTCCGAGCCCGTAAGCCCGCAGCGCTTCGTTCGCGAACTGCTCCAGCGGACGTCCTTCGAGCGAGGCGACCGTAAGCAGCGCCAGCTGCGCGCCGCTCATCGTCTCGAGCGTTTCGCCGTAGGAAACGAGCTCTTGCTTGGCGTCGTCGTCCAGAATACGGGCAAAGTCCTGGACGTAGATGTCGCCGACCGGAGCGGGAACGCCGGAAGCGGGAGCGGCGGCCGCCCCGGTCTGCGCGCCTCCGGCGGCATGCAGCAGGACGGCGAGCAGCGCAAGCACGATCGCCCTCAACGCTTCGCTCCCCCGAAGTCGACGACGGGCGTCGCCTTGTCTTGTTCCGATGCCTCGAAGTACGGCATCGCATCCAGTCCGGTCACGGACGCGATCAAGCTGCCGGGAAATTGCCGCCGCTTGCCGTTATAGGCGGCGACCGCTTCGTTGTAGTCTTTTCTCGCGACGGCGATGCGGTTTTCCGTTCCTTCGAGCGAATCCATCAGCTTCTGAAAGTTTTCGTTCGCCTTCAGCTCCGGGTAACCGCTGAACACGGACCGGAAGTTGCCCAGGGCGCTCGTCAGAAGCAGGTTCGACTGAATCAGGTCGGTCGGGGACGACGCGCCCGCGACCCGGCTGCGCGCCGCGGAAACCGCTTCGATCGCTTCGTTTTCGTGAGCCGCGTACCCTTTGACCGTTTCGACCAAATTCGGGATCAAATCGGCTCTGCGCTTCAATTGATTGTCGACCTGCGCCCACTTCCCGGCGGCGTTCTCTTCGGCGGCGACCAGCTTGTTGTGGGCGACGATCGCATAGATCGCCATCGCCGCGACGATGACGCCTATGAGCAGCGTCGCGTTCGTTTTTGTTTTCAGACTGTCGCTCCCCCTTCTCACACGGTTGTACTGCCATATATTGTATAAGAGGGCCGGTCGGCCGTCCAGAAGGAAGTGCGGCTTACGGTCCGCCGGGCCGCCGCCGGTACAGCTGCCGGTAGTCTTTCGGCGAAAAGTTTTGCGAGCTTTTGAACAGCCGGCTGAAATAATGAAGCTCCATGCCGACCGCGGCGGCCACTTCCGTGACGGACATGTCGGTCGCCCGCAGCAGCTCGACCGCTTTGGCCAGCCGGATGCGCTTCAAATACTGGATCGGCGACACGCCGAGCATCGCCTTGAACTGCTGCGCGAAATAGTTCGGGGTCAGATGAAACAGGCGCGACAGCTCCTCCACCGTCACCTCGGACGCCATATGGTCTCTCATGTAGGCGGCCGCCGCCTTCATTTTCTCGTACGTAAGCGTCGCCTTCGTCCGCACCTCCGTAATGTCGCAGCGCTCCATGTAGAAGTGAAGCAAATCGTACAAAATCGACTTCACCTTCAGCGAGGCCGCAAGCTCCTTCCGGCGCATGTGCGCGACCAGATCGGCGAACATCGTTTCGACGGCGTCCGCCTCGGCGCCGCCGACCTCGATCACAAACGGAAGCTTCAGCATTTGGAACGGATTCAGCTCCCCGATCGCCGCCGTAAAGTGGCACCAATATTTGTAGCACGGGCGGGAGGCGGACGTCGTCAGCGTCTGCTGCACGCCGGCCGGCAGCAAATACAGCTGCCCGGCCCGAGCCTCGTACACCGTATCGCCCAGCTTGAAGCGGCCTTCCCCGTCCAGCATGTAGTAAAACTTGTGGATTTCCGGCGTATAATTCGAATGCCCCCAGCTCGGCGAAACTTTCGTCAAGTGCGCCACCGTGACGTTCACCTGCATGTTGGACAAGCATTGCTTTAAAAATTCGTTGCGGTTCGGATCCATGCGGACAGATCACCCAATTTATGGAAGTTTTATCGGATTGCCGTAGCTTTGTTCAAATCTATTATAAAACCGTTGCGCTACAATATATATAAATTCCGGACGAAAGCAAAAGGGAGAGTGCGCGCATGCACGCGATTACGTACGAAAACGCGCCGAGCGGCTGGAACGAGGCGCTGCCGCTGGGCAACGGCCGTTTCGGCGGCATGGTGTTTTTCGAGGAAAATACGCTGACGATGGCGATGAATCATTACGAGGTATATTACCGGAAGCTGCACCGGTACAGCCGCAAAGCCCGCAGCGGAGAAGGGCGGGATTTCGGGCGCCAATACGGCTTTACGTTCGAGGAGCTGAAGCGGCGGGCGTTCGAGCTGTACCGGAACCCCGAGGAAGGTCCGTTTTATTTGTACGGGGACTCGTTTTCCGACAACAACATGTATAGACGGTACGGCAAGCCGCCCGGAGGCGTGTCCCACTATCCGACCGGCGAAATTCGCCTGTTTCCCGCGGCCGGGCTCGCCGAGCCGGACCGTTACTCGCTGCGGCTTACGGTCGAAACGGCGAAGGTCGACCTGCGAATCGAGAAAGGGACGGAGTCGCTCGACGTCCGAACGTTCGTCGCGACCGAGGCGGATCTGATCGTCACGGAGGTCGGGCAAACGAGCGGAGGGCTGCTCGAAGCGCTGGAGATGGCCGTTCCGGTGCGCCGATATGCGGAGATGACCGTGACATACGGTCAAGTCGACGACGCGACGTTTTATTACACGGGCTCGTTTTACCCGGACGGCGAAGACCGGGAGCGGTACGAACCGTTTTCGTTTCTCGTCATGACGAGGCTCGTCGGGGCCAAGGGAAGCGCCGAGATCACGGACGAAGCGGTTCGCGTACGGCTGCGGGACGCCGGGAAGAAAGTGACCGTTATCACGACGGTCGTGACGGAGGAAGAGACGAAGCAGCTGCTGCCGACCGCCCTGCGGCGCGTTAGCGAAGCGGGCTCGCAATCGAGCCGTCTGCGCGAAACTCACGAGGAGCATTGGCGCCGGTTTTGGAGCCGTTCCTCGGTCACTTTGCCCGATAAAATGCTGGAAGACTTGTGGCACGTCAATTTGTACGCGATCGCGGCAAGCAGCGGGAAGGGCGGCCGCATGTACGAGCAGGCGTGCGGGCTCAACGGCTTGTGGGACATCAAGCAGCCGACGAAGTGGGGCAGCATGTGGTATTGGGACGTCAACATCCAGGCCGCCTTCTGGCCGCTGTATACGGCGAACCATCTGGAGGTGGCCGAGGCGTTCAACGACGGGCTGTTCTCCTACACCGCCCAGGCGGAAAAAATGGCGAAGCAGTTTTACGGTCTGGACGGCTATGCCGCCGACTATCCGCACGCCTTGTATTTGAGCATATGGCCGTGGTGCGCGCAGTTTGCGTGGGACTATTACCGGTACAGCATGGACGAGACGTTTTTGCGGGAAAAAGCGTACCCGCTGTTCAAACAGATCGTCCGCTTTTTCGAAGGGTATTTGCAGTACGACGCCGAGAAGGACCGCTACGACGTCTTCCCCGACATTTCGCCGGAGCAGGGGCCGCTGACCCGCAATTCGGTCAGCACGCTGTCCTCGGTCGCCTATTTGCTGAAGCTGACGATCGAAGCGAGCGCGCGGCTCGGCGAGCCGGAGGCGGAGCGGAGCAGGTGGGCGGCCATTCTGGACCGTCTCGCCCCGTATCCGACGGCCGTGTCCGGCCGGTACGGCGACGTCTTCAAAGACTCGGAATGGGCGCCAGCCGATTTGCATTTGCGCCATCCGTCGCTGCTTATGCCGATTTACCCGATCGGCGAGATCGACCGCCGCAGCGGCGAGGAGCTGCGCAGGCGGGCCGAACATACGCTGCGCTATGCGGAGCGTCATACCGAATACGGCGTGTTCCAGTTCGGCTGGCTGTCCGCGGCGGCGTCGCGGCTCGGCAAAGGCAATTGGGCGCTGCGGCTGCTGTACGAGCAGGGCATCGACTTGTCGCTGCGCGGCAACGGGCTGTTCGCCGAAGAAACCGAACGCTGGATGAACTATTGCAACATCACGAACGAGCCGCTGTACTACCCGCACATGATGGAAGCTTCCGGCGAAGTCGTCGCCGCCGTGAACGAAATGCTGCTGCAGAGCTACGACGGCGTCATCGACGTATTCCCGGCGGTGCCGTCGGGGGAACCGGAGCCGGAACGAACGATCGGCATGTACGAGCACGACGTGGCGAAAAAGGTGCGCGTTTACCCGAAATGGGAGGACTGCTCGTTTCGCGGTCTGCTCGCCGTCGGCGCGTTCGAGGTCAGCGCGGCGATGTCCGGCGGACGCACCGCCTGGGTGCGGATCAAAAGCTTGGCCGGCTCGCGGGCGGCGGTGCGCAACCCGTTTGCCGAAGGCGCGGAAGCATCGGTTTCGCGTTGGGACGGCGGCGGATGGGTTCCGGCGGAAAGCCGGCTGGACGACGGCGTGATCGTATTCGCCACGGAGGCGGGCGGCGAGTATGCGATTCATCCGACCGGAGCGGACGTTCCGGCTGCGGGAGCGGAACCGGCGGCCGACGGCAGCGATGCCGGGGCAGGTCCGCGCGTCCATGTCGCGCATACGAACCGGAGAATCTTTTTGGGCAAAAATCGGGATACGGATCACGACAAGCTGCTCGACCACTTCACGTTCGATTACGTTGCCGGCAACCATCGGGAATCGCGGCTGGCCGCATACCGGATCGATTTCGGCGTTCCGAAAGAGAAGCTCGACAAAGACTACAGCCGGGTTTTGCCGCGGCAGGTGCATATGGATCAAGGCATACTCGGCCAAACGTTCCGCAAAATGACGACGGAGCACGTCTTCCGCCCCTACACCGGAATCGGCTGGGAGGAGGCGGACGGCTTGCTCGCCGCCGATACGGGCGGAGCGGACTTGCTGCGGCGCGATTATATCGGCGGGACCGTCGAGCGAACGTTCGTGCTCGAGCTGCCGAGAGGGCGGTACGACGCGCTGTTCGTCTGCGGCGATTACGACGCGCCGTCGTACACGGAGATCGAAATCGCCGGGCAGTGCTCGCGGAAGCCGGAGCGCGTCCTGCGCGCGGGAGAGTTCGCCTCGACGCTGCTGGCGATCGACCAGCGGAAGGACGGCTACGCGAAGGTTCGTTTTCGGACGAAGGAAGGCTTGATGTGGAAAGTATGCTTGATGATCGTCAACAAAAACTATCCGTATTTGTAGGGACGTTCCGGTTGTGGGCGGAACAGATTACCGAAAAAGCTCCCGGTCATTTGCCGGGTTTCCGACTGCCGGCCGGGTTACAGGGAAAAAGTCCCGCTAATTTTTGCAAGAAATGCTCTTTACGCCGACGTGACGCCATTTAACCGGAGCTTTTCCTGCTATATCGAAGCGAAGTTGAAGCGTTGCCGGATTAGAGGGAGGAAATCCGGTTAACTTCAAGCCGCATTCATGGCAAAAGCCGGGATGCGAGACCGACGTGTGCTTACAAGACGGCCGACTTGTCGTCGGTTTTCAAAATCAAAACGAAAGACCTTCGTCCGCTTGCGATGCGAACGAAGGTCTTGTTGTTGTGTTGCGGGCGAAACCGCTAGTTCAGCAAATGCCGGTACGCGCTGTAGTCGATGCCGTTTTTCTCCAAAAACGAAACGAGGCTTTTATGGTCGCGCTTCGGCGTCGCTTTGATGTAGCCCTCGATGCATATTTGCTCCGTCACCTCGGGGACGCCTTTCTCCAGGGCGACTTCGCCGATTTTCGCGGCGATCGAATGCCGGGCGATGTCCCGGAACGGACCGGGAACGGGGGCGACCAGCTTTTCCAGAAACTCTTTGGAAGCATCGGTCCATAAGTGGCGGGACGCTTCGACGTAATGGTTTTGCCAGTCCAGCTTCGACCTGCCGTCGGCTTTCGGCAGCACCTTCATGAATTTGCGGAACATGAAGTAACCGCCGACCGACATGAAAAACAGCAGCACGAACCCCCAAAACAGCAAAAACAGCATGAAGCTTTGCGAAGGCATCGTTCATTCTCCTTACGGCGATAACAAGTATTACTTGGAATTATACCGCATTCGTAGATTTATTTGTAGTTTCTTAGTACAATAGGGAAAGTATATGCAAAGGAGTCGAAGCCGATGTTGAAAATTGGATCGCACGTCTCTTTTTCCGACAAAGGACTGCTGAACGCGGCGCAGGAAGCCGTATCGTACGGATCCAGCACTTTTATGATCTATACCGGGGCTCCGCAGAATACAAGACGCAAACCGATCGAGGAGCAATATATCGAAGAAGGCAAGGCGCTCATGGCGGAGCACGGGATCGACGAAATCGTCGTGCACGCGCCTTACATCATCAACCTCGGCTCTTACAAGGAAGACACGTACGAGTTGGCCGTCCGCTTCCTGCAGGACGAAATTCGCCGCACCGACTATCTCGGCGTGCGCAACATCGTGCTGCATCCGGGAGCCTACACGGACAAGGACGCCGAGTACGGCATCGCCCGCATCGTCGAAGGCTTGAACGAGGTGCTGCGCGGCACGAAGGAAACGAACGTCAACATCGCGCTCGAGACGATGGCCGGCAAAGGCTCGGAAATCGGCCGTTCGTTCGAGGAGCTGGCGCAAATTATCGACAAGGTCGAAGACAACGAGCGGCTTACCGTCTGCCTCGACACGTGCCACGTACACGATGCGGGCTACGATATCGTGGACGATTTCGACGGCGTCCTGAACCATTTCGACAAAATCGTCGGGCTGGACCGTCTCGCCGTCATCCACCTGAACGACAGCAAAAACGTCCGCGGCGCCGGCAAAGACCGCCACGCTCCGGTAGGGGCCGGGCTGATCGGCTACAAGGCGATGAACTACATCGTCCATCACGACAGCCTGCAGCATTTGCCGATGGTGCTGGAAACGCCGTGGATCGGCAAGGAAGACAAGACGGTCCGTCCGATGTACGAGGCGGAAATCGCGCTGCTGCGCGGCGATTTGAACGGCCGGTTCGGCGCCGAGTTTCTCGATCATTTGGACCGGCTGCATCATTATTTCGGCAAGCAGGATATCGATCATCGCGATTTTGTCGTCTCGACGTGGGACGTGCTCAAAAACGACGCCAAGGCGAAAAAAGCCGACCCGCGCGAGCCGATGGAACGGCTGTACGACATGGTCGTCGAAAGCCGGCTGTTCCCGGAATTGAGCGAGGAGCAAATCAACCAGCGCATTACCGCATGGTTCGCGGGCAAGGAGCTGCTCGCAACCGTGTGACGACCCGGAAGCGGACAAGCTGCGCTTTCCGGCAACCGGAAATGAGAGGAACGTAACCGACACATGAGTCCACTAGTCACACCACCGAACATGCAGCGTTCGGACCGGCAAACGGACCGGGCGCGCATGCTGATTTCATGCCCCGACCGCCCGGGCATCGTGGCGGGGGTTTCGCAGTTTTTGGCCCGGCACGGCGCCAATATCGTCCAATCGGATCAATATACGATGGACCCGCAGGGCGGACTGTTTTTCATCCGTCTCGAGTTCGACCTGCCCGAGCTGGACAAGCGGCTGGACGGGCTGAAGCGGGATTTCGCCGAAACGACCGCGCGCGAGTTTGCCATGGATTGGCGGGTGACGCAGGCGGGCCGGAAGCAGCGGCTGGCCGTGTTCGTCTCGAAGGAGGACCATTGCCTGCTGGAGCTGCTGTGGCAATGGAAGTCCGGCGATCTGTACGCCGATATCGCCATGGTCGTCAGCAATCACCCGGACATGCGGGAGACGGTCGAATCGTTCGGCATTCCGTACCACCACGTCCCGGTTACGGCGGATACGAAGCGCGAGGCCGAGGCGAAGCAGCTGGAGCTCGTCGGCGACGTGGATACCGTCATCCTGGCGCGGTATATGCAAATTATTTCGCCGTCGTTCATCGCGCATTTCCCGAACCGGATCATCAACATTCACCATTCGTTTTTGCCGGCATTCGTCGGAGGGAAGCCGTACGCGCAAGCGTACGAGCGCGGCGTGAAAATTATCGGCGCGACGGCTCACTACGTGACCGAGGAGCTGGACGGCGGGCCGATCATCGAGCAGGACGTGCAGCGCGTCAGCCACCGCGACAACGTCGAGGCGCTGAAGCGGATCGGCCGGCACATCGAGCGGATCGTCCTGGCGCGCGCCGTCGCCTGGCATGTGGAGGACCGCATTTTGACGCATCAAAACAAAACGGTCGTGTTTAACTGAACAAATGTCCCGTTCCGCTCCGACAGAAGCGGTTCGGGATATTTTTTTGCGGAAATCCGGAAAAGGTACTTTACTCGGGGCTGGAAAAGGGATATAGTTGTATGTGCAAACAATTTTAGAAACGCAGGGATGAACATGCTCGACCATTATTTGAAGGAATGCTTGTATTTCACGGCCAATCGGCTCGGCAGGGTCATAACCAAAATGGCCGAGGACGAGTTTGCCGAGAGCGGATTGTCGCCGACCTACGCGTTTTTGCTTATGGCGGTGTATGAAAAAGAAGGGATTTCCCAGAAGGAGCTGGGCGAAATTCTTCATCTCCAGCCTTCGACGGTAACCCGCCTGATCGAGAAGCTTGCGGGAAAAGGACTGATCTACAGCCGTACGGAAGGGCGGTTGTCGCTGATCTGCACGACGGACAAAGGCAAAGCGCTGGAAGCCGTCATTCACCGCTGCTGGAACAATCTTCGCAGCCGATACGGCGCGATATTGGGGGAACGGGAAGGCGACGAGCTGTCGTTTCGGCTGGATCAAGCGTGCGATCGATTGGAAAACAAGGGGTGAATCGCCCCCGTTTCGGAAAATAGTTGTATGTACAAGCAATATAAAACACGTCCGAACGCTTTGTCGGACCGCGGGAGGTTTCATATGAACGAACGTTTGCTTTTTGTTTTGACTTTCGCATCGGCGCTTGGCTCCGGTCTGATCGCCGGGCTGTTCTTCGCCTTTTCGGCATTCGTCATGACCGCGCTGGGCCGTATTCCGCCGCATCAAGGCATGGCCGCCATGCAATCGATAAACGTTACGATACTGAATTCGTTATTCAGCTTCGTCTTTATCGGTACGGCGCTTGCGAGCGCCGCTTTGGCGATCGTCTCGTATTTCCGATGGGGCGAAGCCGGCACGATTTATTTGCTTGCGGGCAGCTTGCTTTATTTGCTCGTTTTTCTGGTGACGGTCGCTTTCAACGTGCCTTTGAACGATACGCTCGCCGCCGCGAAGCCGGGCAGCGCCGCCGGAGCCGACATATGGGCGCGATACCTGGTCCGTTGGACGGCCTGGAACCATGTTCGGACCGCGGCGTCGATTGCCGCTTTGGCGTCGTTCATCATTGCGCTCCGGCTTCGCGGGTAGAGGACAAACGCGGCTTGCAGGACCGTCTCCGGCACGCTCGCCGTTACCGGACCGAGCAAACCGGACGGAAGAGACGCTTTATTATAGGCGTTCGCCAAGCTGTTGGCGACCCGGATGCGCAGCAGGTTCGAGCCCGGGCGGGCCGCCGCCGAAATATCCGCATACGCGTATGGCTTCCAGAGGCGGACGCCGAGCGGATTGCCGTTTAATTAGACCGACGCCGTCTCCTGCACGTCTCCCAGGTCGAGCCGAATCGTTCGATCGGTATTGCCGAAAAATCGTTTCAGCCGCGCGTAATAGGCGTCGTGCGTCAGCCGGATGAACGCCTCCGTCGCCCGCGGATTGAGCAGATCGGCCGAAGGCGGGGCTCCGGGATTTGACGTCGGCTTGCCCGTACTCGTCGTCCGGCTCCAGGAACGGCTTTCTCAGCCGCTCCAGCACAGTTTCGTTTACAGCGGCCATCGTCCCGAATCCTTCGTAAAACCATCTTTTCGTACCGATTCGGCTGCAGTTCCACGATAGTAAAAACGGCCGCGAAAATGGCGACCCGGACAATGATTGCCGATCCGGACATTGGCGCCGCTCGCGCATGTACCGGGACGAGGACGGTATGGTAGGTTCGGGGCATAGACGAAGGCGGGGGACGCCGCATGGAAATCAAAAGGATGCATCAAGGTCCCTTATTCCGTATACCGGGATTCGATCCGCAAGCACGGCTTCGGCGCGGCTCGACACGCCCAATGCTTTATAGACGGTGCTGATATAATTTTTTCACCGTGCCGACGGACAGATGAAGCAGGTCCGCGATATCGGAATTGGTATGCTCCTGCATCAGCAAGCATATAATCTGCCGCTCCCGCAGCGAGAAAGAAACATCCAATCGCTCCCACGGCAGCCGCTCGTTCCGGCGCATGATTTCGTCCTCGTCCAACCGGCTTTGCTGCTTGTGCAGTCTGGACAATCCTTCGGACAGCCTGGCGGAAATTCGGGCAGGCAGCGTCATTTGGCCCGAGACGACGGACTTGATCGCCCGGATGATGATATCGTCGGTTTCCCAATCTTTGAGCAAAAAGCCGCTCGCCCCTTCCATCATCGCCTGAACGATCAGTTCATCGTCGGGCTGCGAGGTCAGGATTAGCACATGGGTTATCCTGCCGGGCCAATGGAATCGAACGAACGGGAAAACCTCCAGCTAACACGCTTTCCTATAGGCATCGTTTCAAATTTACAGGGAGAAGCTCCAGTTAAAAAGGCGCCAAATCGGCGAAAAGCGCGGCATGGACGAATGTAGCGGGACGTTTTCCAGTTATTTTGCCCAATAACGGGAAAAGACCGAAAATAGCGGGAGCGTTTCCATCTCGTTTCCCGATCCACTGCCGTTTCGGCGTGCAAAAAGGATCGTTCGGATAGAAAGACCAAAGGACCACTGGCAACCGTAACCCGTGTCGGCCGATGCGGCATGGAACGAATCGTAGTTTGCTTAACGGCGGAAAAACCGGTCGTTTGTTCAGGCTAACGAATCCGGACATCGCTATCCGGCCCAAAATGGAAGAAAACGATCCGATTTGCCGGCAATAACGATACTGGAGTTCGTAAACCAATTCACCCCCTCGCTTTTGCCTCCGATAACGATCGCTCGATTCGTTAGCAACATGTCCGAACACCGGTTGCGAGCGGAATGAAGTCGAACATCAGCTATTGGGATCTCGGAGGGAATGGAATCCTGGCGCGGAATGATCGCGTCGCCTTTGATGTCGTGTTGTTGCCGCTAAGCCTCGAAAACGATTCGACCGGCGGTTGGAGCCAAGTTCAGCTTCATACATAAAAGGAACATCCGCCGTATTTCCGGACGGCATTTCTTAATGGAACCAACGGATCGCGGAAGCCGCTAACGGCGCGGGTTTTCGGCGCATTGGAAATCATTGCGCAATGACCGGGCGAGCGGGAGCGTGTTATGATGGAAAAACCGCAGGGAAGACGGCACGCCGCATGGTTTTGCCGTTCTTTTCATGGGGAAAACCAAATTAAGGCCGAAGCTTCTAGCGAAGCGCGGGGAACCCAACGTATCCGGGGTGAAGCCACGGTCCGTGGCCGGGTGGTTGCTCTTTGACCCGAACCCGTCAGCTAACCTCGCAGGCCGTCATAAGGAGAGGATCTTTTCATGCGTTTCAAAAAATCGGTGTTGACCGGCGCTTTGGCGCTCAGCGTTTTGGCGGGCGCAGGCTCGGCTTACGCCGCTCCGTCCCAGCCTTCGAATATCGGCAATGAAGCTCTGAATCCCATATATGCCGGATCCGGTTTTTCGCTGAACGACTGGATTCGCAGCCTTCAGGAACAAGGTTGGAACGTACGGGTAGTATATCCGCAATGGTCTTGGCATATGCCTAACACGGATTACGGATCGGGGAACGGATCCTACAACGGCGGCCAAGGCTCCAATAACGGCGCGGCAACCGGAACGGAAACGGGAGCCGGTACCGGTTCGGATGCCGGACAAGCGGGCAATGCCGGAAACGCCGGAAACGGTGCCGGAAGCGAGCCGGCGGGCAATGCCGGCGAAACGGCGACGACGGCGTCCGCATATGCGGATCAAGTCGTGTCGCTCGTGAACCAAGAACGCGCCAAAGCCGGTCTTTCGCCGCTGGCCAGCGATCCGGCCTTGACGAAAATGGCGTTGGACAAAGCGAAGGACATGTACAACAACAACTACTTCGACCATAATTCGCCGACTTACGGTTCGCCGTTCGACATGATGAAAGCTTACGGCATCAGCTATTCGTATGCCGGCGAAAATATCGCCAAAGGTCAGCGCAATCCGCAGGAAGTGATGAACGCCTGGATGAACAGCGCGGGCCATCGCCAAAACATTTTGAGCCCGAACTTTACGAAGATCGGCGTTGCTTACTATAACGGCGAATGGGTACAAGAATTTATCGCAAACTGATCGGGAAAAACCGGGAGCGTCCGCTTCCGGTTTTTTCATGCAAAAAAAGTCGGACGTTTGGCTGCGTCGGAACTCGGGAAGCAAGCCGTGCGCAGGATGGGACGGTTCCAAGCCTTACGGACATGGCAGCCGTTAGGAAGGTCGATTTCGACGGTTTGGATTTTTTACGGACAGGGGAGCAGCTATTTGACGGAAAATCTCTTTTTGGACCATCATTCGGGGCGAATAAGCGCAACGGCGTCCGTTACCGTTTGAAAAAGGCCGTTTTTTGCGAAATAGCGTCCGTGGCGACCGTTACCTCCGGCTTCGCCCCTCCGAGCGGCGGTCGCGCATTTTGCTCCGGCCCGTGGCCCGACGGAACGGAACGCGAACCGGCAGCGCTTTTTTTCGCGACGGAAAAGACGGCATCTTGGGGAAAACTAGAAACGCTTTTTCGGGGGCCGATTGTGGTAAACGCTTAAAGCAAATGGTACAATAATGCACAGCGACTGCAAATGTCCGCTGGACATAGAGGGAAGTTCGCGTCGGGTAGACATCACGTGGCGCGGGCGACTACCGACTTTTGGGAGGAATGGAAGAATGACGTCTCAAGCGAAATCGATTGACCGTCTGTCGATCGATACGATCCGCACACTGTCTATCGATGCCGTGCAAAAAGCGAATTCCGGGCATCCCGGCATGCCGATGGGCGCCGCTCCGATGGGCTACGCGCTGTATGCGCGGCTCATGAAGCACAATCCGGCGAACCCGGAATGGATCGACCGCGACCGGTTCGTGCTGTCCGCCGGACACGGCTCGATGCTGCTGTACAGCCTGCTTCACCTGAGCGGCTACGACTTGTCCATGGACGAGCTGAAAAATTTCCGCCAATGGGGCAGCAAAACGCCGGGCCATCCGGAATACGGCCATACGGCCGGCGTCGACGCCACGACGGGTCCGCTCGGACAAGGCTTTGCCAGCGCGGTCGGCATGGCTATGGCGGAGGCGCATATGGCCGCCGTTTACAATCGCGACGAACTGAAATTGATCGACCATTATACATATGTCATTTGCGGCGACGGGGACTTGATGGAAGGCATTTCCGGCGAAGCGGCGTCGCTGGCCGGCCACCTGCAGCTCGGCAAATTGATCGTATTGTACGATTCCAACGATATTTCGCTCGACGGGGAGCTGAATTTGTCGTTCTCGGAAAACGTGAAAGCGCGCTTCGAGGGCTACAACTGGCATTACAGCCGCGTCGAGGACGGCAACGATCTGGCCGCGATCGAGCGGGCGGTTCGGGAGGCGCAAAACGATCCGCGCCCGTCGCTGATCGAAGTGAAAACGGTTATCGGCTACGGCAGCCCGAACAAGGCGGGCAAAGGCGGCCACGTCGGCCCGCACGGCTCCCCGCTCGGCGTCGACGAAGTCGCGCTGACGAAAAAAGCGTATGAATGGCCGGAAGACCGGCATTTCCATGTGCCGGACGAAGTATACGCCCATTTCGCCGAAGCGAAAGCGAGAGGCGCCGAAGCGGAAGCGGCGTGGAACGAGACGTTCGCCCGGTACGAGAAGGCGTATCCGGAGCTGGCGATCCAGTTCAAGCAGGCGGTGGCCGGAGACTTGCCGGAAGGCTGGGACGCGGACTTGCCGACGTACAGCCCGGCCGACAAAGGGATCGGAACGCGGAACGCGTCCGGCAACGCGATCAATGCGTTCGCGGCGAAAGTGCCGTCGTTCATCGGCGGCTCGGCCGACCTGGAATCTTCGACGATGACGCACATGAAAGGGCTCGGCCAATTTACCCGAAACGACTACAGCGGCCGCAACGTGTACTTCGGCGTTCGCGAATTCGCGATGGGCGCTGCGCTGAACGGAATGGCGCTGCATAAAGGCGTCAAGCCTTACGGCGGCACGTTCTTCGTCTTCTCCGACTATTTGCGCCCGGCCGTCCGTCTTGCCGCCATTATGGACTTGCCGGTCACGTACGTGCTGACGCACGACAGCATCGGCGTCGGCGAAGACGGCCCGACCCACGAGCCGATCGAGCAGCTCGCGGCGCTGCGCATCATCCCGAACGTGACGGTCATCCGTCCGGCCGACGCGAACGAAACGACGCAGGCATGGCGCTACGCGCTGGAAAACAAAAACGGCCCGGTCGCACTCGTCTTGACCCGCCAAGCGGTGCCGAACCTCGAAGGTACGGCCGACAAGGCGCGCGAAGGCGTCGCCCGCGGCGCGTACGTCGTATCCGAAGCGGCCGGCGGCGAACCGCAGGCGATCCTCCTCGCCACGGGCTCGGAAGTGTCTCTCGCCGTCGAGGCGCAGCAGAAGCTTGCGGCGGAAGGCGTACGCGTACGCGTCGTCAGCATGCCGAGCTGGGAGCTGTTCGAGAAGCAGTCCGCCGAGTATAAGCAGTCGGTGCTTCCGTCGGGCGTCAAAGCCCGCCTTGCGGTAGAGATGGCTTACCCGCTCGGCTGGGAACGCTACGTCGGCGACGGCGGCGCGGTGCTCGGCATCGACAAGTTCGGCGCGTCCGCGCCTGCGGCCAAAGTGATCGCCGAATACGGCTTCACGGTCGACAATGTCGTGGCCAAGCTGAAGGCGCTCCTGTAAGCGCGAACGGTTCGGCAATCGGAAAAATAAGAGTTTCTCGCGAAGGGACTCTTATTTTTCTTTCCCTTTCAAGGGCGAACGCCAAAAAAGAGCCCCTTGCGGGACTCTTTCGTCAAACCGGCTTTCGGCGCCTTCGCCGTTCGACCGGTGCACTTTTCCTATTTTGCATACCGAGGAGAATGGATCCCCCATGTCCCAATTTACGAACGTTACCGTATCGAAAAAAGCGAACGTCTACTTTAACGGCGGCGTAACGAGCCGTACGGTCCTTTTCGCCGACGGCTCCAAAAAAACGCTCGGCCTGATGCTGCCGGGCACGTACGAGTTTACGACCGATACGGTAGAAATTATGGAAATCACCGCCGGCGATCTGCTCGTGCTGCTTCCGGGCGAAACGGAATGGAAGCCGTTTACGGCGGGCATGCAGTTCGAGGTGCCGGCGAATGCGACGTTCAAAATGGACGTGAAGGCGATAACCGATTACGTTTGCTCGTTTTTGCCGGTTTCCTGAAGCTTCTGCTGAATGTATTCCTCCAGCTTGATGCGCGTATACGGCGGTAGGCCGGACAGCATGCAGCCGTACCGAAACAGCCCGTTCTCCGAGACAATGCGGATAATGCGCGCCGTAATCGGCGGCAGCTGCGCTTCCTGCGGGAAATGGATGACGATGAACATATCCTGCGCAAGCGGGAACGTGCTCGTTACTTGGAGGCCGCTGTCCGACAAATCGTACAGCGTTCCTTCGATATTTTGGCCGGAAAACGCGCCTTCCTGCTCCCACTGATAGACGGACAGGAGCAGCCGAATATTCATCGGCACGCGCACGCTGCGGCGGCGCTCGATGTTCAGGTCCTGGGTCGTGAGCAGCGATTCGGGCTGATTATCTTCGCGCTTGCGCGATTCGATCGTTTTGTCCATCCATTCTTCGTAGCACTGGACGATCGCGGACAAATCCAGCTCGCCGAGACCTTTGCTCAGTCCCATCTCGTATATGTTTTTGGCGAGACCCAGCAGCGGCGCGGTTACCTGGAGCTGATCGGTCAGCTGCGAGGCGAGCCGCAAATCTTTGTGCATCAGCTGCATCGAAAATTGGGTTTCGAAATCGCGGTTCAATATTTTCGAGCCTTTCAGGTCGGCTTGCTTGCTGCTGGCGGCGCCGGCCATGACGATTTCGTAAAATTTCGCCAGATCGATGTTCGCCTTGGCCGCCAGCGCCATCCCTTCGATGAAGCCGATGGCGTTGATGCCGACCATCGTATTGTGCGCGAGCTTGGCGTACGAGCCCGATCCGGACGGCCCCATATACACGATGCGGCTGCCCATCGCCTGAAAGACGTCCATATGCTCGGAGAGCGCTTCCTCATTGCCGCCGACCATGAACAGCAGCGTGCCGTTTACGGCGGCCGGCTTGCTTCCCGTGACGGGAGCGTCGAGAAAATGAACGGCGAGCTCGGCGAGCTCGGCTTGAAGCGTTTTGCTCATATGCGGAGAGATCGTGCTGCAATCGATGACGGTCATTCCGGGATGGATGCCCTCCATGATGCCTTTCGGATCGTAAAACGTTTGCCGGATGGCGGTATCGTTGCTCAGCATCGTAATCAAAACGTCCGCGTCTTTGGCGGCGTCGGCGGGAGTTTCGGCGGCTGTCGCCCCTTGACTGACCAGCTCCGCGGTTTTTTCGGTCGTACGGTTGTATACGGACAAGGAATAGCCTTTGCGCAGCAAATTGGCCGCCATAGGCTGTCCCATCGTTCCCAGGCCGATAAAGCCGATTTTTTTCATCGTATTCACCTCGAATTTTGCAGCGACGTAGAGCCTGGAGTGCTGCTGGTCCTAGACCCATTGTAGCACTTCCGACACCCTCTGCGAAAGACCCGGCCGTACTTGCTTTTCCCGGGGCAGTTCAAGTATTCTAGGTGACAGAAGGAACAGCGGGACGAGACCGTACATAAGGGAAGGGAAACGCTCAGACTATGCTTACGAAGCCAGCTTTACTTCGTAAAGCTTTAAGGAGGAAAACACAATGGGTCAAAACGTTCAATTCGACTATAGCCGCGCGCTAACCTTCGTGCAGCAGCACGAAATCGATTATTTCCGCGAGCCGGTCAAGCTCGCGCACGAGCAGCTTCACCGCGGGACGGGGGCCGGCTCCGACTATTTGGGCTGGATCGAGCTGCCGAACCAATACGACAAAGCCGAGTTCGCGCGCATCCACGAGGCGGCGAAGCGGATTCAGTCCGATTCGGACGCGCTCGTCGTCATCGGCATCGGCGGATCGTACCTCGGCGCGAGAGCGGCGATCGAGATGCTGTCGCATTCGTTTTACAACATGCTGCCGAAGGATAAAAGAAAAACGCCGGAAGTTTACTTCGTCGGCAACAATATCAGCTCCACGTACGTGACGCATTTGCTGCAGCTGCTCGAAGGCAAAGACGTTTCCGTCAACGTCATTTCGAAATCGGGCACGACGACGGAGCCGGCGATCGCGTTCCGCATTTTCCGCGAGCTGCTGGAGCGCAAGTACGGCAAGGACGGGGCGCGCAAGCGCATTTACGCGACGACCGACCGCGAGAAGGGCGCGCTGAAAAAGCTGGCCGACGCCGAAGGCTACGAAACGTTCGTCATTCCGGACGACGTAGGCGGACGGTACTCGGTATTGACCGCCGTCGGCTTGCTGCCGATCGCCGTCGCCGGCATCGACATCGACGCGATGATGCAGGGCGCGGCCGACGCGTCCCGGGAATACGCGAATCCGGATTTGGCCCGGAACGCGAGCTACCAATACGCCGCCGTGCGCAACGCGCTGTACCGCAAAGGAAAGGCGATCGAAATTTTGGTCAACTACGAGCCGTCGCTCCATTACGTATCCGAATGGTGGAAGCAGCTGTACGGCGAGAGCGAAGGCAAAGACCAGAAAGGGATTTATCCCGCCTCGGTCGATTTTTCCGCCGACCTGCATTCGATGGGACAATTCATTCAAGAGGGCGCGCGCAATTTGTTCGAGACGGTCATTCAGGTGGCGAACGTTCCCGAGCAGATCGTCATCGGCACGGACAGCGAAAATTTGGACGGCCTCAATTTCCTCGCCGGCCAAACGATGGATTTCGTCAACAAGAAGGCGTTCCAGGGCACGATGCTGGCGCATACGGACGGCGGCGTGCCGAATCTGATCGTGACGCTTCCGGATATTTCGGCGTACTCGTTCGGCTATATGGTTTACTTTTTCGAAAAGGCGTGCGGCGTAAGCGGCTATCTGCTCGGCGTCAATCCGTTCGATCAGCCGGGCGTCGAAGCGTATAAGAAAAACATGTTCGCCCTGCTCGGCAAACCGGGCTACGAGAAAGAAAAAGCGGCGCTCGAAGCGCGGCTCGGCAACTAATTCGCATTCGGATACGGGGTCCCGGAAGCGGCGCGGCATGCGCTCCGGGGCTCCGTACGCGTTGCAGGGGCCTGCGAGGGGAGGAGGCGAAGGCGCATGCTGGAGCGATACCGGACGGTGCGGCGGCAGGCGTCCGCCGAGATCGTCATCAAAAAATCGCGCTTTATCGGTCACGTAAAGCCGGTACGGAGCGAGGAGGAAGCGATCCGCTTCATCGAAGAAATCAAGAAGGAGCATTGGTCCGCGACGCATAACTGCTCCGCTTACGTGGTCGGGGAGCGGGACCAGTTTCAGAAGCAGTCCGACGACGGAGAGCCGAGCGGCACGGCGGGCAAGCCGATTCTCGAGGTCATCAAGCAGCAGGGGCTCAAGGATACCGTCGTCGTCGTCACCCGTTACTTTGGCGGCATTATGCTCGGCGCCGGGGGGTTGATTCGCGCCTATACGGACGCGACCGTGGAAGGGCTCGCCGCCGCGCGGCCCGTAACGCTTGCGCTGCACAGGGAGGTGCTCGTTACGATCGACTATACGTGGCACGGCAAAGTCGAGAACGAGCTGCGCGGCAAAGGGACGATGCTCGGAGAAACGCAATTTACCGACAAAGTGACGCTCAGCTGCTGGCCGCTCGAACCGGAGGCGGAATCGTTCGTCGCCTGGATGACCGACTTGACGCAAGGACAGGCGCTTATCGAAACCGGCGATGCGGAATACAAGGAAATGCCGGAATAGGCGGCGTTCGGGAAGGCGGGGCACGGCTTTCGCCCGGCATCGAACGCTCTAGTCGCCGATCGGCGAAAGCGGGAAAAGAGAGGAAGAAGGATTTCGCATGTCGGATCGTATCGTCATTGTAACGGGCGGAACGCTCGGGGAGTGGGCGTTGGGACATCTGGATCGGGATGCGCGGATCGTCGGCGCGGACCGCGGAGCGCTGTTTTTGGTCCGGCACGGCATCAAGCCGCTGCTTTCGCTCGGCGATTTCGATTCGGTCACGCCGGAGGAGCGGGAATACATTCGGCGGCACAGCGAAACGTTCGTCGATTGCGACCCGGTCATGAAGGATTTGACCGACACCGAGATGGCCTTCCGGTGGGCGCTGGAAAAACGGCCGCGGGAGATCGTGCTGCTCGGCGCGCTCGGCACCCGCTTCGATCATTCGCTCGCCAACGTGCATCTGCTCCGTAAAGCGCTGGAGCGCGGCATCGACTGCTCGATCGTCGACCGGTGCAACGAAATCCGGCTGCTCGGTCCGGAGCGGGTTTTGACTTTGACATCCGGCGCGTACGCTCACGTTTCGCTGCTTCCGCTCAGTATGGAAGTGAAGGGCATTACGCTGGAAGGGTTCAAGTACCCGCTGACGGACGCGACGCTGACCGTCGGTCAGTCGCTCGGCATCAGCAACGTAATCGACGGAACGTCGGGACGGGTGCGCATCCGCGAAGGGCTGCTGCTCGTCATTCGGAGCAGCGACGGCGAGTAGGGCGGGGTTTCCCTATATAACGATTGCGGAAAAGCAAGCATAAAGCAGCTGGCGTTTTGGGCGCCGGCTGCTTTTTTCACGACCTGCGGTTGCCCGAAACGGGCGGCGTTACCGGGTGTTGCGCGGCATGACGGGCTATAAGGCGGTACGGCCCGGGAACGGCCCGGCTCCGCCCTTATCGCCCCTCGCTCCGGCCGCTTCGATACTTGCCGCGGTATTCCCGCGGCGTCAGTCCGGTATGCTGTTTGAACAGCTTGTTGAAATAGCTCAAATCGCGAATGCCGACGTTTTCCGCGATCGCGATAATTTTATCCTCGGTTTCGCGCAGCAGCTTGAGCGACGCGTGAATTCGCACCTCGTTGCGGTATTCGGTGAACGTTTTGCCCATCGTCTGCTTGAATTTGTACGTAAAGCTCGACTGGCTCATGCCGCACATTTGGCACGCCTGCTCGAGACTGATGTCCTGGGCGTAATGGTGCTCGACGAACCGGCAGACGGACTGAATGACTTTGGACTCGTTCGCCTGGAGCAAAGGAGCGACGAACCGCTGCTCGTATTTGCGGCTGAGCCAGACGAGCATTTCGATCAGCAGCGCTTTGATCGAGATCCGGTAGCCGAGCGCTTTCCGGTCGAATTCGTCGATGATGCGGTCGAGCCGATGCCGAAATTCGCGTCCTTCGAGGACGGACAGCTTGATATGGGATTCGAAATCGAGCGACTGCCGGAAAAACGGCTCGACGTAAAAAAAGTTGAAAAAGGGCGTCACCTGTGACAGCGCTTGCAGTTCATAGGTTAAAAACGAAGGAAGGAACAAGACGTTGTACACGTCGAGCGGCTCGTCGCCGATAACGGCGTAATCGTGCTCGACGAACGGAGGGATGACGAAAATGTCGCCCTTCGAAATCGGATACGAGACGCCTTTGTACAGATGCTCGCCCCGGCCTTCCGCAACGTACACCAGCTCGATGAAATCGTGGCAATGGGGCATTTTCGGCCGATCCGGCAGCGTCGGGTACAAAAAGGCGCGAAACGGAAATTCGTCGCACTCCAAATATTGTTCCTTCGAGTACAGATTCACGGGGAGCACCTCCACTCCCATTGTAGAAAAGAACATGCGCAAACACAATAACCGAAGCCGTCCGCCGGCGTCCGGACGACGTCGTTATTTCGACTCAATTATTTGGTAAATAATCCAAGAAAGCGGCGTGTCTCCTATAGTAGGCTTACCGTATACGACGTAACGACCGCCGCATTCGCGGCGCAGGCGGGAGCCGCAAGCGCCGGCAATCGAGTAAGCGCTTTCTCGCCGATGGCGAACGGTGCGTGCGAAAAGACTTTATGCGTGAAGGGGGAGTCATCGAATGATGCGAACGACTTTTGCTTCCATGTTGGCCATGGCGATGGTTGCGCTGCCTTTGGCGGCTTGCGGCGGCGGAGGTACCGCAACGGGCGGCGTCCCGACCTCGAAAGGCGGCGCTGCGGGCGGCGCCGCCGGAAACAACGAGCCGGCCGAGCTCGTGTTTTACGGGGCGGCGGGCAATACCGAGGCGGAGTTCAACGCCAGATGGGGAGACTACATCCGCAAACAGTTTCCGAACTATACGCTGAAGTACATCATGAACGAAAAAGGCAAAACGCTGCCCGAGCTCATCGCCGCCGGGGAAACGATCGATATCATATTCGACTCGATCGGCGGAACGGCCTCCAACTTGATCGATAACGGGTTCCAGTACGACATCACGGAGCTGGCGAAGAAGCATAGCGTCGATTTGAACCGGTTCGAGCCGACCTTTATCGACGCGATCAAGCAGATGGGCGGCTTGTACGGACTTCCGGTCAACGGCGGGGGGCTCGTCATTTACTACAACAAAGATATTTTCGACAAGTTCGGCGCCCCTTACCCGAAGGACGGGATGAGCTGGGAGGAGCTGCTCGAGCTGTCCAAAAAAGTGACCCGGATGGACGGCGGCAAGCAGTATGCCGGCTTCGCCACGTCTGTCGTTCACCCGATGCGGATGAATCCGTTCTCCCTGGACGTCGTCGACCGAAAGACGCTGACCGCCGCAATCGGCAACGAAAAATGGAAGACGCTTCTGCAAACGGTCATGATCCAGCCGATCGTTCAGGACGACGGGTACCGGCAGCTGTTTACGCAGAAAAAGGGAGGGCTCTGGACCGACGATTTCGCCAAGCAGCAAAATTTGGCCATGTTCATGATGAATTTCGGCCTGCAGTACGCGGTCAAGGAATTCGAAACGCTCAACTGGGACATGACGGCCATTCCGACGTTCAAAGACCGGCCGGGCGTCGGCACGCAGCCTTATCCGAATTATTTCTACATTACGTCCGCCAGCAAGGCGAAAGATGCCGCAATGAACGTGTTGAAATACGTCACTTCGGACGAACACGAGACGATCGAATCGAAAAAAGGAAACATCCCGGTGCTGAAAAACGAAGAAATTAAAAAGGTGTTCGGGCAAGAGACGATCTATAAAGGGAAAAACATGAAAAACGCGGTATACTACAACAAATTCGCCGAGCCGCACGCCAAAACGGTGTATGACGATAAAGTGGCCGGACCGCTCGATGCAAATATCAAAAAGGTGATCTACGGCGAAATCGATCTCAACACCGCGTTCCGCAACGCCGAGCAGGAGGCGAACAAGGCGATCGAAGAAATGAAGGCGGCGAGGAAAAAGTAAGCCGAGCGGCGCGGAAACGCCGTACAGCGATGATCGTGCGGAGCGGGGACGCCAGCGGCAGGAAGCGGAAGTCTTTGCAACGTGCGGACGCCGTCGGTCCATAAAAAAGCCGATTCGAGCAAGACGTCCGGATCGGCTTACTTCTTTTCATCCGCAAGAAGCATTCATTCTTGCTCCGTCGTCCCGTCTCCGGCATCTTTGTCGCCGCGCGACGCCCTGGACATATAGGCGTCGTACCGGTCGTCCACCTCGCGGGCGATGCTTCTTACGATTTTCGTCTCCTCGACGATCGGATCGCGCGCCGTCTGCGTCCGGATTTCGTATCTCGGGCTGAGGCGGCGCAGCGCCGCCACGTCCGGGTTTTTGCCTTCCATGTTTCCTTCGTTCAAGGCGTTGGCAAGCTGCTGCTCCAATTGGTCTTTGCCTCGTTGTTCCATAGCCGAACACCTCCGGGAAGATTGGAATAGTTCCGGGGGCTCCCCCAACATTCGCCTTATTTTCCCCGCCGCAGCCCGAATCGATTCATCGGCGCGCTCCTATCGCCGTACGGATCGGCGTCAGCAAATAGACGGACGAACCATTGCTCTCGTCGGGCTCGGCCACGATCGGGCCAAGCCTGCCGGTCAACCGCAGCTTGACGCTAGGCGCGTCGACGGCGCGCAAAATGTCCGCCAAATAGTTGGAGGAGCAACGAGCCGCCGGCGACTCGCCCGAACGCTTGCGCCTTTACAATCCGGCCGATTCGGCATACAGTTAAACCGATCGGGCAGGAACGGGAAGCGGCGCCGCCCAACCGCCATCGAACGTCGCGCTCCGAACGAGCGCCGCCGCGCCCGGAAGCGGGAGGAGAAACGGAATGTTTCTAAGGTCGTGTCATTATTGTACGGTCGATTCCCCATTCAACGGATCGAGCGGAGGCATTCACCCTTACGACGAAATGCTGTACATCCGGGAAGGAGCGGCTCTGCTCGAATGGCGGGGCAACGCCTACGAAGCGCCTGCCGGCAGTTTGTTTTTGCTGAACCGGGATACGCCGCACCGGCTCGTCTATCGATCGGAGCCGTTCAGCTTCTGGTATATCGAGCTGGATATCGGCGATCCGGACCTGTTCGTCACCGAGGAGCAGGCGATCCGCTGGAATCGGGTGCAAACCGGCATCCGCCGCGACGCCAGCCCCGTGCTGCGCGGCATCGGACGGACGCTGGAGGCGCTGACCGAATCGATGGAAAACCGGGAACGCAGCAAGCCGCTGTTCGGCGAAGAAATCATGCTGCTGGACGTGAAGAAGACGATCCGGCTCGTCCAGAGCTATCTCGGGAGAAAGCCGGGCGCCCCCGGCATCCGCGACGGCACGACGCAGGAGCTCATTCACCAGCTTATGCGCCATATGGAGAGCAACTATTTTCTCGATTGGAATTTGGACGCCTTCGCGAAGTTCGTCCATCTGAATCCGTCCTACCTGGTCCGCGCGTTCAAATGGACGGCCGGCGCCACGCCGATGCAGTATTTGAACCGGCTGCGCCTCAGCGCCGCCGTCAGCTTTTTGGCGAACACGGACATGGGGGTGCAGCAAATCGCCGAGGCGACCGGATTCGGCAGCATCCATTACTTTTCCCGGCTGTTCAAGCAGAAGTACGGCTTAAGTCCGCAGCAGTGGAGACAGTCGCAGACGAAGACGGGAGCGCCCGGGCCAAAAAGTCAATAGCGTGCAAAGCGAGCTTCGAACGTCCGGTTGAAAGTGCTTTCATCCGGTTCCCGGGCCGCTTCAGCTGATACATTTCCTCTAAAGACGGCAGCCCCGAATGCGTTGTACTGTAGGGTTGTGGTGGAAAACGAAAGGTCGAAGGGGGATTTTCGGATGAAGCGGTTAACCTGCACCGTGCTCCTCGCGGCGCTCGCTTGCGCCGTTCAGGCGGGCTGCGGCCAAGGATCGGGACAAGAGCCGTCCGGCGGGGACGGGGGCAAAACGGGCGTTTCCGAGCCAGTGACGTTGACGTTGTACATGCCGGCGGCGTTTCCGATCAAAGATTACATCGTGAGCGCCGTCAAAAAGAAATATCCCCATATTACGATCGAGCCGATCGTACGGGGAGCCGGCAAGCAGCCCGAGGAGCTGCTCGCGGCGGGAACGTTTCCCGACATGATCTACCAGAGCACCCCCTGGTACGCCGAGCTGCTCGACCTGAACCTGCTCTACGACCTGAACGCGCTCGTCCAAAAGCATAAATACGATCTGAACAAGCTCGATCCGCTGGCGATGGACGCGATCAAAATGTGGGGTGCGAAAGGGGAAGTGTACGCGATCCCGTTTTACCGCAACTTCGGCGTGCTGTACTACAACAAAGACATTTTCGACAAATTCGGGGTGCCCTATCCGAAGGACGGCATGACGTGGGACGAAGCGGCGGACATCGCCCGCAAGGTGGCCCGCACGGACGGAGGGACCGAATACAGGGGGCTGGACGCCAGCGGCACGTACGAAGGGGTGTCCCAGCTGTCGGCCGCGTTCGTGGACGCGTCGGGCAAGGCGAATTTGCAGGCGGAGCCCTTCGTGACGATGATGAACAACCTCGCGCGCATTTATACGATTCCCGGCAACAAGCGGGGAGCCAATATGCAGGATTTTTACAAAGGCACGGTCGCGATGTCGGCCTTCTGGAACGTAATCGGCAATTTCGAGGATATGCACAAAAAGGGAACGCCGATGAACTGGGACATGGTGTCGCTGCCGACGTACAAGCAGGCGCCGGGGCGATCGTATCAGGTCGACTCGCACAATTTGAGCATTTCGTCGCTCAGCAAGCATAAGGAGGAAGCGTTCCGGGTCATCGCGTACTTGACGTCCAAGGAAGCGCAGTCCGAAATCGTCAAGGACGGCTACGTGTCCGCGCTCGTCGACCCGGACTTGGAAAAGGCGTTCGGCGCCAATCTGCAGTCGCTGAAAGGGAAAAACGTAGAGGCCATCTTCAAGCTGAAGTCGGCCCCCCTATACAAAGTGACGAAGGACGACCCGATCGCCCAAGAGTTTCTCGGCAAAGCGCTGGACGAAGTGCTCGCCGGGCGCAAAGACGTGAATACGGCGCTGCGCGACGCAAACGAGCTGGCGAATCAAAAGATCGAGCAGCGCAAAGGAAAACAGTAACGGCCGCCGTGTGTCGGCTGACGGGCCGTTCAAAAGCGAAACCGCTCGTGGCCGCGATCCGCAAAGTCGCGGAAGCCTTCGTGATGCAGCAGACGCCGCTTCAGCTCCATTCCTCCGCGATAGCCTGTGAGCGTGCCGTTCGTCCCGATGACGCGGTGGCACGGAACGACGATCGGGATCGGGTTGGCCCCGTTGGCCGCGCCGACGGCGCGCACCGCCTTCGGCGAGCCGGCGGCCTCGGCGATTTGCGCATACGTGCGCACTTCGCCGAACGGGATGGCCGCGACGGCTTTCCATACCGCCTGCTGAAACGGCGTTCCGACCATATCGAGCGGCAAGTCGAAGGCGGTCAGCGTTCCGGCGAAATAGCGCTCGAGCTGCCGCGCGTACACGGCCAGCCGTTTTGCGTCCGGCAGCGGCCGCGCGTCCGGGAGCCGTTTCCCGGCCCAGGCGAACAGCTCTTCTTCGGAATCGGCGGTCAGCGAGACGAAGCAGAGGCCGGCTTCGGTGGCGGCGATCGTCATCGTGCGGTCTTCGAGGGAAACGGGCGCATAGTACAAATGGGCCCGTTCCGTTCGGGTGCGGCCGGCAGGACCGGTATGATCGGTAGGGCCGTTCCGGTTGTTCCGGTTGTTCCCGTTGCCCCGGTTGTTCCGGGACGCAAGGCGGTCGGTTTCGGCGATTATCATGGGACGTGCCTCCTGTTCGTTTTTGACATGGCATAGCATAGCGGTATTGGCGGCTTTTTCACGCGCGTACCGTCAGTCGTCCTGCAGGCTTCGCCACATATAGAACGTGACATAGCCGTTCCACGGCGACCATGCGGCGAACCGGTCCTGCAGCTCCTGCACCGTCGGCTTGTGCGGCAGCCGCCACAATCGCCGGACCGCCTGGTGAATGCCGGCGTCCCGAACCGGAAACGCCGACGGATCGCCCAGGCAGCGCAGAAGGACGTAGTGCGCCGTCCAGGGACCGATCCCTTTGATCGCCGTCAGCCTGGCGCAAACGGCGTCACGATCCGGCAGCCGCTGCAGCATGTCCTTCGTCAGCTCGCCGGCCGCCATCAGACGGGCGATTTCGAGAATATAGGCGGCTTTTTGCCGGGAAAATTGCAGATCGGCCAATCGGTCCGGACTCGCTTCCGCGACGCGCTCCGGCGACGGAAACAGCCATAGCGGACCGCCGCGATGCTCCACGGATGTGCCGAACGTTTCCACGAAGCTCCGTTTCAGCTTGTAGGCGAACGAAAGCGTGATTTGCTGGCCGATGACGGCCCAGCAAAGCGCTTCGAACAGATCCGGAATGCGGACGAGGCGAAATCCGGCGTAATCGCGCGTCAAACGCCGAAGCACCGGGTCCCGCTCCGCCAGCGCGTAAAACGGGCGAATGTCGGTATCCAGATCGAACCATTCGCGAACGCGGCGGACCGCGGCTTCGCGCATCGACCGGTCCGCCTCATGCGGCCGTCCGTAACGGTCGGCGATCCGGATTTGCAGCCGGCCGGGCGATTCGGCGCCGACATCCAGCACGACCGTTTCGCCTTCCAGCCGCGCCGCCTGGACGACGCGATCCCCTTCGATCCGGTACATGCACTCGAGCGGCGAGCGGCCGAGATAAGCGAGCGCCTGCCGGAAATCGAACGGCTCCGGCGTATCGACCGTCAGCGGGCCGGCGCCGATCCGGACGGGAGCCGGCCGCGTCGGCCGGTTCGATTCGGCCGGCCGGGCCGCGACCGACCGATCGCCCGCGTTCCGATACTCGGTCGGCGTCAGGCCGAACGCCTTCTGAAACGCGGCGGAAAAATGCGACGGGCTGCGGAAGCCGGCTTTGACGGCGATTTGCCCGGCCGGCTCGGCGGTGCGCTCCAGCAGCCCCCGGCCCAGCTCCAGCTTGGCGCCGAGCGCGAAGGCGGCCGGCGTCGTGCCCGTAACCCGCTTGAACGTCCGCTGCAGGTGAAACGGGCTGACGCCGGTTTCCGCGGCCAGCTGCGCCAGCGTCGGCGCTTGCGGCAGACGCCGGGCGATGGCGGCTTTCACCTGCGCCGCCAGCTCCGCATCCGGCCCGTCGGGGCCGGGGTTGTCCGGCTTGCACCGCTTGCAGGCGCGGTAGCCGGCCCGGCGCGCTTCTTCGGCGCTGCGGTAGACCGACACGTTTTCCCGCTTGGGCAGCCGGGAGCGGCACGACGGGCGGCAGTAAATGCCGGTCGTTTTAATGCCCAGGTAGTAAATGCCGTCATATTTTCGGTCCCTCGTCAAGATCGTGTTCCATAAATCTTCATCCATCCCGTTCACCTGCCTTCATTGTCAGTATAGCCCCAGACGAAGCGGCGAACAACGGTTCGGCAATAGGAGAGCAACATTTCGACAGCCCGCCGCCCGGCGCGGAACAAAAAAAGGGACCCGCAAGCAACGGGCCGCGGGTCTGCATGAAATCTATATATGAAAAGGGGGGTCGATCTTTATTATAGGACGACTACCTTAAACGAAAGTGAAAATAACATTACAGTTTCTTTACGGATATCGGGTCGTTCGCCCGCTTCCAAAACCGGCATGCAGGTTCTTTAGGACTATTTACGGCCGGATTCATAGGAAAAACGATTCACTAAAATGGGAGGAAAGGTCTATGAAACGGCCGGCGAATCGTTTATGATGAAGGGAGAACGTGATTTCTCGAAACAAACGGATCAGGGCAAACTTGCCGAAAGGCAAGGACGCAAAGCCGCGGGCCTACGGAATACCTCTTCTACGGCGGCCGGGTTGCCGGAAGTGTTGGAATCGGGAAAACGAGCCAGCACCCTTCGGTCTGTCGATTTACGGATTTCGGGCTAAGGGAGGCGCATTATGCTGAAGGAACGGTACTATTCGACGGTGGAATATGTGGACCGGTACGGCAAAACGAACAAGGAAATGCATATTTATTGCGAGGTCGGCAAAAAGCCGACGGTCGGCGATTTTATCGAGGCGTTCCAAAAAGCGGGACTGGACGTGGAGCTGAAAGACTTTATCGATTTGACGTTCAAGCCGAAGCATCCGCCGTCGACTTCCGTCATTTCGGTCAGAGTGCTGCGAACCGTCAAAGACCATTCGTTCAAGCCGTTCGCTTGCTGACGGCCGTTTATAAGACCGCGCATCCGCTTTTTCCGCGAAGGAGGAAGCGGGCGCGCGGTCTATTCGTCTTTCCCTGCAATCGAGCAAACGACAAGCCGCTTCTATGGCTTCGTTCCGTTCAGCCGTTCTTCGGAGGAAGGCTCGTCGCCGTCCAGCCTTTTCTGGAACGAAGCCCGCCAGTTGGCCGACAGCTCCTCGACCGCCAGCAGTGCGCGGACGCCTTCCAGGTTGGATTTGTCGTGATGCTTGATCGTATTGGCGAATTCGACCGTAAGCCCCGCCGGATGCCGGCGCTCCAGCGTAAGCCCGAGCGTCCGGTCAAACAGGCCGGGGGTAAGCACCCGAAAATAAAAGCCGGTATAGCCCGTTTGCTGGACGCGCAAAGCGAGGTCCGGCACGTCGTATTTTTTGGCTAGCTTGTGGCACGGCTGCCTCGGCTGCGTAACCTGCAGCCGCACGTCGCCGCTGGCGTAAATATCGCCGATGCAAACCCGGGATTCGGTCATCCCGAGCACGGTCAAATTTTCCCCGAACGCCCCGAATTCCAGCTTCCGGCCCAGCTCCCGCTCCCAATACGAATAATGCTCGTACGGATATACGCAAACGGCTTTGTCCGGCCCCCCGTGATGGACGAGGTCGGCTTGTCCGTCGCCGTCGAAGTTAAGGGCGGTTAACCGGACCGGCCCTTCGGGCGCCGGGTTTTTGAATATGCCGGTTGCGACGTCCGTTCCTTTGTAAGCGAACGTTTGCGGTTTTCCGACATTGAGCGATACGATTTCGATAGTCAAGGCGTATTCCTCCGATCTTCCGGCGATTGGCTCCCATTTTATCACAAAAAACGGTCCGCGGCATCAGGCGGCAGGAGCTCGCCGTCCGCGCGAGGCCGGCTGGAAAACCGGCCGAAATGGGCGAATGCCCCGGGTCAAATACCCAGGGGCCGCATATAGTGGTATCGGATATTCGTTGCTTCCCAAACACAACGATATGGAGGAATTCCGATGAACTACGTCGTGCAGTCCGGCGACACGCTTTATTCCATCGCGAGCCGATTCGGCGTCACCGTGCAGGCGATCATGCAGGCGAACGGCTTGACGGCCTCGAGCCCGCTCTATGCCGGACAAACCATTTATATTCCGACGGGGGGAGGCCAGCCGGTTCAAGGGCCGGGCCAAGCGGGCATTCCGCCAGGGCTGTTTCCGCCGGGACTGTTCCCGCCCGGAGGGGATCGCCGGCTCGAGCAGCGGGTCGCCCGCCTCGAAGCGGAAACCGACCGCCTGCAGCAGCGGTTGCGGCGCACGGACAACGAGGTCGACCGGCTGCGGCAGCGCGTGGACCGGCTGGAGGATCGGGTCCGAAGACTGGAAGGCCGGTAAAACGACGAAAGGACATTCGCACTCCTGCGCGGAGCGGATGTCCTTTCCGTTTTTCTCCTTCATTTGCCGAACAACAGCCACGACGCCTTGATGCGCTTCAACCGGCTCACGACCGCCCACGGCACGATCGCGATGAGCAGGATGCCTCCCCATACGGCCAGATGGTACCCGGACTGGCCGGGAGCGACGGCGGCGTGCATGCCGTAATAGCCGAGCAGCGCCGGATGCATGAAGTAGATGCCGAACGACGCCGCGCCGAGCGACGACAACGCCTTGGCCCAACGCGGGGCGTTCGCCAGCAGATGGCGGCCGACCCACATGAGGCTGATCGCGACGAGGACCGGATATCCGTGGAACAGCAGCTCGAACTCCCACGATTCGAACCGCATGCCGTACTGCGCCTGCAGGCTCAGCAGCAGGAAGACGAACCCGGCGGCGACCGTTGCCGCGGTAACCCACCAAACGTTGCGGCCGAGCCACTGGACGACCCGCTCATAGTTCATGCCGATCGAGCCGCCGATGCAAAACAGCGCGAAGTACGAAACGAACAAGCGGTCGCTATGCGGAACCGGGGACTCGGCGAGCTGGCCGTAGACGAAATAGCCGATTTGCACGACGACACCGAACAGCCACAAATAGCGGCCGAGCGGACGCCACCGGGCCAGTGTGACGAGAATCGGGAACAGCGCATAAAATTGCATAATGAGCGACATGAAGTACAGATGGTAGCCGGCTTCCGCCCAAGGAAGCAGCCCGGCGAACTCGGACAGCGAGAAGCGGACGTTCGTCTGGGGATTCAGCCATTGATCGAACAAATAATAGAAGCACGACCAGATTATGTACGGAATGAGGATGTATTGCAGCCGTTTCCGGTAAAACCCGGGGACGCGGCGCACGTTCCAGTCGTCGTAATAGCTGTAAAACAGCACGAGACCGCTGAGCAGCACGAACGCCTGCACGGGAAAATAGCTCAAATTGTTGATGGCGAAATAGAGCGTGTGCGAACGCGAGCCAAGCGGCAGCTCCACTCGGGGCGTCGCCGTTCCGTGGATAAGCAGCACCGCCAAAATGGCGACCCCGCGGACGATGTCCAGCTCGAGCAGTTTCGGTTTGCGCAAGTCGATCTACCTTTCCGTTTTCAAAATAAAGCCCGGATGCAGGCCGAACAATCTATGTCAGTATACTGCAAAACGATGCGATTGCCTAGCGATCCGCGCATTCGGGGCACGTCCAGGGGGAATTCCGATGACAGGATGGAAAACCGCGGAGCAAATCGCGCTCATCGCGAGAGCGGGCGCCATTCTCGCCGCCTGCCGCCGCGAGCTGAACCGACGCATCAAGCCCGGCGTCACGACGCTCGAAATCGACGCGTTCGTCGAACGCTTTTTGGCGGACAACGGCGCGACTCCCGAACAGAAAGGGTACCGCGGGTATCCTTACGCGACCTGCGCGTCCGTCAACGAAGTGGCATGCCACGGCATGCCGGACGATAAACCGCTGAAGGACGGCGATATCGTGACGATCGATATGGTCGTAAACCGCGACGGCTGGCTGGCCGACTCGGCGTGGACGTTCGCCGTCGGCGACGTATCCGCGTCGTCCAGACGTCTGATGCGCGCGGCGCAAACCTGCTTGTACGCCGGAATCGCCAAGGCGAAGATCGGCAACCGGCTCGGCGATGTCGCGCACGAAATTCAAAGCGTCGCCAGGGCGAACGGCTACTCCGTTTTCGGCGATTTCACCGGGCACGGCATCGGCAATTGGATTCACGAATGGCCGTCCGTGCCGCATGTTGGCAAAGCGGGCAAAGGCGTCCGGCTGGAGGAAGGGATGGTCATTACGATCGAGCCGATCTTGACGGCGGGCAAGCCGAAGGCGAAAATCGGAGCCGACGGCTGGACGGCCACGGCCGTCGACGGCAAACGGTCGGCGCAATACGAGCATACGATCGCCCTGACGCGCAAAGGTCCGCTTATTTTGACTTTGCCGCAGCCGGAGCTGTATACGGCCGACGCCCGGGGGCCGTTTCCGGCGCCCTTCGGCCCGATTTCACGTTAGGTTGTCCTCCGGACAGTCGCGCTATGCCGTCGTTTGCTCTTGCCTATCGGGAAGGCGATAACGGCTGGCATCGAAGCGCCCTGTTGCGTTACAATGCATCTATACGGCTTTGCGGGAAGATGCGCCGTGGACGAAGCGGGGTCCGGCTTGAAGCCGGTCCGCACAAAAGCGTGAGAGCGAGGATACGGGCATGACGATTGTAGTGTTGGACGGATATACGCTGAATCCGGGAGACTTGAGCTGGAGCCGGCTGGAGGCGCTCGGCCCCCTGCGGGTGTACGACCGGACGCCGGTCGATCTGATCGCCGAGCGGGCGAAAGACGCGGACATCGTGCTGACGAATAAAACGCCGCTTCGCGCCGAGCTGCTGAGGCGGCTGCCGAAGCTCCGGTATATCGGGGTGCTGGCGACCGGGTACGACGTGGTCGATACGGAAGCGGCCGCGGAGCTGGGCATTACGGTAACGAATGTGCCCGCGTACAGCTCCGCGTCGGTCGCCCAGCTCGTCTTCTCGCTGCTGCTCGAGCTGTGTCACCGGGTCGGGGTGCACGACGAGGCGGTGCGCGAAGGGGCGTGGACGGCGAGTCCCGACTTCAGCTTCTGGAAAACGCCGCTCGTCGAGCTGTCGGGCAAAACGCTCGGCATCGTCGGCATGGGCGGCATCGGCGAAAAGGTGGCCGTGATCGGACAAGCGTTCGGCATGAACGTCATCGCGACGAACCGGAGCGGCAAGCGGCCGAATGTCGCGGGCGTCGAGCTTGTCCCGCTGGAGCGGCTGCTCGGCGAAGCGGACGTCGTGACGCTGCATACGCCGCTGACCCCCGAGACGGAAGGGCTCATTCGCGCGGATACGTTGTCGCGGATGAAAAAGACGGCGTTTCTGATCAACACGGGACGGGGCAAGCTCATTCGCGAGCCGGATTTGGCCGACGCGCTGCGCGCGGGCGCAATCGCCGGAGCGGGGCTGGACGTGCTGTCGACGGAGCCGCCGGCGGCGGACAACCCGCTGCTCGGCGCGCCGAACTGCATCGTGACGCCGCATATCGGATGGGCGACGCGGGAAGCGAGAGAGCGGCTCATGGAGACGGCGGCGGCCAATGTGGAGGCGTTTCGGAACGGCTCGCCGGTAAACGTCGTAAACGGTCGGTAGCTTGCAAACTTTAAGATGAATGATCGAAACGATCGACACGGACGAAAGAGGGAAGCGAATGAGTATCGATGCAGCAAGCGGAGGCGCGACGGGACCGGCATTTCGCGTAGTGGTCGCGCCGGATTCGTTCAAAGGGAGTTTATCGTCGGTAGCGGCGGCGGAGGCGATACGGGCCGGCGTTCTTCGGGCGGCGCCGGACGCCGGAACGACGATCGTGCCGATGGCCGACGGCGGGGAGGGGACGGTCGACGCGGTGCTGGCCGCGGCCGGAGGAGACCGGATCACGGTAACGGTCGTCGGGCCGCTCGGCGAGCCGGTGGAGGCGGCGTACGGCCTGCTGCCGGACGGGCGGACGGCGGTGATCGAGATGGCCGCGGCTTCCGGGCTGCCGCTTGTGCCGGCGGAAGCGCGCGACCCGCTCCGGACGACGACGTTCGGCACCGGGCAGCTGATTCGCGATGCGCTCGGGCGCGGAGCCACGCGCATTTTGATCGGCCTCGGCGGCAGCGCGACGAACGACGGCGGCATGGGCATGGCGCAGGCGCTCGGCGTCCGGTTTCTGGACGACGGGGGCAATGAAATCACCGCGCACGGCTGCGGCGGGCTGCTCGAGCGGATCGCTTCGATCGACGCGAGCGGGTTGGACCGCCGGCTCTCCTCTGCTTCCGTCACCGTCCTTAGCGACGTGACGAACCCGCTGTGCGGACCGAGCGGCGCTTCTGCGGTGTACGGCCCGCAGAAGGGGGCGACGCCCGAAACGGTGGAGCGGCTCGACCGCGGGCTGAAGCGTTACGCCGAGCGTATCGCGGCTCACAACGGGCAGCGCGTGGACGATGTGCCGGGCGCCGGCGCGGCGGGCGGCTTGGGCGCGGGACTGCTGGCGTTCTGCGGCGCCGAGCTGAAGCCGGGCATCGGCGTCATTATGGAATTGGCCGGCTTTGAGTCGTCCATTCGCGGCGCCGCGCTAGTCATTACCGGCGAGGGCCGGACCGACGGCCAGACCGCCTTCGGCAAAGTGCCGGCGGGCATAGCCGCGGCCGCCCGGCAAGCCGGCGTCCCCGTCGTCTGTTTGTCGGGAGGGCTCGGCGAAGGCTCGGAGACGCTGCACGAAATCGGCATAACCGCTTTGTTCAGCATCGCGAACCGGCCGATGCCGCTGGAGACGGCGATGGAAAGCGCGGACGCGCTGCTGGCCGAGGCGGCGGAAAACATCGTCCGCCTGTATCGTGCGGGTCTGATGCGGACGGCACGCGACGAAGACTAGACCGCGGCGTCCCCTTTCATACTCCTGTACCGGACTGCGCCAAAAACCCCGCCCAAGGCTCGACGCCTCGGCGGGGTTTGCCGCTTCTCCGGTCCGCTATTCCGATTTTCCCGATTTTTCGCCCCGGACGGTTTGCTCGGACTTTTCCTTTTCCACGATATCGTTCACGAACGCCATATCCTGATTTTCCGCCTTCATATGGGCCGTGCCTTTGTAGTTGCCTTCGTGCGATTTATTTTCCATGCGTCGTTCGCTCCTTTTCCGGTATATATCGCGGCTGGCGCGCGTACACGTAATACTGTGCGCATCGCCGCGACCGATTATGCAGCGCGGCGTCGGAGGCGCGCACGCCCTCTTGGCCGGGCGGCTTCGCGAGCCGCCGCCGTCCGCACGGATGCCGCCTTGGCGAATATGCCCGCGCGATGTGGGCATTTCCCGGGCTCGCATGGTACAATTGATAAAACGTTAGCCGGGAAAGGATGGGACCGATGGACTTAACCGTCAAATCCGAAACCAATGTGGCGTACATGGTGGAGGGCATCAAGGGCAAGCTGAAGGTCGTCGCCGCGCAATCGATCAAGGCGGATCATTTCGACCTCGACAAATACGAGGATTTGAGGGACATGTACGACGTCGTCATGAGCAAGCAGCATTTCAGCATCAGCGAGATCGAAGCGCTGTGCGACGAGCTGCGCCTGCTCAAAAAGTAAGCGGCTCTCGTAAGCGGCCGCTTCCCGTCGAACGCGCTTTCCTTACTTGTCCCGCAGCCGCGACAGCGGATAAAACGTGCCGCGCCAATACATGCCGCCGCGCCGGACGGTCAAATAGACGGAGCGCGCCAGCACGGCGACGAGCATCCATACGGCGAGCGGAAGCAGAACCGCTTCTTTGCCCGAATCGCCGGACAGGCGGCGGACGCTCGCGACGTAAAGGCCCGTCACGATCGCGGCGCTGGCGGCATAGGCGATTCCGCTCCAGCGGGGAAGAAGCAGCAAGCCGGCGAACGGGCCGAAAAACGCCAGCAGCTGGCCGATCAAGGCGAAGGCCGCGACGGGGAGCCGGTAGCCGAACCCGGAAAATATATTTTTTTCGAGCCCATGGACGGCTTCCTTCAAGGAAGCGTACCATTCGACTTCCAGACTGTCTTTGCCGATCAGCAGCCGCTGCTTGAAGCCGGCCCGCTTCACGAGCAGGCCGAGCCGCAAATCGTCGTCGGGACGCATCCGGAAGGCGCGATGCGTGCCGATCGCTTCGTACGCCTTGCGATGGATCAGGTTGAAGGCGCCGATGCCCGTCCCGAATTTGCTCCGGCGGTCGTCGTTCGCGCGCCACAGCCGCAAAAACAGGAACAACGAAAACATAAAGTAGCGGACGAAGACGCGAAGCCATAACGTTTTCGCGACCATCTTCGGAGCGAGCGTTACATGCGCCGCGGAATGCGCCGTCGCATAGTCGACCGCGTCGCGAATGCAGGACGGAGCGAACTTGACGTCGGCGTCGGTGAACAGCAAATACGTCCCTTTCGCCTGCAAGTAGCCTTGGTACAGCGCGTGATTTTTGCCGAGCCAGCCGCCGGGGAGGTTCGCGACGTGAATGACGCGAAGCGGGATGCCCGTGTCGGGGCGGCGCTCGGACCAACGCTTCAGCTCGTCCAGACGTCTGCCCGTGCCGTCGGCGGAACGGTCGTTGACGGCGATAATTTCGAGCCGCGGATACGTTTGCGCCATCAGATGCCGCACCGTCTCGGCGATGGACGCTTCTTCCTCCTTGGCGGCGATAATGACGGAAACGAGCGGAACGCTGTCGGACCGGTCTCCGGCGGATGCCGGCAGAGGGCGAAGCCGCCGGAAGCCGGGAATGGACATACTTAGCATCGCGAGCCAGTAGAGCAGCGTTATACTCGCGAGCGCGTCGAGCAATCGCATGGACGTTCTCCTTTTTTTGGACAAGCCCGGTTATGCCGGATCGGTCGGAGGGCGGAAATAAGCGGAAGGATCATGCCGCTGCAGCTATTGTACCATAACGGCCGCGCGAGCGGCGAAGCGAAGGGGGAGGGACGACAAAATGGCGACCGGACCGAATCGCCGGAAAGTGACGGGGGACCGGCTGCCCGAGTTTTTCCGGCAAATCCGGGACGAGGGCGTCCCGGCCGCGCAGCTTGTTTTCGTATGCATCGGAACGGACCGTTCGACCGGCGACGCGCTCGGGCCGCTGACCGGCACGCTGCTGCGCGAAGCCGGCTATACGCAGGTGATCGGCACGCTGGACGATCCGTGCGACGCCAGCAACCTCGAGAAGCGCATTCGCGACATTCCGCCGGAGTTGATCCCCGTCGCCATCGACGCCTGTCTCGGCCTGTCGACGTCGGTCGGCCTGTATCAGGTGGCGTGCCACCCGCTGGAGCCGGGCAAGTCGGTCGGAAGGACGCTCCCTCCCGTCGGCCGCTATTCGATAGCGGCGATCGTGAACGCGGACGGTCCGAGGCAATATTCGATTTTGCAAAACACGCCGCTCGGCCGCGTGCTGAAGATGGCCCGGGACATAACGGCGGCGGTGCAGACGGTGTTTCCGATTTGAGCCTGTACCCCATACGGTCGGTCGGAAGCCAGAAGAGCCCCTCCGGCGGAAACGGACGTTTCCGGTCAGGAGCGGGCTCTTCGTTTGAGGCGGAAATAATCGCCGATGGCGCCGAACAGGGCGTACGACACGATCGTCAGCAAATAGACGGCGAACAGGTTGACGTAATGAATGTCGCCGACGATTTCGATCAGCCATACGGGGACGCTCAGCATGAACAAAAAAATGTTGTCCGGATCGAGTCCCGAATAATTGAACAAGCAGAGCGCGACGGCGAACAGCGTCAGGACGAAAGTCGCCTTGTACTTCATAAGCTTACGACACCTCCAGCCGAACGAAAAAACGGCATCCGGTCCAATCGGAAGCCGGTACGAGTAGTATTCGGCAACCGGCGCATTTTATGCATGCGGGATCGATTGCCGCGCCGGATCGGGGTTCGCATTGCCGGAAACGCAAATAAGGACACTTCCCGCCCGTTTGTCGAAGGGCTATGGAAATGTCCTTATTTCGCTTTTCGCCGCAAGCCGCCTCATAGTTTGATCCAGCCGTCGCTCCAGTCCTGCACCGCCTCCATGACGGGCCGGAGCGCTTTCCCTTTCTCGGTCAGCTCGTACTCGATCCGGATCGGCATTTCCGGGTATACGTTCCGGACGACGATGCCGGCCTGCTCCAGCTCTTTGAACCGCTCGGTCAGCATCCGGTCGCTCATATCCGGGATCATGGCAGATATATCCTTGAAACGCATCGGACCGTTCATCAGCACATGGATGATCAAACCGGTCCAACGTTTCCCGAGCAGCTCGAACGCCGTCTCGAACTTGGGACACAGGTGCGTGTTGTGGTCTGCGTTATCCATACGGGTTCATCTCCTGTCCAGTACTACAATTTTATTTTAGCATAGTTACTTGACAATAGTAAGTCTTTTGGGCGATCGCCCGGTCCGAAGGCGCACGAAAACGAAAAACCGTCTCCGGATCGGAAACGGTTTTCGGATGACTTGCTTAGGATGCGTCAAGCGAACACGCGCAATGCGCGATGAACCTTGACGACCGCCTCGATTATGTCGGATGCGTCCCGGTCGGTCAGGATCGGCGATATCGGAATGTACGCCGTGCGCGGGATCAAGTCGACCGCCCGCGGGCACATGTTTGCCGTAACGGTTACCGGACGCTTGAACGGATAGTTGTACGGGAAATTGTCTTTCTCCGCCGTCCGCATATGGAACAGCGACGGGTTCATGTAAACCGGCTTGCCGCCGTACAGCACGTACGATTGCACGTTTTCGGCGTTCAGCGCTTTGTTGAACAGCGCGGCCGCTTCCGACGTCGCGAACACGATTCCGAGGTTCGAGCCGATCGCGCCCTCGGGGTCCGGGCAGCTTCGGAAGCGGATTTCCGGAATTTCCGACCGAAGCGCGGCGGCGATGCGGTCGTGATGCCGTTTCATCGTACCGACGATATCGGGCAGCTTTTTCCACTGCTCCAGCATGACCGCTCCGGAAATTTCGCTCATCCGGTAGTTTTGGCCGGAGAAGGCGAACGTCTCGTCCGGCGAATCGATGCCGTACCGGTCGCGATGGCGCAGGATGCCTTGATCGTGATAGCGGATCGCTCGTTCCAGCAGCTTCTTGTCGTTCGTGACGACGGCTCCGCCTTCGCCGGACGTGACGATCTTGTTCATCTGGAAGCTGAACGTGCCGATGTCGCCGATCGTTCCCGCGTAGCGGCCTTTGTAGCGGACGCCGCACGATTGCGCCATATCTTCGATGACGGCGATATGTTTGCTTTTGGCGAACGCGACGATCGGGTCCATGTCGACCGGGTTGCCGAGAATCGGCACGACGATGATCGCCTTGACGTCCTCGTCGTATACCCGCTCCAGGTCGGTCGGATCGATGTTCAAGCTGTCGTCGACGTCGCAATAGACGGGAACGGCGTTGCAGCATACGACGGCGCCGGGCGTGGCGAGAAACGTATTCGCCGGGACGATCACTTTGTCGCCGTAGCCGATGCCGAGCGCCTTCATCGCCACGATCAGCGCCGCGGTGCCGGAGGTGACGGCCAGCGCGTACGCCGCGCCGAGATCGGACGTCATCGCGTTTTCGAGTGCTTCGACGGCGCCCTGCAGGTTCGGCCCGTAATACCGGAACGGCGACTGCGAATAAATGACTTTCGAAGCGAAATCGGCTTCTTCTTTGCCGTACACGACGGCGCCGGGATAGTTCGGAGGCAGCGGAGCGCCGCGGACCGGAGCGCCTCCGTCGATAGCCAGCTTGCTCATGGGCTCACCTTCGCTTTCTGAGTGGGGGTAAGCGGACCCCGCGGACGGGGTTGTCGCTAAGTTGTATCGAACCTGTAACGTTATTGTACCGTATTTTCGCCGCGCTTTCCTATCTTTATCATGTCGAAAAATGAGCGAAAAAAGAACCGTTGCGATTACAACGGTCCTGCGTGCTGAAACGGGAAAAACCGGAACATCACTTTGCCGACCAGCTCGCTTTCGGCGACAAAGCGGTTCGGCCATAAATGGCCGTCGTAGCTGTTGTTCCGGTTGTCCCCGAGGAAGAAATAATGGCCTTCGGGAACGGTCACTTTCTCGAACGTGTACGCCATTTTGACGGTCAAATACGGCTCGTCGACTTTTTCGCCGTTCCGGTAGAGCGCTCCGTCTTTCACCTCGATCGTATCGCCGGGGAGGCCGATCAGCCGTTTGACGTAGCGGACTTTCTCTTTGTTTTCCGCGGCATGATTGAATACGACGATGTCTCCGTGGCGGAATTCGGTGAACTTCAGCATCTTCTCCATCACGAGCCGGTCGCCGATCTGAATATTCGGTTCCATCGAGCCGCTCGGCACTTTGACCGCCTGAGCCACGTACGTCTGGATAAGCAGACTGAGAACGACGGCGATCAAGAGCGGCGGCACCCATTCTTTCAAAATCGCTTTCAAGCGCATCGGCTGCTGAGCTCCTTCCCTTAGCGGACGAACGGAACGGTTCATAGCAGCTGCTTCCAGGAACCGTAATGGAAAAAGCAAATTCCGGCGGCCCCGCCCGCTGCCGCGCGCCTCGCATATTCCTCGTAGCCGGCCTTGTCGATTTCGTATTCCGGCGTCTTGAGCAGGCCGGCGTAAACGGGGACGCGGTTTTCCGTTTTGCGGATTTGACCGTCCACGACGCCGCCGAAGCTGCCGGGCTTCAGCCAGTAGTCCATCGGGCAGACGAAGTCGACATATCCGCGGCGTACCCACTCCCACCATTTTTGCCCGAAGCATTCGAACTCGCTTTCGGGGCGAAGCGGTTCTCCCCGCAGCTCGTTGCCGTACGGGGCGTTGTACCAGATGGCGGCGGACAGCTGCGCATCGGGGCGCTCGCGCCTGATGGCGGCGCGGATCGAGCCGACGAGATCGGTAACGATGCCCGCGCGGTATTCCGCCCATTCGGCGGGATGCTCCCCGAGCAGCCAGCCGGCTTTGGCCGCGGTATCCGGAAGCGAGGCGGGCATGGCGATGCCGCTGAACGTTTCGAAGCCGGCCAGGCAATCGTCGCAAAAGCAATAGCGATAGCTGCGGGACAGCACGAGCTTGTCCCCGACCGGAGGATCGTTGTACCGGTTGCGCGCTTCTTCGATAAAATACGTCGTCCGGACTCCGTCCTGCGTTTCGAGGCGAATCGACTGCCCCGCCTTCGGCAACCCTATCCAATGGCCGGCGCTTTTCGTATCGATCGTCAGCTTGCTTTCATAATGGTAGTAGCGGATAAAGTCCAAATGGATGCCGCTCAATCCCGGGTACCGACGAAGCAGCTCGGCGCATTGCTCCGATACGGTCCGGACGACGTCCGGATGGCGGGGGTCCAGCACGTAGCCGTGGCCGCAAATCGGCTCCTCGTAATTCGAAATGCCGTGTGCGTCGACGCAGTAGCAGGCCGGGTCCGCGAACGGCAGCTTGTTCTTGTCGTTTAACCGTCTGTGCAGCGTCGATACCATGCCGTGCAGCTCGATGCCCTTGCCCTCGCAAGCCTCGGCGAGCGCGGCGATCCGCCGCTCGGTCGATTCGTCCGCGCTTCCGCCCAAACTCAAGTGGACGAGCGCTTTGCCGACCCGGTTTCGCCCGCACCAATCGACAAAAGCGGCGATTTCTTCGCCGTTTCGGGCTTCCGAACCGAGATAGAGCCAGACGGCGTTATGTAAAGTATTCATGGAAGGTCGCTCCTCTCGCCGAATAAGGTCCGTTTGGTTCTCCATCATTATACCGAACGATTCGTGCGAACGGAAATAGCTTTTTCTTTGCCGCTCCTCTATGGTACACTCGAATTAATTTCAAGTAATAATTTTCGACATAACCCGTGCTGGATCGATTTCAGCCACAAACCAAAGGACGTTGACGGAATGAACGTTATCGACTTCATCGCGCAATCCCCGAATATCGATTTTGCCATCGCTTCGATAAATGGGCAAATGCAGTTGGCGTACGGAAACGCCAAAATGAAAGCCATCTATCAGATCGAAGAGGAGCAGCCGCTACCGGAATCGTCCCAGCTTCGCAAAGTCGCCGCGCTCGCGGTCAAGCAGAAGCAGGACGTGGCCGGCGTCGTCATCGAAGAGAACGTCCGGGATCGGGCGTATCGATTGATGGCCTATTGCTACCGGACGGAGGAGCGGGGCGAGGAGCGGTGCCAAATCGCGCTTTTCGACATTTCCGGACTGTGCCAGTTTTACGAAATGCAGCTGACGAACGAGAAGCGGAAGCTGATCGGCGAGATGGCGGCCGGTACGGCCAACAGCATCTTGAACCCGCTGGCGGTCGTGCGCGGGAGCCTGCAGCTGATCGAGACGACGCTGAAAACGAATCTCGCTTCCAACCATTTGGCCGATCGCCTCGTCGCCCAAAGCGTGGATCATTACATTACGCTCGCCAACCATCAAGTGACGGAAATCAACAATTACGTGCAGCGCTGGCTCCATCTGGGCAAGCCGTTTCAGCTCGACTTGCGTCCGGTATGGGTGTCGGTGTTTCTGGAAAGCTACATTCCCGGCTTGCAGCGGGAAGCGATCAAGCTTGGGGTGCCGCTCGTTTGCGAATTTCCTTCCGCGGACGGCCAGCTGCTGATCGACCCTCACTATTTGCGCGAGGTGCTCGACGAATTCGTCAAAAATTCGTTCGACGCGACGAACGGCACGGACGGCGCCGTAAGGCTGTCGGTTCATATGGACGAAAAAACGGCGACCGTCCTGATCCGGGATTCCGGGCCGGGCATCGCCGCCGACATGATGAAGCTGGTGAAAGACCCCTTTTTTACGACCAAGGAAGATTCGATCGGACTCGGGCTCAACTTTTGCGAGGTCGTGCTGCAAAAAATGGGCGGCCATTACGAGCTGTCGGGGGATGAGAACGGAACGCTCGTACGCATCGTGCTGCCGAAAATGCCCGCGGAGTAACCGGTCCCGGGCATGCGTCTCCAATGTGCCGTGCCCGTGGCGAATCGAATGAACTTGAGTGAATCGAGTGAGTCGAGTGAATCGAGTGAGTCGAGTGAGTCGAGTGGGTTGAATGAGTCAAATGAGTCGAATGAGTCGAATGAGTCGAATGAGTCGAATGAGTTGAATGAATCGAATGAAAGAACCGAATGAAGGAACCGATTGAAAGAACCGAATGAATGAATCGAATGATCGAATGATCGAATGATCGAATGATCGAATGATCGAATGATCGAATGATCGAATGATCGAATGATCGAATGATCGAATGAATCGAGTGAGTGAACCGTTTTTCATTATTAGTGAACTTGAACAACGCTAAATCCCCGGATTTTAGGGGATTTTTGAAATTACTGAACCTCATATCGTAAATACTGAACATAATTTTCAAAATAGCGAAGCGAGGTTTATAGTTAACCGAATATTCGGCTATCCGTTGAAAATAAGGGCAATAGATTCACTAATAGCGAATTTTGCTTTGTAATTGCACGGACTCCGATTCTACTGAACCTCATATCGTAAATACTGAACATAATTTTCAAAATAGCGAAGCGAGGTTTATAGTTGACCGAATATTCGGCTATCCGTTGAAAATAAGGGCAGAAGATTCACTAATAGCGAATTTTGCTTTGTAATTGTACGGACTCCGATTCGATTCTCGTTGAAGCATTATCATGGATTGATTTCATTGACAATCCGATTGAACAATCCGATTGAACAATCTCATTGAACATTCCCATTGAACATTCCCATTGAACATTCCCATTGAACAATCTCATTGAACACCCGGAGTCGCTCCCGGCGCTTCAATGGAGCAAATCCCACAATTGCTTGCCGATTAAAACCGTCGTCACGACGATGAATAGCGGCTTGACGTAAGCGGCCCCTTTGCGAATCGCCACCCTCGAGCCGATCAATGCCCCCGCGACCATCGCCAGTCCCATCGGTATGCCGTAATACAAATTGACGTTCCCCATGAGCGCAAACGTAACGAGACTGCCGACGTTGCTGGCCAAATTGAGCGCTTTGGCGTTGCCGGCCGCCATGACGAAATCGAAGCCGAGCAGCAAGAAGGCGAACAGCAGGAAAGAGCCGGTGCCCGGTCCGAAGAAGCCGTCGTAATAGCCGAACGCCAATGCGACCAGTCCTCCGGCGACGACGATTTTGTTCGTCAGCCGCGGAACGCCCCGCGGGGCCGCGCGTTTTTTTCCGAACAGCGTGTACAAGGCGACGGCGATGAGCAGCGCCACGACGAGCGGCTTTAAAAAGTCGGGCGGGATGAGCCGGACCGTGTACGCTCCGGCGACGGAGCCGATCAGCGACAGCGGAAACCATTTGAGGACGAGCCGGACGTCCATTTTGCCGGACAGCAAAAACGAAATCGAGCTGGTGAGCGACGAAATCGTTCCGCCGAGCTTGTTCGTGCCGAGCGCCACGGCCGGAGGCAGGCCGGTCGACAAAAGAGCGGGGACGGATATAAGTCCGCCCCCGCCGACGACGGAATCGACGAATGAAGCGACGAAGCCGATGGAAACTAGGAAGATGATCATTTCGACGGTAGGATGATCCACGGTTTCGCTCCTATGCGGGAAAGCCCGCTTTTTTTATTTTTTACGGCAAATAGCTGCGAAGCAGCGTCATGGCGCCGTTCAGCGTATATTCGGCCAGATCGGCCGGGATCAGGAAGCAGTTGCCGCGTTCGAGCGGAACGGAGCCGTCGGCCCAATCGAGCGTGCCCGCGCCGTCGCACACGACGAGAATCGTGAAGCTGTCCGGAGCGGCGTTCAGCTTCCAGCTGCCCGCGGAAACGCCTTTCTCGACGATGAAGTACGGGGAAGAGGCCAGGCGCAGCCACTCGTTCGGGGCGGCGACGTCCGTCTTCATCCGGGTCGCCCCGCTCCCTTCATAGGCGGCGACGTTCAACGAGTGCTCGATATGCAGCTCCCGCGGTTTTCCGTCCAGACCGGGTCTGTCGTAATCGTACAGCCGGTACGTCGTGTCGGAATTTTGTTGAATTTCCGCGACGAGCACGCCCGCGCACAGTGCGTGCACCGTTCCGGCCGGAATATAGAACGAATCGCCCGCCTGCACTTCGACTTCCTGCAGGCAGTCCATGATCCGGTTTTCGGCGATGCTTTGCGCCAGCGTCTCGCGCGTCGTGCCGGGCTGCAGCCCGTATATGATTTTCGCGCCGGGCCTCGCGTCCAGCACATACCACATCTCCGTTTTGCCGAGCTCGCCTTCGGGCAGCCCCTCGTAATCGTTGTCCGGATGCACCTGTACGGACAAATCGTCGTTGCAGTCGAGCAGCTTGACGAGCAGCGGGAATCGGGCGTCCGGAGCGGCGTTCGCTTTCGCGCCGAACAACCTTCTGCCGTATTTTGCGCGCAGCTCGTCAAGGCCCATGCCGGCCAGCTCGCCGTTTACGACCTTCGTCGTGCCGTTCGGATGGTCGCCGATCATCCAGCCTTCCCCGATCGGACCGTCCGGCAGCTTGAGGCCGAATTGTTCGAGCGCACGGCCGCCCCAAACCCGTTCTTTCATTTCCGGTTTAAACCGAAGAGGATACGATTTCATCGTTGTTGCGCCTCGCTTTCATTGTTGTCGCGTCTGTATCCAATGTACACCTTTCTTTTTTGCACCGCAACGACATACGGCGAATGGCCGCCCCGATTGGCGAACCGGTACACGATCGCCTGGTAGTCCGATTCCGGCAGCGCTTCCGCCCATCGTTCGACGCGCTCCGCTTCCTCGCGTCCTCCGGCGTGCCCCGGATACAGGACGGCGGTCGCGACGCCTTCCGGCTTCAGCACGGAAAGCGCGGCGTCCAGCGCGGGCAGCGTCGATTCGGGACGCGTCACGATGCGCGGATCGCCGCCCGGCAAATAGCCGAGGTTGAACATGACGGCGGATACGCGTCCATGAACGGAAAGGGGGAGCGCTTCCCGCATGTCGGCATGGCTGCGCAGCAGCAGATGGAGCTTCGGGGCGTCCGGCTCCCCGGCGACGCGCCCGGCGGCCCGGTCGAGTGCCTCCTGCTGAATGTCGAAGGCGTAGACGGTGCCTTTCGCCCCGACCGCCCTGCACAAAAACAAAGTGTCGGCTCCGGTGCCGGCCGTGGCGTCCACCGCAATGTCGCCGGGCCGGAGCCGTTCCGAGACGCAGCGGTGAGCGAAGCTTAAGACGGATAAAAAGCCCATGGCACCCTCCGTTAACGCTGTGAATTTTCCAGCGAAACGATACCATATCCGGCTGCGGAACTCAAGCTTTCGCGCATTTTCCATCCGTATTAGCGGAACCGGTTTAACCGGTTTCCGCTATTGATACAAATCCGCCATGCGCGAGAAGCATAGCGGAACGGCATTCCGTTAATCAGCGAAAACATGGCGCGTAACCGCGTTTGCCCCCGGAATAACGGAATCCGGTTCCTTAATTCCGGGAAAGGTCAGGAAATAATTGGAATAACGGAGTGTGATTCCGTTAATGCAGGGAGACGCAGCCGGGCCCAACCAAACCCTAGCACCGCGAACGCTTTTCTGCCGGGCCAACTGCCGTTTACGACAAATGCCGCACCGGCTCCAACCCGCCCCGTCCGTCGGCCGCTAGTTCGAAGGCTGGTCGTCCGACCCGCGGTTTCCGGGAACGAAACAAGGGAGGACGCCGAGGCGCCCTCCCTATTCTTTTATTGCCAAATCGAATCGCGCGTCATTTTTTGGCGGCGAGCCAAGCGGCCAACGTTTCGATGTCGGCGGCTTCCATTTTTTTCTCGAAGCCGGGCATTCTCGTGCCGCCCTTCGTAATTTGCGTCATAATTTGATCTTTCGTTTTCGTTTCGCCGATTTTTTGCAAATTCGGGGCGGGCTTGCCCTCGAGGTTGGCGCCGTGGCACGACATGCAGTTCGTTTTGTACAGTTCTTCCGCCTTTACGGCAACGGCGTCTTTAGCCGGCTCCGTCTTGGGGGCCTCGGCCTTCGGAGCTTCCGGCTTAGGGGCTTCCGTCTTCGGAGCTTCCGTCTTCGGAGCTTCGGTCTTCGGAGCTTCGGTCTTCGGAGCCTCCGTCTTGGGCGGCTCTGTCTTGGCGGGCTCCGTCTTCGGAGCCTCCGTCTTCGGAGCTTCCGTCTTCGGAGCCTCTGTTTTCGGAGCCTCGGGTTTGGCCGGAGTTTGCGACCCGGATTGCGCCGTTTGACTTTGCCCGCCGGAGCTCGCGCCGTTTGCGGGAGCGGAGCCGCTTGCCGGAGCCGTGCCGCCCGCCGGAGCGGCCGCCTCTTTTTGTCCGCACGCGGCCAGCGACAGAGCGACGGCCAGCGCCGCCGGCAACAATATCGATTTTCTCATCATGCAACCTCCCGTTTGATATCGTTCGCTGCAAGAACCGGATGCCGCTGTCTTCTACTCAGGTAACGAAGACGGCGAACGATCGGTTTGACGGCCGCGCGTCGATAAAAAACGGGAAAGGCAGGCGACGGGACGCCCCGTTCGTCTGCCTTTGCGCTGCTCAGCCTCGCGCCAAATCGGCGATTTCCACGACGCGGCTTTCGAGCCGGGCCCGGTCGGCGGCAAATCCGATCTGATGGCCGTAGATCGACTTGTCGAGCGAGGTGGACGACAGCGACGGCGTTTCGCCGCGCAGCGTCCGGATGAAATCCGCGACCAGCCTCAGGTCGCCGCCGCCGTGCATGTCGCGCGACACGTTCAGCTCGACCTTCTCCTCTTTAAACGTATGTCCCGCCCGCGCATCGGGATGGCGAACCGCAAAGCTGCCGTCCTCCATCGTACCGACGATTTCGCCCTTCGTGCCGGTAATATGAATCGTCCGACACGGCTTGGACGTAGCGCCGGTCAAGTTGTGCGATGCCGTGCTGCCGTCCGCGAATTCGACGATAACCGTCTGATGGTCCACGACGTCGTTGCCGCTCCGCCAGACGCAGCGGCCGTACGGATTGTCCGTGCGCAGCGACTCCAGCTTCTCTTCCTCCGAAGGCGTTTGGCCGAGATGCATATTGTCCCAAGCGTATGCGCCCCACAGCTTCTGCTCGATGTACATTTTTTTGGCCGAATACGTGCACGAATTTTCGATCGAACAATCGGCGAGGCAGCGCGTGCCGGAGCCTTCGGGCGCCTTCTCGGGACGGAACTGGAACAGGCTGCCGAAGCTGCTCACTTTGGTCGGGCGGACGTCTCCTTTCATCCATGCGATCAAGTCGAGGTCGTGACAGCATTTGGCCATCAGCATCGACGACCCGCCTTCGCGCACGTTGCTCCATTTGCCCCGGACGAACGCGGTGGCCATATGGTGGTAGCTGACGTTTTCCTCCGTCTGGATGGCGATAATGTCCCCGATATCTCCGGCGGCGATCCGTTTGCGGATTTCCGCGTAAAACGGCGCGTACCGCAGCACGTGGCAAATCATGACGGTTCGTCCGTGCGTTTGCGCCGTTTCGTACAGCCCCAGCACTTCCTCCTCGCTGACCCCGATCGGCTTCTCGAGCAGCACGTCGTAACCGGCCCGCAGAAGCGGAATCGTCGTCGTAACGTGCAGCGAGTCCATCGTTCCGTTGATCGCGGCGTCGGCACGCTTGGGGGCTGCGATCAGTTCCTCCACCGAAGCGAAGAGCATATCATCGGCCATCCCGAACCGTTGCGCCGTCAGCCCGCGGCGGACCGGATCCGGTTCGACGACGCCGACGATCTGCAGCTCGTCGGGATGCTTCTGGGCGTAGGAGGCGTACAGCAGGCTGCGGTGGCCGGCCCCCACGATGACCGCTTGCACGGGGCGGGTCGAAGGGAGGGGCGAACGGGCGGATTGCGGGCGGGTCGTCGGATGTTCGGCTTGCGCTTGATTTTGCACGATGTTTAACGTCCTTTCGGAAGATGGTATAATTTCGGTGAATGCTTCAATATTGTCGTTTCATGTCAGGTCTATATTAAAGGTACTCCGCCGCAACCGGCGATTCAACAGTAATTAATTGAGATCGGAGCAGTAAAATATTATGCGGACATCGTACGGGTTCCACTTTAACGAACCGATCCCCGAGCGGCTGTGCGTCCTCGAATCGGTCGGCTGGGGAGAGGCGGTCGACGCCGGCTACGGTCAGGACGGACTGCGGCGGGCCGGGAGCGGACATCTGTTCCAGTACACGCTGGCCGGCGAAGGCGCGATAACCGTTGCCGGACAGACGTATCGCGTTCCGAAGCACCACGGTTTTTTCGCGACGATCCCGAGCGATCACCGGTACTATTACCCGCCGGACGGCCGGAAGCCGTGGGAATTTGTATGGATTCGCGCGAAGGGCGGACCGATGTCCGATCATTGGCGGCATTTCATCCGCGTCTTCGGCCATGTTGCGGCGTTTCGGCCGGATTCCGAGCCGGTCCGCCTCCTATGGAGCCTGTATCGCGAGGCGGGGGCGCAAGGGCTGCGCGACAAATACCGCATGTCGCTTCGATTGACCGAATGGCTGCTCGCCTTCGAACGCATGGCCGAAGGCCGGGATGCGGGGGACCGTCCGCTGCCCGACTCGCTGCGGCGAGCGAAGCTGTTTATGGAGAGCCGGGTCGGCGACACCGTAACGCTGGATGACGTGGCCGCGGCCGCGGGGATGTCGAAGCATCATTTTTGCAAAGTATACAAGGCGCATACGGGCGTTACCCCGATTCACCATCTCCGGAAAATCCGCGTCGAGGAAGCGGCGCGGCTGCTGCGCAATACGGGGCTTTCCGTGGAGGAAGTGTCGCGGCAGACGGGATTCGACAACGTCAGCTATTTCGGCAAAGTGTTCCGCCAATTCGTCGGAACGACTCCGTCGGAATACCGGAAAGGCCAATCGAACCGGTACGACGGCCGCCAACTGCAAATCGTCGATTGATATTATTCCGAATCGTCGGATCATAGTGGAGGCAGCATGGGGAACCATGGGGAGAGCGCAGCGCCATACAGCCGTACGCCAGGGCAGAAGCGTTTGGTCGTTCGCGACCGGATGCTTTTTTTGCTTTGTAAAACGGGTGAGCGCCCCGATCGTCGGTCTCGTCGAAGCTTGCGCCGGGCCGCATCCGGCTTGCGCGCGTTCGCTTTTCCGCACGAAAAAACCTCCGTCGCCGCAAGAGCGGGACGGAGGCGGTTCGGGCGGAAACGGCGTTACGCTCCCGTCCACAGCTTGCCTTGCCATGTGTTTCGGCGGACGAGCTCCGCGTCGATCGCGTTCAGCACTTCCCATTTCTTCAAGCTCCACATCGGGCCGATCAGCAGCTCGCGCGGGGCGTCGCCGGTCAGCCGGTGCACGATCATGTCCGGGGGCAGCAGCTCGAGCGTGTCGACGACGAGCTTCACGTATTCGTCCTTTTCCAGGAAGCGGACGAGTCCCGCTTCGTACTGTTTGACCATCGGCGTCTTGCGCATCAGATGGAGCAGATGCACTTTGACGCCCTGCACGTCCATGGCGGCGACCGCTTTGGCGGTGTCCAGCATCATCTCGTGCGTTTCGCCGGGCAGCCCGTAAATGATATGCGCGCATACGCGGATGTTGCGTCGGCGCAGCTTGGCGACCGCGTCCAGGTAGCACTGCGTATCGTGCGCCCGGTTGATGAGCGCGGACGTTTTCTCGTGCACCGTCTGCAAGCCCATTTCGACCCACAAGTACGTGCGCTCGTTCAGCTCCGCCAAATAATCGACCACGTCGTCCGGCAGGCAGTCGGGCCGCGTGGCGATCGACAAGCCGACGACGCCGGGCTGCTGCAGGATCACTTCGTAATATTCGCGCAGTTCCTCGACCGGAGCATACGTGTTCGTATATGCCTGAAAATAGCCGATATAGTTCGCTTCCGGCCATTTGCGGTGCTGGAGGTCGCGAATGTTGTTAAACTGGGTGACGAGATCGTCCCGGCGGCTGCCGGCGAAATCGCCCGACCCTCTGGCGCTGCAAAACGTGCAGCCGCCCGTCGCGATGCGGCCGTCCCGGTTCGGGCACGTAAAGCCGGCATCGAGCATCACTTTGAACACTTTCGTGCCGAACTGCTCGCGCATTTCGGCGTTCCACGTATGAAACCGTTTGTCGCCCCACAGGCGGGGCTTTACGGCGGAAGTCGTTGCGGTCATCGAACGTTCGAGCTCCTTTGCTTAAGCTTGCGGGTAGCCCCGTCATCTATTGTACCAGAAGCCGCGGCGGCAAGCGAAGCTTTCCGGCATTCGGGCCGCCGAGCGAGCCCGTGCCGGATCATTTCGTTTTTTCCTCGGCGATCATCTTCGTCATATCCTCATCGATTTTGCGGAAGGCGGAGTTCAGGTCGAGCTCTCCTTTCGCCACGTTCGGGACGTATTTGTTGTAGATCGGCTGAGCCTTGGAGTCGTATTTCGTTTTTTCCGCAATCGGCGAAAAGGTACGGCCTACGATCGCCTTGAAATTTTTCCCCTGATATTTGCTCTTCGTGCCGAATGCTTGGAGCACGTTGTCTTTTTTCAGCACGGGGATGATCGCCCTTTCGGACAAGCTCAGCTGCTCCCGCTCGGTCAGCATATGCCGGAGCACCTGAAACGCCTCGTCCTTGAATTTGCTCGTCGCCGTAATGCCGAACAAGGTCGGGTACGGCTGCGGCGCTTTGCCCGGCGCCTCCTTGTAGGTCGGGTACGTGACGAGATCCCAGTTCAGCGTCGTCATGTCCAGGTTCAGGAACAGGTTGGCGAGCCCTTCGGTCATGGCGATGTTTTTGTTCTGCACGAACTGGGGCGGCCCCATCGATCCGCCGCCGGTCGTCTTGTACGCTTCCACGATCACCTCGAAGATCGATTTCCATCGCGGATCGGTCGTAATGGTCGCTCGCTCCGTCTTGCGGTCGACGTAAGGGACCGATTGCGGGTTCAGGCTGAAATTGTGCGTGATCGACGTGCCGAGTCCGTAATACGGCTGGCCGCCTTCGGTTCGGACCATTCGTTTCGCCAGCTCGATGACGTGGTCCCACGTCATGCCGTCCTTCGGATAAGCGACGCCGAATTTGTCGAACAAATCTTTATTGTAATACAGGACGGATGTATTGATAACCAGTGGAAGCGCATACATTTTACCGCCCGACATGGCCCGGACCGCGTCGACGGACGACGGCTCGAGCGCGCTCAGATCGAGCCCGTGCTTTTGGATCAGCCCGCTCATATCGTATTCGAGCTTATACTCCTGCATTTGCTGGATCGTCACGTCGACCGCCTGCCAAAAGACGTCGATCTGCTGACCGGCGGCCACCAAATCGGCGAGCGTCGCTCCTTGGCCCGACTGGATGTACTCGATCGTATAGTTCGGAAACTGTTTGCGCATGGCGTCGCCGAACCGCTCGTCGAACGCTTCCCGGGTCCAGCCCGCCGTCGAGTAAAAGACGAGCTTGACCGGTCCTTTGCTTGTTCCGCCGCCGCCTTCCGCCGCGCTTCCCGCCTGGCTCCCCGCCGCGTTTCCCGGGCTGTCCCCGCCTCCTCCGCCCGTCCCCCCGCACGCGGGCAGCATGAGCGACAAAAGGCCGCACATAACCAACGCCATACATTTCTTTGCCGTTCCGGCTTTCCATCGGTTCCGTTCACTCATGCGGCACCCCTCCGATTCAAATAGTTGAATGCTCGGCCATTCCTCCTCATCATACAACCGCCGCGGCCGCCTCGAACATTCATTAAATCCGCAATGTGCATATACTTTTTTGTACGTCCGCAAAACGAACGAAAAAACCGGCGGGGTACGCCGGTTTCCGTCCGATTCGTTACAAAAAGTAGCTTTGCCTGATCGTATCGTCCGTTTTATTTCGCGAGCCGTACCGGACGAAGTGCTGATAATGCGCTTTATACAGCTGGCCGTTTTTGGACGGCGAATAAGTCAAGTACAGCTGCGTCCGGCTGTAATCGGCCGTATTCGGGCCGCTGCGGTGCGGGGTGAACGAATGGAACAGAATGATGTCGCCGGGCTCCGTTTCGACCAGCTCGCCCGCGGCGAGATCGATTTCGGCGATTTCCGCTTCGGTTAAGTTGCGCAGCTCGCCGGGCGTGGACCGGAGCCGGTCGTGATAGCCCGGAAACAGCTCGAGTCCGCCGTTGGCGCGGGAAGCGCCGTCGACCGCGACCATGACCGAGACGAGCCCTTCGATCGGGAAGCCCTGCCACCAGGCCGCGTCCTGATGCATCGTGTAACCGCTCATCCCGGGCAGCTTGAAGATAAGCTTGTCTTTGAACAGCAGCGGTTCGTCGAGATAAATGTCGCGCAGCGGCGTCAAAATCCGTTCGTCTTTCGCAAGCTCGGCGAAAACCGGAGAAATGTCGACGAGCGGATCGAACTTTTCGACCCGGTTCGCGTCTCCCACTTTGCGGAAGCCGACGCGAACGTTCAGCGGGTTGATCATGCGGTCGTCCAGGTGTAGCAGCCGGTTCGTTTCGGCTTTCCACAGCTGCGTTTCTTCCCGGCTGAACACCCCCCGCAGCACGAGATACCCTTTTTGTTTGAATTCGTCCAGCCCGGCATACGTCAACGTGTTGCTCATTCCGCTCGCTCCTTCACTTTTTTGTTTGGTTACCGTTTCTTGTTTGTATCGTATACCTTTATAATGATGAAGAACATGCATTGGATTGCTGATTTGCTTATACTTTTTTGCAGGTGCGGAGGGATGAACGTTGCTGCATGCGAAAATAACGAAAATCGAGGCGAAGCTGCTCGCCCACTCCTATTCCCAAAACCGGACGAGCTTCCGGCTGCCCGAGGAAACGTACGTCGGGTGGGCGATCATCGCAAGCGAAAAAGGAACGTTCAAGTTCGAAGTGGCGGGCGAGTCCGGGGAAGCGAAAGCGGGCGAAGCGGTGCTTTGTCCGCCGGGCGTGCCGTTTCGCCGGGAGGCGATCGGGACGCTCGATTTCCATTATTTGCAGTTCCGGCTCGGCGTTTCGTCGCCCGAAGGGCCGCTCGAGTTTCCGCATTCCGGCAAGCTCCCGTTTCGCGATACGGCCCGCCTGCTGTCGACTTTGACGGCGCTGCGCGAGGGCCGCGACCATGTGTCGCTGCACTACTTGGAGCATTTGATCTGCGACATGCTGTACCAATATATCGGGGAGCGCGCGGCCCGGCGCAAGGAGCGAAGGCCGCGGGATCCGGTGATCGACGAAGCGGTCCGCTACATTACCGAACGGGCCTGCCAAAACATCTCGATGCAATCGGTCGCCGCGCTCGTCGGCTTGAGCCAGTCGCAATTCACCCGTAAATTTCAGAAGGAAATGGGCATCTCCCCGGTCAAATATTGGACCGGCGTCCGTCTGCACAAAGTGAGGCGAATGCTGGCCGAAACGGACGAGCCGCTCGAGCGGATCGCCGAGCTGTGCGGCTATCAGAACGCGTTTTATTTGAGCCGCGTCTTTTCGAAGGAAATGAAGACGAGCCCGTCCCAATACCGGAGCGCGCACCGTGTCTGACGGTGCCGCTTCGACGCCGATTTTGCTGCAATTTGGCAAGCTTCCGATGCAAAAAGAGGCTTGATATTACGCCGTTTTCTCTTGCGAAACCTTACATGATGTGTTACTATTGAACATGAAGAAAGCGCTTGAATCCGCAGCACTTTTTCGCAGCTTTCGATCTGGGATTCGTCGATTCAGGGCATACTTGTACCAAATACTTTGACGAGGTGAAGTCCATGAACGCAGCGTTTGAAATTCCGAACGGCGACGAAACGATTACGATTGAACTGACGGTTAAAGAAGCGATGGCGCTCGGCGGCGGCATCCGGTTCCGTCCGGAAAGCAAAGTGGCGCTCAGCGCGAAGAAAAAAGTGCGGAAAGTGCTCGAACGCAAAATGATCCCGCACAGCGATCACGTGCATTACCATTCGCTGGACGTTTAATCGAACCGCAAAAGCAGGCTCGTTTGCGAAGAGCGCCGCTTGATCACCGCCGGGCCCGGCCCGGCGGCGACGGCAGCGCTCTTTTCTTTTGCGGGGAAATCGTCTAAGATGAGTATTCGTATACGTAGCAAACGAATTCGTGGAGGAAGAGCCGCATGCGTTTGAGAGGCAGGAAAGGGATACGCGAGACGATCGAAAGCCAGCACGATCTCGTCGTCTTGAATCCGGCGGAATGGAAAGGACGCTGGGCCGAAAGGTTCGGCAACGAGAAGCCGATCCATGTCGAGCTCGGCATGGGGAAAGGGAAATTCATCAGCGAGATGAGCGTGCTGCACCCGGATTGCAACTTTATCGGCGTCGACATGTACGACGAGCTGATCCGCCGGGCGAGCGAGAAGGCGCGGGCCGCGGCGGGCCGCGAAGACGGAAGCGCCCCGGACAACCTTGCGCTCGCGCTGTTCAATATCGAGCGGATCGCCGACGTGTTCGACGAGGGCGAGCTGCGCCGCATTTATTTGAACTTCAGCGACCCGTGGCCGAAAAAAAGGCATGCCCGCCGGCGGCTGACGCATGCCGGATTCGTGCGCCAATACGTTCGCCTGCTGGACAGCCGCGGGGAAATTCATTTCAAGACCGATTCCCGGCCGTTGTTCGAGTTTTCGCTGAATTCGTTCGCCGACCTCAACATCCGGCTGCGCCGCATTTCGCTCGATCTTCATAAGGACGGCCCGGCCCCGGACAACGTGATGACCGAGTACGAAAGCAAATTTTACGAGCAGCAAATGCCGATTTACCGTCTGGAAGCCGTTATCGGCCAAGAAGCGCTCGCGGAGCACGAGGCGTCGCTCGCGCTCGCCGAACGGCAGCCGTAAGCGCAAGATTTCGGCAAAGGCGGGCTCGTATCGCCGCCAAGCTTCGCGGAGGGGCCGCGATCCGGCTTTCGGCCGGACAAGCTTGTCGCCTCACGTCAGGCGAACAGCAGCCTGAGCCCTCCGAGCAAAGTCAAAATCAGTATGGCGGCTTGAAACCATCGCTGCGGGATGCGCGGCACGAGCCGGATGCCGGCCCAGGTGCCGATCAAGATCGGCGCCGCCATCCAGGCGGCGAATACGAGCGTGTCGGCGGTAATCAAGCCGAGATATGCGTTGAACGGCACTTTGAGCACGTTCACGGCGAGGAAAAACCATGCCCCGGTTCCGATAAATTCTTTCTTTTGCAGCCCTTTGGACAGCAAATAGACGGTCATGATCGCTCCCGCGGCGTTGCCGACCATCGTCGTAAAGCCGGCCAAAATGCCGAGCGCGGCCTGAAAATACGCCGTCTGCGTGAACGGGTAGTTCAGTTTGCGCTCCAGCCGGTCCCGGACCATATGAAGCGCCAGCAGGGCGACGATAAGCGCTCCCAGAATGACCGACAGCTGTCCGTCCCCGATGCGGTCCATGACGAAAAATCCGGCGACGATGCCGGCCAGCACCCAAGGGATCAGCACGATCAAATGGTTCCAGACGACCGCTTTCCGATAATACGAGACGGCGACGATATCGGCCGTTATGAGCATCGGCAGCAGCATGCCGACCGACTGCTTCGCGGGGAAGACGGCGGCCATGATGGCAACGCCGAATATGCCCGCGCCCGGCACGCCCGTTTTGGAAAATCCGGTCATGACGGCGGCCAGCAGGGCCAGCGCGATTTGCCCCCAAGTGAAATCCATCGATGCGTTCGCTCCCCTTCGCCCATCGCGAGTCTAGCCCCAGAATACCACAGCGGACGGCGGAGCGGATACTGCGATTTCGCGTCCCCGAAAACGAAAACGTCCCTTCTCCGACAGGAAACGGGACGTTTTTTTATCGATAAAGAACCAAGTGCTAAAACGGAGTGCGAGCTTCTTTACCAAGAACAAGCTGCCGCCAAGAAAAGGCTTCGATCGGAAGCTTTTCTTATTGTTGAAAATTCCTTAAATCGATCCGGGTCGCTCCTACGACAACATTTGCATGATCGCTTGGTGGCATGTGCTCGGATTGTACGCGATCGGATCGAGCGCCGCGCCATGCGGCCGTGTCGAACCGGAGGACGGGGCGGTCAGCTTTTCGAACCAGTAGTCGAGCGTCGCCAGCGATTTGATTGGCTCGCCGAGCCCCATCTCGGTAAAGTATTGGCAATTTTCTTCCTCTTGGCCCGGAATCGGGCTGTAGAACAGCATCGGCAGTCCTTTCGCAAGCCCTTCCGTGCACGTCATGCCCCCCGGCTTCGTAATGAGCAGGTCGGAGACGTCCATCAGCTTGTCGACTTCCCGCGTAAACCCGAGCAGACGAATGTTCGGGTGCGTAAAGCGCGGATCGGCCTTCAGGCGCTCGAGCGCCTTTTTGTTGCTGCCCATGCAGAAAATGAACTGCAGACGGTCGCGCCATTGGGCCATATGCTGCAGCATGTCGTCATGCTGCACGAGTCCCCAGCCGCCGCCCATCACGAGAACGGTAGGCATCGCCTGCAAGCCGAACCGGAGCCGCAGCTCTTCCTTGTTGTGATGCTGCCAAAAGTTCGGGTGCACCGGAATGCCGGTCACTTCGATATGGGAATCCGGAACGCCCCGCTGCAGCAGCTTGCGCTTCACTTCCTCGGTCGAAACGAGGTATTTGTTGACTTCGGGATTGATCCACGTGCCGTGCGCGTCGTAATCCGTAATGACGGTGCACAGCGGAACGGATAGCCCGGCGCGTTTCAGCCGCGACACGACGGCGCTCGGGAACGGATGGGTACAGACGATCGTATCGGGCCTGAGCTGCTTGATCACTTCCAGGGTCTGTCCGTAAAATAGCCGATGGAGCGCCATTCGGGCGAGCCGGTTCAGCGATTTTTTATACTGCTTGCGGTAGACATAGCCGTACAGCTTCGGTTGAGAGGTGATCGTTTTCCGGTAAGCCGATGCCGCGAAACGCGCAAGCGTCGGATGGAGGAAGCTGCCGAGCTCCAGAACGCGCGTCTGCAGATCGGGCGAAAGCTTGCGGAGCCCGACGGACAAAGCGTGCGCCGCCTGCGTGTGACCGGCTCCGAATCCTTCGGAAAGCAGCAAGATCCGTTTCTTTCGCAAAGATCGTCACCTGACCTTCAGGAAATAAAAATGAATACGGGCACGTACAAGGATATTATACCACAAATGGCAATCGGATGCTTGAACCGGCGAAAAGGATATCCGGTTTTTGCCTCGATTGGTAAAAACGGGGCGATAAAGCCGGTGTGGGACCGATTCAAGCGAACCAGGCGACGGCCCCGAGACCGGCGCACGTTCCGAGCGCTATGCCGGCCGCGCAATCCGAAGGGTAGTGCAGCCCCAAATAAATTCTCGACAGGCTGACGAGCCCGGCGAGCGGCAGCAGAACGAAGCCGAGCGCCGGGGCGGCGCATACGAACGGCACGACGACGGAAAATACGGCCGTCGAATGACCGGAAGGAAACGAGTGGTCGGTGAGCGGATTTTTGCAAATGTTCGTTTCCGGCAGGACGAGATACGGGCGTCTGCGCGGGTACGTCCGCTTGACGACGGCGACCGGCACGTGGCTGACCGCCAGCGCGATCAAGCTTTCCAGCCCGGCCAGGCGCCAGCTCCCGCTTCCGAACAAGGCGACGAGAAGCGTCGCGGCGATCGTGACCGAAGCTCCGCCCAGATGGGTCGCGGCGGCGAAAAAACGGTCCAGGGCGCTATGCCTCATTTTACGGTTGACGATATAGAAGAGCTGCTGCTCCCGAATTTGCAGCCAACTGACTACGCGGCTCATGCGGTTCATCCCTCCCGGACAAAATGCGGCTCGAAAGTATATTCGCGCTAATTGTAAGCTACAATTGTTAGGGGAATATAAAATCGGCCTTGCGGATCGAAAGGAAATGCGAAAGTCGGATCGAAAACGCTTTAATCCGGTCGGGCGAAATATTGTTTGTAACCATTCGGGGGGATTGTGCGTTATTATGGGTAGACCGCTTTTTTTCGAATGCGGCTGCCCCGTTTTGTTCGGGCAGCGCATCCCTGGCGCTGCCGGCTGTCGGGTAATGCCGGTTCCTGGCTACGCCGCCGGCGCAAGAAGCGGGAAGTCGTCCGGAAAAGTCGAATCGGTCCGAACTGTATGAACAAAAATAGGACCTTCATGAGGTTGTGTTCCGGACGGGCTGCCAAGTATAATAGGGGGGACGACGGCCCGACGCGGCAAATAATGGTTTTGTAACATTTCTGTAATCGAATAGTAAAATTAGCGCAATTGGATGAAAATAAGAAGGAATCTGCTGGAACCCGCGAGTCCTTCGTTTCCTCCTGCCGCAATACCGATTTTCCTCATCAATCCGACAGAATCGAGCGGAATAACGATTTTGACAAATGGCTGCAAACAGGGGAAAATCATATTCGGCTACGTCAGAAAACCAAAAACATACACCGAACCATATTGCAGAGAGAACATTCGGGTGTAAGGGGGTCAACATCATGCTGGACATCATCATTCTTGCCGTGCAGGTGCTTCTGGCGTTACTCGGAGGATATTCGCTGTTTTTCTCGTTCTTCGGGTTTTACCGGAAAAAGCGGACGGCGCACTTTAACGCCCAAAAACGATTCGCGGTGCTTATAGCCGCCCACAACGAAGAGAAGGTCGTCGGGGCGCTGATCGACAATTTGAAGCAGCTCGAATACCCGAAGGAACTGTACGACGTTTTCGTCATTTGCGACAACTGTACCGACCGCACGGCCGACATTGCGAGACAGATGGGCGTATACGCTTGCGTCCGCAACAATCCGAGCCTTCGCGGCAAAGGGTACGCGATCGAATGGATGCTGAAAGAGCTTTGGAAAATGCCGAAGTCGTACGACGGAGTCGTCATTCTCGACGCCGACAACCTCGTCAATCCGGACTTCCTGCAGCATATGAACAACGAGCTGTGCTCCGGCTCGAAAGTCGTTCAAGCTTATTTGGACACGAAAAACCCGGGAGATTCGTGGATTACGGCCGCTTACGCCATCACGTACTGGTTTTGCAACCGGCTGTGGCAGCTGCCCCGCACGAATTTGAAGCTGGCCAACTTTCTCGGCGGCACCGGCATGTGCTTCGAATCGAACCTGCTCAAGGAAATGGGCTGGGGCGCGACGAGCCTCGTCGAGGACTTGGAATTTACGGTCCGCTGCGTGAAGCGCGGCATCAATCCGACGATGTGCTACGAAGCGAAGGTGTACGACGAGAAGCCGCTGACGTTCAAGGCGTCGGCCAGACAACGGCTTCGCTGGATGCAAGGACATTTCGACGTCGCGCGCCGGTACTTCTTCCCGCTGCTGTGGCAGGGCATCAGGGAGCGCAGCTGGGCGAAGATCGACACCGCCATTTACACGTTCAACGTCTACAACGTGCTGCTCGGCTTCATTTTCAGCGCCATTTTGTGGGTTGACGTCGCATTGCCGGGAACGCGCCACTTTACGTCGCTTTACGATTATTTGCCGACTTGGCTGATGGTCGTCGTCACGATGCTCGTCTATCTCGGTTTCCCGCTCGCGATGGCGTTCGAGAGAGTGAAGTCGTGGAAAATGTACGCGTCGCTCATTTTGTACCCCGTTTATTTGGCGTCGTGGTGGCCGATTACGCTGTACGCGTTTTTCACGCAAAACAACAAGCAGTGGAGCCATACGCAGCATACCCGCGTCATCCGCTTCGAAGACGTGAAGAGCAAGCAGGTGTAAGTTGACAAAATAATAGCGGCAATGGTATAGTATGAAGGTGTTCATAGCGTAAACAAGCAGAAGCGCCCGCTTCTCACCTTGGCCGACACGATCGGCGGGTATATACGACGGAACGGAACCTTTGCAGTGTTCTATTGTCATCGTAAGATGTGGGCGTTTGTCGTCCGCATCTTTTTTGTTTGTTTGACGGGTTTTCCGGGGGCACCCCAAAGTACCCGGACGAACCTTCGAAGCTTCACGTCGCTTTTGGGGGACTACTAGGAGGTGGAATACGATTAGTAAGGACCATTTGATCAATGACGAAATTCGCGCGAAGGAAGTACGTCTTATCGGGCCCGACGGAGAGCAGCTCGGCATCAAGCCGTTCCGCGAGGCGATGCAGCTTGCGGCCGACGCCAATCTCGATCTCGTGAATGTCGCTCCGACCGCAAAACCGCCGGTTTGCCGCATTATGGATTACGGCAAATACCGCTACGAGATGCAGAAGAAAGAGAAGGAAGCCCGCAAAAATCAAAAGATCGTCGAAATCAAAGAAATTCGTCTGACGGCTACGATCGATGAGCACGACTTCCAGACCAAACTTCGCAACGTCATTAAATTTTTGGCTGACGGCGATAAAGTGAAGCTGACCGTCCGCTTCCGCGGGCGCGAAATTACGCACGCCGACATCGGGCAAAAGGTGCTGGAGCGGATGGCGGCCGAAGTCGAGAACGACTCGATCGTCGAACGCCGGCCGAAGCTGGAAGGCCGCAGCATGATCATGATTTTGTCGCCGAAACCGCAAAGCTAATTTCTACGAGGAGGACTTCCCATAATGCCTAAGATGAAAACGCACAGCAGCTTGAAAGACCGCGTCAAAGTTACCGGTACCGGTAAAGTCAGAAGATACAAAGCGTACAAAAACCATCTGATGTTCGGCAAAGGCAAAAGCCAAAAGCAGCGCCTGGGCAAATCGCCGATCATGGCGTCCGGCGACGTGGCTCGCCTGAAGCAGCAAATCGCCAACCTGAAATAAGCGCAAATTCGACATGTCCGAGAGCCGGCCGAGGCTCAATAACGATCAGGAGGTATTTTACAAATGGCAAGGGTAAAAGGCGGTATCGTCCGCGCACGTCGTCGCAAAAAAATATTGAAGCTCGCGAAAGGCTATTACGGCTCCAAACATAGACTGTTTAAAACGGCGAAAGAGCAAGTGCTCAAATCGCTGATGTACGCGTACCGCGACCGCCGTCAAACGAAGCGCAACTTCCGCAAGCTGTGGATCGTGCGGATCAACGCGGCCGCCCGCTTGAACGGTTTGTCTTACAGCAAGCTGATGCACGGCCTGAAGCTGGCCGGCATCGAAGTGAACCGCAAAATGCTCGCCGATCTGGCCGTCAACGACTCGAAAGCATTCACGAGCCTGGCCAACGCCGCGAAGCAAAAAGTGAACGCGTAACGCCAATCGAAGCCGCCCGGGAGGGCGGTTTTTTCGTTTTGCGGCGGCATGAAGCAATGCGACTTGCCGTCGCCGAATTAGCGGCCCCGCCCCATGAGACCGTTAACCGGCCTGCAGCGGCGGCGAGCCGGGTCATCCCGCTTCGCCGGCGGAAGGAGCCGGCGCGTCCGATTCGTGATAAGTCCGGGCCGCCGGGGGAAAAACAAAGGTATTGACTATTCGGGCGCGAATGTTATAATTAAACCTAACATTATTCAAACCATTGCGTTATCGGCTATGAAGAGGACGAAGTGATAAGGGCTCTTATGTACCAGAGAGCTTAAGGATGTGCTGAAACCTAAGCCATAATCCCTTGTCGACGAGCTCACCTCGGAGCTGTTTCCCTGAACGACGGCCGTCCCGACCGGATGCCGCGCTATTAGGGGAAATCGGGATGGCACACGTTACCGTGCCGCAAGTATCGGACGACCTCGAGGCGTCCCGCACTTGCTAAGGCTGTATGTCGTGAGGCATGCGGCAAACTTGGGTGGTACCACGGAAGAGATAACCCTTTCGTCCCGTTCGCGCATTCGTGCGCCGCGGGCGAAAGGGTTTTTTTGTTCGTTCCTGCGCGCACTCGTTTGTCTAAACTTTGAGAGGAGGGTCACTTATGTGTGCTCAAATGGAAGCTACACTGTCTAAGGAACAACTTCGCCATAAGCTGCTTCAGCCGGACGTCATCTCCGGTTCGGAGATTTTGCTTCGTTCGCTGCTTTTGGAGGGAGTGGATTGCGTCTTCGGTTACCCGGGCGGCGCCGTGTTGTACATTTACGACGCGATGCACGGCAATCCGGATTTCAAGCATTTGCTCACCCGCCACGAACAAGGCGCGATCCACGCCGCCGACGGATATGCGAGGTCTACCGGGAAAGTCGGAGTCTGCATCGCGACGTCCGGACCGGGAGCCACGAACCTGGTCACCGGGATCGCCACCGCCTATATGGATTCGGTGCCGCTCGTCGTCATCACCGGCAACGTAGCTACGAGCGCCATTGGGACCGACGCCTTCCAGGAAGCGGATATTACCGGCATCACGATGCCGATTACGAAGCATAGCTACTTGGTGCGCAAAGTCGAAGACTTGCCGCGCATCGTTCACGAGGCGTTCCACATCGCGAATACGGGCCGCAAAGGTCCGGTTTTGATCGATATTCCGAAGGACGTGTCGGCGCATAAAACGAAGTTCGTTTACCCCGATTCGGTCAACATTCGCGGCTACAATCCGACGGTGCAGCCGAACAAGCTGCAAATCGACAAGCTGCTGCAGGCGATCGAGGAAGCGGAGCGTCCGGTCATCATCGCCGGCGGCGGGGTCGTTTACGCGAACGCCGCGCCGGAGCTCGTCGAGTTCGTGAACAAGACGCATATTCCGATCACGACGACGCTGCTCGGCTTGGGCGGATTCCCGAGCGCGCACGAGCTTTGGATGGGCATGCCCGGCATGCACGGCACGTATACGGCGAACCATGCGATCCAAAACGCGGATCTGCTCATCTCGATCGGCTCGCGCTTCGACGACCGGGTGACGATGAAGCTGGACGGCTTCGCGCCGAACGCGAAGACGATCGCCCATATCGACGTCGACCCGGCGGAAATCGGCAAAAACGTCAAGACGGACATTCCGGTCGTCGGCGACGTCAAGGCGGTGCTGCAGCTGGCCAACCTGAAGGCGAAGCCGGCCCGCTCGAAGGAATGGATCGCCGAAATCGCCCTGCTCAAGACGCAATTCCCGCTCAAGTACAGCGATTCGGACGAGGAGCTGAAGCCGCAGTTCGTTATCGAAATGATCAGCGAAACGACGAAGGGCGAAGCGATCGTAACGACCGACGTCGGACAGCATCAAATGTGGGCGGCGCAGTTTTACAAGTTCCAGCACCCGCGCTCGCTTATTTCGTCCGGCGGACTCGGCACGATGGGCTTCGGCTTCCCGTCCGCGATCGGCGCGCAAATGGGCAATCCGGATAAGCTGGTCGTCTCGATCAACGGCGACGGCGGCATGCAAATGTGCGCCCAGGAGCTGGCGATTTGCGCCATCAACAACATTCCGGTCAAAGTCGTCATCATCAACAACCAGGTGCTCGGGATGGTACGGCAGTGGCAGGAAATCATTTACGACAACCGGTACAGCCATATCGACCTGGCGGGCAGCCCGGACTTCGTGAAGCTGGCCGAGGCGTACGGCGTGAAAGGACTGCGGGCGACGAACAAGGAAGAAGCCCGCAAAGCATGGCAGGAGGCGCTTGAAACGCCGGGTCCGGTCGTCATCGACTTCGTCGTGCGCAAAGGGGAGAACGTCTACCCGATGGTTACGCAGGGCAGCACTTTAAGTCAGATGTTACTGGGGGATTCGGAATGAGCGAGACGAAGCATACGATATCCGTTTTGGTCAACAATCAGCCCGGCGTTTTGCAGCGCGTTTCCGGCTTGTTCGGACGCCGGGGCTTCAATATCGAAAGCATTACCGTGGGAGAGTCCGAGGAACCCGGACTTTCCCGGATGGTCATCGTGACGACCGGCGACGAGCGGACGCTGGAGCAGGTGCAGAAGCAGCTGTACAAGCTGATCGACGTCATCAAGGTGGTCGATCTGAGCTCGCACCCGATGGTCGCCCGCGAGCTGGCGCTCATTAAAGTAAGCGCCGAACCGGGCATGAGGCCGGAAATTCTCGGCGTCGTCGAGACGTTCCGCGCCGCCGTCGTCGACATCGGACCGTCGTCGCTCGTCGTGCAGGTCGTCGGCGATACGCACAAAATCGACGCGATGGCGGAGCTGCTCAAGCCTTACGGCATCCGCGAGTTTTCCAGAACCGGCGTCACCGCGATGATTCGCGGCGCGGCGAAGTAAGACGGCTGGGGCGCATGCGTTCGCGCCCTCGCTGCACTCGAACATAGGCAATCCGTAAGTGGGGGTCCGAGCGGACGAGCCCCCGATGTACGAAACGGCAACCGACTCGTTCGCCCGTTCGGACGCCCACTTACAGGGTTGTTAATAAGATCAAGGAGGAACTTATCCAATGGCAGTAACGATGTATTATGAAAAAGATGCAGATCTTAGCGTGCTTTCCGGCAAAACGGTCGCGATTATCGGCTACGGCAGCCAAGGCCACGCTCAAGCGCAAAACTTGCGCGACAGCGGCGTAAAAGTCATTATCGGTCTTCGTCAAGGCCGCTCGTGGGAACAGGCGAAAAACGACGGCTTCGAAGTCGTATCCGTCGCGGAAGCGGCAAGCCGCGCCGACCTCGTGCAAATTTTGATGCCGGACGAAACGCAGGCGAAAGTATATAACGAAGAAATCGCGCCGAACCTGAAAAAAGGCGCAGCGCTCGTCTTCTCGCACGGCTTCAACATTCACTTCGGCCAAATCGTTCCGACTCCGGACACCGACGTGTTCATGGTCGCTCCGAAATCGCCGGGTCACCTCGTTCGCCGCGTGTTCGTCGAAGGCTTCGGCGTTCCGGGCTTGATCGCCATTTACCAAGACGCTTCCGGCAAAGCGAAGGATCTCGGCCTCGCTTATGCGAAAGGAATCGGCTGCACCCGTGCGGGCGTTATCGAAACGACGTTCCGCGAAGAAACGGAAACCGACCTGTTCGGCGAACAAGCGGTTCTTTGCGGCGGTACGTCGGCTCTCGTGAAAGCCGGCTTCGAAACGCTCGTGGAAGCGGGCTACCAGCCGGAAATCGCCTACTTCGAATGCTTGCACGAGCTGAAGCTGATCGTCGACCTGATGTACGAAGGCGGTCTTGCCGCTATGCGCCACTCGATCTCCAACACGGCCGAGTACGGCGACTATGTAACCGGGCCTCGCATCGTAACGGACGAAACGAAGAAAGAAATGAAAAAGGTGCTCGAAGATATCCAAAACGGTACGTTCGCGCGCAACTTCATTCTCGAAAACCAATCGAACCGCGCGTTCTTCACCGCTACGCGCCGCCGCGAGTCCGAGCATCAGCTCGAAACGGTCGGCCGTCAGCTTCGCGAAATGATGCACTGGATCAAAAAGTAAGACGACGCCGGCGGCTTGTTTTTCGGCAAGCGCCGCCGCCGATCGCTGCTTTAGCGCTTTAACGAAGGCAACGGCTCTTTGAACGGGAGCGACAAACGGGTTCAATCCCCCATCCGTGGGGGATTGAACTTCTGTGTTATGTGGGGCTGCCGCCCCGATTCCGACATAGGAGGTGGACAGGATGCGGAAAATTTACGTGTTTGACACGACATTGCGCGACGGGGAGCAGTCTCCGGGCGTCAATTTGAATACCCAGGAAAAGGTCGAAATCGCCCTTCAGCTCGAGAAGCTGGGGGTCGACCGGATGGAAGCCGGCTTTCCGGCGGCGTCGCCGGGCGATTTGGCCGCGGTCGACGCGGTGGCCCGCGCCGTGAAAAACGTCAGCGTCGTGGCGCTGTCCCGCTCCCGCGAGCAGGATATCGAAGCGGCGAGAGAAGCGCTGAAAAACGCGCAGGACCCTTGCCTGCATCTATTCCTCGCGACGTCGCCGATCCACCGGAAGCACAAGCTGCGCATGGAAAAGCATCAAGTGCTCGAAACGGCGGAGGCGGCGATCAAATACGCGAAAAAATATTTTGGCAAAATCGAATTTTCGCCCGAGGACGCCGGCCGGACGGAGCTCGACTTTTTGTGCGAAGTGACGGAAATGGCCATCAAAGCCGGGGCGACGGTCGTCAACATTCCGGATACGGTCGGGTATTTGTACCCGAGCGAATACGGCAACATTTTCAGGACGCTGAAGGAAAACGTGCCCGGCATCGAAAAAATCCAGCTTAGCGCCCACTGTCACGACGATTTGGGGATGGCGACGGCCAACGCGCTCGCCGCCATTTTGAACGGCGCCGACCAAATCGAAGGCACGATCAACGGCATCGGCGAACGCGCCGGCAACACCGCGATCGAGGAAGTGGCGCTCGCGCTGGAGACGCGGCAGCATTTGTTCGAAGCGAAGACGTCGCTCGTGCTGAACGAGATCGCCCGCACGAGCCGGCTCGTCAGCAAGCTGACGGGGATGATCGTTCCCGGCAACAAGGCGATCGTCGGCGCCAACGCGTTCGCGCACGAATCCGGCATCCATCAGGACGGCATGCTGAAGGAGAAGACGACGTACGAAATCATCTCCCCGGACACGATCGGCCTGAAGGAAAGCAAGCTCGTGCTCGGCAAGCATTCCGGCCGCCACGCGTTCCGCGAGAAGCTGATCGATATGGGCTACGAGCCGAGCGAGGACCAGGTGAACGAAGCGTTCGCGAAGTTCAAGGTGCTCGCCGACCGGAAGAAAAACGTCACCGACGAGGACATTCGCGCGCTGCTCGAGGAGAAGCTCGTCCAGACGCCGGAAGTGTACGTGCTCGATACGATCCAGCTTTCGTACGGCAACCAGTCGGTGCCGATGGCGACCGTCCGCATCGTTCAGGCCGAAGGCGGCATGCTGGAGGAAGGGGCGATCGGCAACGGCTCCGTCGATGCGATCTACAAGGCGATCGACAAGGCGACGAAAGAAGAGGTCGAGCTCGAAGATTACTCGATCAAATCGGTTACGCACGGCAAAGACGCACTCGGCGACGTTCACGTCGTCTTGAAGCAGGGCGACGTTTCCGTGCACGGCCGCGGCGTCAGCACCGACATTTTGGAGGCGAGCGCCAAAGCGTACATCGACGCGATCAACCGTCTGATCGACAAGCGCAAATCGCCGGGCTCCTCCGGCCGCCACGGCATGTCGCTGATCTGAGCGAAAAACCCCCGAATCCGTTCATCGAACGGATCGGGGGTTTTCGTTTCGGCTCCGGGAAAGCCGCCAGGCTGCGCACGCAATGCCGATCAGGAAGACGGCCGTTGTCGCCAGGCTGCCCTCCAGTCCGAACGGACCTCCCGTCAGCCATTCGGACGGTCCGGCAAGCACGAAATGGAGCAGACGGCCGCCTTCCGGAGCGCTTCCGCTCACATCGGCCCCGAAGACGTTGCCGAGCGCCCAGTTCCATACCGTGTGCCAGGCGCACACGCCCCAGAGCGTGCCGTCGGCCTGCCGGTACAAAGCGAGAAACAGCCCGAACAGAAACAGGTTGATGAAGACGAGGAGGGAAAAGCCGTTGTTTACGGCATGGGCCCCCGCAAAGCATAAAGACGATACGAGCGCGCCGATCTTGAACGATGCGCGACCGCCGATCGCCGAAAGCAGCCAGCCGCGATACAGGGCTTCTTCGGCGGACGCTTGAACCGCCCATCCGACATAGACGAGCAGCACCCCCGCAAGCGCGGACCAGCCTTCCGCCGGGCCGGCAACGGCGACGAAGCGTCCGACTTGCAGCGCCGTCGCCAGCCCTACTGCGCCGCCGATCATGAGCAGGCCGACGAGCCAGCCGGTTCCGTACGACGGCAAACGGCGCCGCGAAAAGCCGAGCGTGCGAAAGAGGCGGCGTTCGAATCGGGCTAGCCAGGCCCAAAGAAGAAGGAGGAGCGGCACGAACAGGCTGTACAGGGTGATCGTTTTCGCCAGGGCGGAATGGACGGCCGACTGCTCGCCGCGATCGCGAAGCCAGGACAGCGCGGGGCCGAGGAAAGAAGATAGCAGCTCGGCGCACAGGATGGCGACGGCCATAAAAACGAAGGAGAGCGCGACGGCTGCGGCGGGATGCGTCAATCGGCTCGGCCGGGCGGCCGATGCCGAAGCGGACGAACGGGAAGACGTACGACGGTTCATTGGGGTTCGGTTCCTCCTGAAGACGAAGATGGATTCGCTTCTTCAAGGTAAACCAGGAAAGTCACGCCGGGTAGTGACGTTCGGCCAAAAAAAGTCACACGTTCGTCTTAAAGCAGCCGCTCCTCGGAAGCTTTTTTCACCGCGAGCGCCCGGTTGCGCACGCCCAATTTGGCATAAAGGCCGGATATGTAATTTTTCACCGTACCTTCCGACAAGTGCATCCGCTCCGCGATATTCCGGTTGGCCATTCCTTCCGCCAAATGGGCCAGCACCTGAAGCTCCCTTTCGGTCAGCCCGTACTCCGATTCCTTGGGCTTCGCCGATCGGAACGGGCCGGCGAACAGCGCCTTGGCGACCTCCTGCGTAATCATCGTTTCGCCGCGATGCACGAGCCCGATGGCGGCCGTCAAATCCAAAGGGTCGATCGCCTTCAAAATATACCCTTCGGCCCCTGCATGCAAAGCCCGGACGACGTAGTCCATATCGTGGAAAGTCGTCAAAACGACGATTTTGGTTTCCGGCAATCTCGACTTGATGGCTACGGTGGCATCGAGGCCGTCCATGACCGGCATGCGGATGTCCATCAGCACGACATCCGGGCGCAGCGCGATCGCGACATCGAGCGCCTCCCGGCCGTTCGCCGCCGTCCCGGCGACCTCGATCTCCGGCGCCGAATCGAGAATGATGCGCAAGCTGTTCCGCACGATGGCTTCATCTTCCGCTACGAGTACCCGGATAACCGGGGGCGATTCGTTGGCAGCGTGCATACAATAACCGTCCCGTTCTCAGGATGTGAATCGATGGTCAGCGCCCCGTTCAGATTGGCGATTCGTTCGGACATCGCTTTCAGACCGAATCCTTCGATCAGCGGATCCACTCCTTTGCCGTCGTCGGCAATCCGGATTCGAACCGAATCCGCCGAATAAGCGAGCGCGATGTTCACCGCCGAAGCGTTGCCGTGCTTGCCGGCGTTGGTCAGTGCTTCCTGCACGCAGCGCAGCGCGGTCAGGCGAATTTGTTCCGAGACGTCGTATTCGTCTCCTTCGATGATGAACCGTACCCGAATTCCCGTGTGCGCCCCGAACCGATCGGCAGCGCGGGAAAGGCCGACCGCCAGCGAGCGCTCCCCGCCGACCGGAGCGATTTGGTGAATATGTCTGCGCACTTCGTCAAGACCGCTTCGCGTCGCCAGCAGCAGCTCGCTCAGACTAGCTTTCGCTTCGCCGGGTTTATCGTCGATCAGGCGGCTTACGGCATCCATGCCCGTAATGGCCGTAGTCAGCGTATGGCCGACCGTATCGTGAAGCTCCCGGGAAAGCCGGCTCCGTTCCTGCTCCAATGCGAGGGCTTCGATTTGTTTGCCGTACACTTCCAGCGCCCGATTTTGATTTTCGATCATGCCGTACATGCGCTCGATTTGTCGGAAAGAGCGGATCAGCTTCTGGAAGCAAAACCCGCTTCCGAACAAAACGCCCAATTCGATCGCCGTGCTCGCTCCAGTCCCGATATCCCGCGCGGTCAGCGCGGGAATGGCGACGATCGTGACGACGGCCGAGAAGAAGGCCGTCCGCCCGGCGCTCATATAACCCAGCATGACGGAAGAAAAATTGTAGAAATTGAACTGCCCGTCCCCGTATGCTTCGACGATGCAGAAGAAGCCGCCGCTTAGCGCCAGTTCCGCCATAACCGCCAGGGCGCGCGGCGCTTTGGCGCTCAAAAACAAAGCCATCGGCACCGCGTAAGCGAGCGCGTACGGCAGTAGCAAAACGAGCCACGGGATGACCGCGTAATCGTCGCGGTTGTTGACGATGTAGCATACGCCCGACACGAACCACAGCGTCCGGGCTCCGGTCAAGACATAATCGAACCAATGTTTGCGCGGTACGGCCGCTTCCACGGATACGCCCACCTTCGGAAGTCATAGAAAACAGTAACTATATTAGACGCTGGTCGCAGGAAAAAGGTTGCAGCTTTTCTGGAAATAAGAGACTAAATTTTTTCGGGCATGGTGTCGATATATGAAGAAGGAAATTAGCGCGAAAGGGGCATCGATCGGATCCGGTTCGAGGCGGCGTCGCGCGGCGCGGCGCAAGCGGCTTTTTCCGCGAAACGGGCGCATGCGGCGACGGCCGACCAAATAAAAACCTCTTGTTGTTTCGGAGGATGGGAGAAAGGAATGGCGGATTTGACTGGAACATGGCAGCGAAAAACGCGAAATGACTGGATTTTCGGGAAGACGGTACATCGATTCATTGTCCAGCTTGCTTTGATTGTCTCGATCGTTTTGGGCCCGGCCGCGGGGAGCGTATTCGCCGCGGACGAAATATCCCGCCTCGTGCTTTCCAAAAACGAGGTCAACATATCCGTAGGCGATACGTATACGATTACGGCGACGGCGATTTACGTAAGCGGCGCGACGGCGGACGTGACGATCAAAACCGATTGGAGCGTCGACGGCGCCTCGAACGTGGCGACCGCGTATGCGGGAGCGATCGTCGGCAAGGCGGAAGGCACCGCGCTCGTGAAGGCGACTTACATGGGCAAGACGGAATTCGTCAACGTCAGCGTCGTGAAGAAAGTAAGAAGCCTCAGCAAAAACAAGCAGGAGCTGTCGCTGCGGGTCGGAGGCGAGGACCAGATCAATTTGACCGCGACGTATACGGACGGCAACGTGGCCGACGTCACGACGAATGCGGAATGGTCCACCGAGAACGACAGCGTGGCCGACGTCATCAACGGCAAAGTGACGGCGATCGCCGCGGGCGAAACGAACATCAACGCAACGTACGGCGGGAAGACGGTCACGATCCCGGTCAGCGTCGATAAGGTGCGCCGCCTCGATCCCGATCCGACGAGCGTCGACTTGCGCGTCGGCGCGCAAAAAACGGTCAAGCTGATGGCGATGTTCGAGAACGGCATAACGGAGGACGTGTTCGAGAAGGCGACCTGGTCGTCGGACAACGGAAGCGTGGCCGACGCTTTCAAAGGCGTCATTACGGCATACGGCTCCGGGCAAACGACGATTCGCGCGCAGTACGGCGGCAAAACGGCCGCGATCACGGTCAGCGTGGAAACGGTCCGCAAGCTCGAGGCGGACGTTACCGACGTTTTCCTGCAGCCCGACGCATCGAAGCAGGTGAAGCTGACGGCCACCTATGCGGACGGCTCCACCGCCGAGATTACCGACAAGGCGGACTGGGAGAGCAGCGACGATGCGGTGGCCGAAGTGGATAAAGGGCTCATTATCGCGGGCTCGGTCGGACAAGCGGACGTTACGGCCACATATGGCGGCAAGTCCGTGAAAATATCGGTCGACGCCGGAGTGGCGCGAAAGCTCGACGCGAGCGCGACCGACCTGATGATGCGCAAAAACAAGTCGGAAACGATCACGCTGACCGCCACGTACGCGGACGGCAAGACGGAGGACGTAACGGGCAAGGCGGATTGGTTTTCCGACGACGAATCGGTCGCTTACGTGTCGAAGGGAGTCGTCCAAGCCTACGGAAAAGGCGAAGCGACGATTACGGCCACGTACGGCGACAAATCGGTGACGATCCCGGTCAGCGTCGATACGACCCAATCGCTAAAGGCGGACAGCGCCAAACTGGAATTGAAGCTGCAAGCTTCGCACCAGCTGAAGCTGACCGTCACGTACGCGGACGGCAACGCGGAGGACGTGACCGCGCAGGCGGAATGGAGCACCGACAACGACGGCGTGGCGAGCGTCTATAAAGGGCTCGTCACCGCGATTCGGAGCGGGCAGGCGACGATTACGGCGCAATACGGCGGCAAGACGGTGACGATCCCGACGTACGTGGAAATCGTCAAAAAGCTGACCGTGAACAAAAGCGATCTGTTCCTGAAAGTGAACGGAACGGGCGAGCTGAAGCTGGAAGCGACGTACGCGGACGGGGCGAAGGCGGACGTCACCGATTTGGCGGAATGGAGCTCGGATAACGGCGACGTGGTCGGCGTGGACAAAGGCAGCGTTATCGCCTACAAATCCGGGCAGGCGTCCGTTACCGCCACATACGGCTCCAAGACGGCGACCGTCATCGTCGACGTCAGCGTGGCGAGGAAGCTGACCGCCTCGCCGAAGTCGCTCTCCATGCGCAAGGGCGATACGAAGACGGTGAAGCTGGACGCGACGTATGCCGACGGCTCGAGCGAAACGGTGACCGACGGAGCGGAGTGGATATCGAACGATCAAAGCATAGCGGTCGTCACCAAAGGAAGCGTCAAGGCGATCGGCTCCGGGGAAACGACGATTACGGTCAAGTACGGAGACAAAAGCGTAACCGTTCCGGTCGAGGTCGATCCGGCCGCGAAGCTGACCGCCGATCAGACGAAATTCGACGTATCGCCGGGCGATACGGTGCATGTGAAACTGACGGCGACGTACGCGGACGAGACGACGGAGGACGTGACCGACAAAGCGGTCTGGACGACGAGCAACGCGGCTTTCGCCACCGTTTCGGACGGAACGATTATCGCGGTGGACCGGGGCGAAGCGACCATTACGGCGCAATACGGCAAACGGACGGTCAAGATTACGGTCAGCGTCGGAGCGCTCGATACGCTGACGATCAGCGACAAGACGCTCGTCATGAAGGAAGACGAGAACAAGCAGCTTACCGTCACTGCAAAATATAAAGACGGCACGATCAAGGACGTTACGCGCGATGCGGATTGGACGAGCTCGTCCGCGTCGGTCGCCACGGTATCGGGCGGCGTCGTGACGGCCGTCGCGTCGGGGAAAGCGACCATTACCGCGAAGTTCGGCGAGAAGAGCGTGACGGCGTCGGCCCAGGTCGAGCTGGCCGACAAGCTGACCGCCAGCCACCGCAGCGTTATCGTGCGCAAAGGGCAAACCGCCCAAGTGACGCTTACGGCGACGTATGCCGACGGGTCGACGGAGGACGTGACGTCCAAGGCGGTCTGGTCCGTAACGTCGTCGAAAATCGCCGATGTGACGGGCGGTCTCGTGACGGCATACGAACGCGGCAAAACGACGCTCGTCGCCAAATACGGCAGCAAGACGCTGAACATTCCGCTGGAAGTGGACTATGCGGTGAAGCTGACCGCAAGCAAACGCGACGTGCAGCTGAAATCGGGCGGCACGGAGCAGTTGACGCTTACGGCGACGTTCTCCGACGGCTCGACGCGCGACGTGACCGGCGAAGCGGAGTGGACGGCACGCAGCTATAAAGTCGCGGACATCGACGCCGGCGGTCTCGTGACGGCGGCCGGCTACGGCAAAACGGCCGTTACGGCCAAGTTCGGCGGCAAGAGCGTTTCCGTCGCGGTTGAAGTCGACAGCTTGAAATATTTGAAGACGAGCGTGAAAACGATCGAGATGAGCGTCGGCGAGAAAAAGAAAATCGCGCTCGCCGCCACGTACAAGGACGGCACGACCGGAGACGTCGCCGAGCTCGCGGAGTGGAAAAGCTCCCGCGAAAACACGGCCGACGCGATGGACGGCACGATAACCGCCTACGAAAAAGGCGCCGCCTCCGTAAGCGCCAAATTCGGAGGAAAGACGGTGTCGATCCGGGTGATCGTGAAGTAAATCGTTTTGCGCAGCCTCTCGCCTTCGGGCGGGGGGCTTTTTGGCTTTTGTCGATCGCGCGGATGCGTTTCCGTTGAATAATCATGCGTTATAATGTATATTTTTTTCTAAAACCAAGCGAGGGATTGCATGGCTCCGGACTCGAGGGCGATCGAACTTTTGGAAAGGCGAATGATGGCGAATGTAACGCCGCTAAAAATGCTCGAGGCGCACGGGGAAACGATCGAGTGCCGCGTTTTGGAGGAGCGCGGGCAGGCGGGGGTGCTGCTTGCGCTGCCGACGGAAGCGTCCGCCTACGATCGGCGGACATACCCCGACGCAGACTATATCGTCATGATCGATTGCCAGGACGAGGCGCTGTTCCGCAAGCTTGTCCGGCATGCACCCGCCGGGTCCAAGCCGGTGTTCAAGCTGAACAGGCCGGAGCACGCGAATATGCTGGCCGGGCTGTATCGGCTGGAGCGGACGCGAGCTTACGTTTCGTACACCGCGGCAGCGGGAGACCGCTATGTCCATGCGTCGGATGCTCGGGTAGTCGCCGGAGATAAGCCCGACGACGATTTGATGCCGTTTTGGATGAAAAACGGCTACGAGCGGGAGGAAATCGAGCGCTATTTTCGCGCGGGGGCGGCGTCCTTCACGATCCGCGAGGACGGGCGGCCGGTCAGCACCTGTCTCGCATTCCCGAACTATAAGAGCATTTGGGAAATCGGCGCCGTCCATACGGCGGAAACGCACAGAGGACGCGGGCTGGCGAAGCGGGTCGTCGGCGCGTCCGTAGGACACGTGTTGGCAAAAGGGCTGACGCCGCGTTACCAAACGCTGGAGACGAACGAAGCTTCGATTCGGTTGGCCAGGTCGGTCGGACTCGTTCCGTTCGTGATGCTGGAGCATTATTGGGCCGAACCGTTATCGAACGATATATCGAACGGATACGTGTGACGAGAATGGGGGCATATGGTATCATATAGTTGTTTCGCAATACGGTAATTAGTTTCACTAAATGAAACAACGAGGTGATCCGTCATGACGCATCGGTTCATAGGCATCGATCATGTCCAGCTGGCGGCCCCGCCCGGCTGCGAGCGGGAGGCGAGACGTTTTTTCGGCGAATGGCTCGGCATGGAGGAGATGGAAAAGCCGGAGGCGCTGCGCGGCCGGGGCGGCGTTTGGTTCAAATGCGGAGCGCACCAGCTGCACGTCGGCGTGCAGTCCGACTTCACGGCGGCTTCCAAAGCGCATCCGGCGTTTGAGGTAAACGGAATCGAAGCGCTGCGCGGCAAGCTGGAGGCGTTGGGCGTACCGATCGCCCTGGATGCGCCGCTGCCGGGCGCGATCCGTTTTCATGTGAACGACCCGTTCGGCAATCGGATCGAGTTTGTGGAGAAGGACGCGCGGTAATAAAAAGGACGAACTTGCTTGATGCAAGCTCGTCCTTTCTTATTCGATACCGATTGCCCGGCACCCGGTCGGATGAAGCGGAGCGGCGCACGACGGGCAGACGCTGCTGCAAACAAAATTTCCTCACACGCTCTGCTTATAAGCAACCAGCGCTTCGGCGAGCCGGTCCAGGCCGATTTTCATGCTGGCGTTGTCCGTATGCGTAAAGTTCAGGCGCAGCGTGTTGCGGCGCGGGTTTTCGGCGTAGAAGTCGACGCCGGGGACGAAGGCGACCCCTTTCTCGACCGCTTTTTTGAGCAGCTCGGACGCGTCGATGCCCTCCGGCAGCATGGCCCAAAAAAACATGCCGCCCTGCGGCTCGTCCCAGCGCAAGTCGGAGAAGCGCGCGTCCTGCAGCAGCGACTTCATCAGCTGCATCCGGGTCCGGTATTCGTCGCGGATCGTCTGGATGTGCGCATCGAGATCGAAATGAGCGAGCAGCTGGTACAGGGCTTGCTGATCCAGCGTGCTCGAATGCAGGTCGACCGCCTGCTTCGCTTTGGCCATTTGCGCGATGACGCGGGAATCGCCGACGATCCAGCCGGTGCGGAGCGCCGGAACGACCGTTTTGGAGAAGGTGCTCGTATATAGCACCGCGCTGTCTTCGGGATGCTCGTCGAGCGAGAAAATCGACGGATAGGTCGCGTTCGCGTCGAATTTGATTTCGCCGTACGGGTCGTCCTCCAAAATGAGCACGTTGTTCGACCGGCATTGCGCAAGCAGTCCTTTGCGCCGCTCCGTGCTCCATACTTTGCCCGTCGGGTTGGCGAACGTCGGGGTGACGTACACCATTTTCGGACGGTACCGGTTCAGCTTCGCCTCCAGATCGTCCATCAGCATGCCGTCTTGATCGGCTTCGACGCCGACGACCTGAATGCCGCTCGCCTTGAAAATTTGCAAAGCCGCCAAATACGTCGGGTTTTCGACGAGAATGACGTCCCCTGCGCTGAGGTAAACGCGGGTGAGCAAGTAAATCGCCTGCTGCGAGCCGGTCGTCATCAGCATGTTTTCCGGCTTCACGGAGACGCCTTGGGCCGCCATCCGTTTGCAGATCGCTTCGCGAAGCGGCGAGTACCCTTCGGTAAGACCGTATTGGAGCGAGCTTTTGCCGCCCTCCGCAAAGACGCGCTCGAACGCTTCCCGGACCGCGTCGATCGGAAAATAGTTTTCGGCGGGAAGTCCCCCGGCCAGCGAAATGATCGAATTGCCTTGGGTCAGCTTCAAAATGTCGCGCACCGCCGACGATTTCAGACCGTGCGCAAAGCTGGAAAAGGTGTAATTCATTCGGAACGCTCCCTTCTATGCACGTGCACTTATAGGGTATTGTACTCCATTTCATGGGACGATTCTACGTCGTTAACGTTTCATGCCGAAAAGTAACGGCGGAGACGGCCTGTTCGGGGTTGTTATTGCGTTTACCTATAGGAACGATAGATTTTATATCTTTGTATTGCCGACCGAAATATGCAAGAATGGGAGTATGGCAGGAGCAGGCATCCGAACCAATACCATTCTTTTGTAGGAGTGACTCATAATGGCTGATACGAAAAAAATCGCGGTTTTGCCCGGCGACGGCATCGGACCGGAAGTCGTTGCGGAAGCGCTCAAAGTGCTCAAAAAGACGGAGGAGCTGTTCGGCTACCGGTTCGAAACGGAAACCGGCCTGTTCGGCGGCATCGCGATCGACGAAACGGGGACCCCGCTTCCGCAGGATACGCTGGACAAATGCAAGCGCGCCGACGCGGTGCTGCTCGGCGCCGTAGGCGGACCGAAATGGGACAACAACCCGAAGGAGCTTCGTCCGGAAACGGGCTTGCTCGGCATCCGCAAGGCGCTCGGACTGTTCTCGAACATTCGCCCGGCGGTCATTTTCGACTGCTTGAAGGAAGCTTCGACGCTGAAGCCGGAAGTGCTGGAAGGGACGGACCTGATCGTCGTGCGCGAGCTGACGGGAGGCATTTACTTCGGCGAGAAGTTCCGCCGCGATACGGACAACGGCCAGGAAGCGGTCGACACCTGCGTGTACAACGTGAAAGAGGTGGAGCGCATCGTCCATCAGGCGTTCCAAATCGCCCGCACCCGCCGCAAAAAGCTGTGCTCGGTCGATAAGGCGAACGTGCTGGAGACGTCCCGCCTGTGGCGCGAAACGGTGAACAAAATCGCGCCCGACTATCCGGACGTCGAGCTCGAGCACGTGCTCGTCGACAACTGCGCGATGCAGCTGCTGCGCCGTCCGTCCAGCTTCGACGTCATCGTCACCGAAAATATGTTCGGCGACATTTTGAGCGACGAAGCGGCGATGCTGACGGGCTCGATCGGCATGCTGTCGTCGGCTTCGCTCGGCGAAGGCAGCTTCGGCCTGTACGAGCCGGTTCACGGCTCCGCGCCGGATATCGCCGGCCAAGGGATCGCCAACCCGATCGCGACGATTTTGTCCGTGGCGCTTATGCTGAAGCTGTCGTTCGGCTACCATGAGGCGGGCGACGTTATCGAGCGCGCCGTCAAATCGGTTCTCGACGCGGGTCACCGCACCGGCGACATCGCCGTCGACAAGAGCAAGGCGATCGGCACGACCGCGATGGGAGATTTGATCGTGGCCGCCATGAGCAAGTAAGCGTCAAATGGAGTATCGAACGTCCCTCCGCAAGTCGTCGGAGGGATGTTTTTTTGCTTCGGCTTGAAATTTCAATTTGTTAATAATAAATATTAGTTACGATTTTGTATCGTTATTGACTTTCCGAATTCAGGATGATACGATTTTACTCGTGAACGCGTCCGCGCGTATAATGCATCCACTGCATCTATAGGACATGCTTGCCCGATCGGCAAGGAATCCACCATTATAAGGAGGTACCAATCATGGCAGAACGTTTGGTAGGCAAAAAAGCGCCGTATTTCGAAATGGAAACCGCGCTGGGCAACGGGGAAGAATTCGGCAAAGTGTCCTTGAACGACTACAAGGGCAAATGGCTCGTCCTGTTCTTCTACCCGCTCGACTTCACGTTCGTATGCCCGACGGAAATTATCGCGATGAGCGAAGCATACGAGCAATTCCAAGACCTGGACGCTGAAATTCTCGGCGTCAGCACGGACAGCAAGCATTCCCACCGCGCCTGGATCAACACGCCGCGCGACTCGAACGGCCTCGGCCGCCTGAACTATCCGCTCGCCGCCGACTACACGAAGTCGGTCGCCCGCGACTACGGCGTTCTGATCGAAGAAGAAGGCGTCGCTCTGCGCGGCTTGTTCATCATCGATCCGGAAGGCGAATTGAAATACCAAGTCGTCAACCATCTGGACGTAGGCCGCAGCGTCGACGAAACGATCCGCGTGCTGCAAGCACTGCAATCCGGCGGCTTGTGCCCGGCGAACTGGAAACCGGGGCAAAAGCATCTGGTTGCGAAGTAATCAAGCAAGTTAACCTTTAACGTTGTACAAGCTCCCCCTTGTCTGCCGCATGCAGGTGGGGGGTTTTTGCAAGAAGGGGTTCCGAAGGAAGCGCGTCATTACGAATCGAGGGGGGAACGACGATGCCGATGCGTTTGCGCGAGCAAATGCCCGAATTCCAGGGCGTTACCGAATGGGTCAACGGCGAAGTCAGCAAGTCGCAGCTGCAAGGACAGCCGGTTCTCGTCCATTTTTGGGCGGTCAGCTGCTATATGTGCAAAGAAAGCTTGCCTGTTTTGAACGAATGGAGAGACAAGTATGCCGAGCAGTACAATTTGAAAATGATCGGCGTTCATATGCCCCGTTCGGAGAAGGATACCGATCTCGAAACGGTTCGGGCGACGATCGGGCAGTACGAGATGAAGCATCCGATCGCGATCGACAACGATCACGCGGTAACCGATGCGTATCAGAACGAATACGTGCCGGCTTACTATTTGTTCGACGGCGAAGGCCAAATGCGTTTCTTCGGCGCCGGCGAGAAAGCGATCGGCATGGTGGAGCAACGGCTCCATAAAATTTTGGGGCCGAAAGAATAATCGAAGGACCGCTGAGCGCTTGTCCGGCGGAACGATTTCAGCTTCGTCGGACAACGCCCGACGTCCGCGCAGTCGGACGAGTCCGCATATTCCGGGAGGGAATGTTTAGTGAACGTACCAGCAGAGCTGAAGTACAGCGAAGAGCACGAATGGACGAAAGTGGAAGGAAACCGCGTTACGATCGGGATTACCGATTTCGCCCAAAGCGAGCTCGGCGATATCGTCTTCGTGGAGCTGCCGAAGGTCGGCGACAAGGTCGAATTCGGCGAGCCGTTCGGCAGCGTCGAATCGGTCAAAACGGTATCCGAGCTGTACGCTCCGGTAACGGGCAAAGTCGTGGAAGTCAACGGCAGCCTGGAGGATTCGCCGGAGCATGTCAACAAATCCCCGTACGGCGAAGGCTGGATGATCGTCGTGGAGATGGACGACGTGTCCGAGCTGGACAAGCTGTGGAGTGCGGACAAGTACAAGGAAACGTACGGACAAGGCTGACGGCGCGGTTACGGCGCCGCAAGCAGGGACGCGGGAAGGTTCGCTGGCAGGAGAAGCGGACCGGCTCGCGTCCTTTTTTTTCGTTGAGCCGGACTTCGAACCGGCCAAATTTCCTGATAATGGCGGGTGCGGAGAAAAGGAATTTTCGCTGACGGGGTCGAATACGTTAAGGATAAAATCGTAAGCCCTTCGGGCGACCTAGAAGGAGGATGCGCGGCGATGAGCTTTTGCTGCGGAGCGAGCATGATCGGCACGAAAGGAACGCTGCGGCATATCGGAACGCATATCCATAACGTTCCGCTGTTGTTTTGTCCCGTTTGCCATCGCGTCGAAGTTCATTATATGGTTGAAAGCGAGTATGAAATATTGGCCGAATACGCCCACGGCGACGGAGCGCCGGAGGTCGATTTCCAGGATTACGTGGAAGACAAGTCGGGCAGCGGGCTGTACGAAAATTGCGTGAACGTCGAATCCGAGGAGCCGGCCGACGTCGTGCTGAACCAGATCGACATGGCGCTCGATCTGCTGCCCGTCGCGAGGCTGCTTCAGGACGACGAATGGGAGGCGCAACTGATAAAGCGGCTGACCGCGCTGAGCGAACGCTGCAACAAAATGCGCAAAAAAGCGTTGTCCGGCGGCAATTTGTAACGGTGACACCCCAAACGCCTCTCCTCCGGGAGAGGCGTCTTTCGTTAGAAGGCGGACGTTTCGCGGTCCCGCCGGGCTTGACGCCGCGGACGGCTTCGATTGGCCTATGCCCCGCCTGCGGCCCGACCGGCGCCGCGGAACGGCTGAGGGCCCCAATATGCGCGCGCGAACGGCGCGTTTTCTACAGCCGTAAAAATGTATGGTATAATACAAGAATCGGGTTGGCGTTACCCCCATATCTACTGGGGTCAACTCGAAACATGTAGTGTGAGGTGGAACGTTTGCTGCTCGTCTTATTCAAGAAGTTTCTCGGAAAACGCCAGTCTCACGATCATTCCGATATACCCGATTCGCCCGAACGAAAAGTACTGCAAATTCAGGAGGGGAACATCCGGCTGCGCAATCAGTTCATTACCGATTACCAGCCTTATGTAGCCAAAGTAACGAGCCGTTTTTGCAAACGATATATCGATCCGTCCAGAGACGACGAGTTCAGCATCGCGCTCGGCGCCTTCAACGAAGCCATCAATCAGTTTTCGCCGGAGTCGGGAAGGTCTTTTTTGAGCTTCGCCGAAACCGTCATACGTCGAAGGCTGATCGATTTCATACGCAAAGAGTCTCGTTTTACCGGGCAAATCCCGTACAGTTCATTCGAAGTGGAGGATGATGAGGACAGTATTGTCAATCCGGTCGAGGTTCATCAGGCGATTGAACAATACGAAAAGGAAAAGACAATTGAAGAACGCCGAAGTGAAATTGTGGACTTCAACCGCTGTTTGCAGGATTTCGGGATTTCGTTTGGCGACCTGGTCGAGGCTTCTCCCAAACATAGCGATTCCAGAGAAGCGTTATTCGAAATAGGGGCTCTTTTGGCGCGCGATCAAACGATGATGTCGATCGTGCTCGTCAAAAAAATGCTGCCGATCAAGGAGCTGCTGGAGCAGGTCAACGTGTCCCGAAAGACGCTGGAGCGCAACCGGAAGTTTATTATCGCGGTCGCCCTCATCCACAGCGGGCCCTACCCGTATTTGAAGCATTACCTGAATATCCCGGAAGTTCACCAAGGAGGGGAGTGAGCGAGCATGCATAAAGGCATTGTGATGGAATTGACCGAGGCGGATCTGGTCGTGCTAACACCGGACGGTCAATTCAAGAAAATTCCCCGTATGGGACGTGCATGCCAAATCGGAGAAGAAGTGCTGTTCTCCGCTCCTCCGTTTCGCCTGAAAAGGCCCGTTTTATCCGCCGTATTAGCTTTGAGCGCCGCTGTCCTCTTTTGCATCGTACTGTTTACCGGTCTGGGGGGCAATTTGGAAGGGGTCAAGCCGATCGTCGCTTACGTGACGCTCGACATTAACCCGAGCGTGGAGCTCGGCATCGATAAGGATAGCGAGGTACAAGAGGCGCGAGGATTAAACGACGACGGCACTTTGCTGCTGTCGGGCATCGACGTCGTAGGGAAGCCGCTATCGGCCGCTACGGAAGTTATTATGAGTCAAATCGAGCAAAAGGGGTATCTCAAGCAAGACGAGGGGGATATCATCATATCCAGCACGAAAGTATACGAGGAAGCGAAACTAGACGAGAGCAACCTCGGGCAAATCGTAATGGATACGGTCTCGAAGCATATCGAGACGACCCATCCGACAACGTTTTCGAATATCCAGGTCACATCCTTCGTAACGCCGCCGACGATTCGCGAGGAGGCGCTTTCCAAAGGCGTTTCCGCGGGCAAATACGCCATTTATTTAAGCGCCAAGGACAATGGCAACGAAATCGATCTGAACGCCCTGAAGGACGATTCGGTACATAAAATCGCCAGAGAGGCGGGAGGAATCGGCAAGCTGATCAACTCGAGCAATTTGCCGAAAAAAGAAACGTTGTCCGCTCTGCTGGAGCAGGAGAGAAACGGCGAGCTCGACGCCAAGGTCAAGGAAAAAAACAAGCCGTCCTCGAAGCCGGTAACGGCGTCTCCGTCCAAAACCGACGGCAAGAGCGACAACAGGAGCGACAACAGGAGCGACAGCAAGAACGATAATAAGAACGATAACAAGAACGATAACAAGAACGATAACAAGAACGATAACAAGAACGACAGCAAGAACGACAGCAAGAACGACAACAAAAGTGCGACCGGCGGGGCGACGAACGTCGGACAAAGGACCGGGACGCCGCCGCCGTCTAAAAACGACGACAAGAACAAACAGGAAGAAGAAAAAAAAAGACAGCAGGAGCTGGATAAAAAGAAGCAGGAAGAAGAGAAAAAAAGACAGCAGCAGGAGCAGGAACGCAAACGGCTGGAGGACGAACGAAAGAAGCAGGAAGAGCTGAAGAAGCAAGAGGACGAGAAGAAAAAGCTCGAGGAAGAGAAGAAGAAGCAGGAAGAAGCAAGGAAGCAGGCGGAAGCGAGGAAGCAAGCCGAAGAGAACAAGAACCGGCCGGACGACAAGAAGAAGCAGGAAGACGACAAAAAACGGCAAGAAGAAGAGAAAAAGAAGCAAGAGGACGAAAAAAAGAGACAAGAGAACGAGAATAAAAGAGACGAGGATAGACGATAAGAGTCTTCTGCGCTTAAAAGCTGTCGACTTTTGTTGGCGGAATGCGTCCTGTAGTTCCAACGCTTTGGGACTGCGGGACGCTTTTGTATTTTTTCGACATCGTTCCCACTTTTTAGCGCTTATTTGCGATTGACGGGAGCGGCGGATTGACTCTATGATACTGGTAGCTCGCCGGGGATTTCGTCCGGCAAAGGCCGGCTGCACGTTAACAATCAGGTAGAGGTGTGCTTATGTCTCAGTTGAGGAAGCAATACTTGCGAGCCCTGACCCAATTTTTCGAAAACGGCAGCAGCGGCTCTCATCATCCGGCGGCGGCATTGGGCGCCGCGTTGCAAACGGTCGCGCCGGAGGAAATCGTCCAGCTGCACGAGCAGAGCATTCATACGATCACCGCCAGTGTGGAACCGGAGGAGGCGCTTCGCTATTACAGGCTGTCCTTCGTTTTTTTGATGGAGCTGCTGGCGCATTACCGGTTCAAGTTCGAGCACGTGCCGAACCGGGAACGGGCGCTCGAGGAGCTGAAGGATACGCTCGCGAGGACGCACAGCTCGTTCCAGGCGGTCGCCAGCAAGTACGAAAACGTGCTGCAGCATATGGATTGCGGCATCGTTTTGTTCAACTGCGAGGGCTATATTTCGTTCGTCAACGTGCTGATGGGACGTTTTCTGGGCGTGCCGCGCAAGTCGATCATCGGACTCGACATCAAGGGGCTCGCCTCGTTTTCCGGACTGTCCCGCACGTATCGGAGGCTTATCGTCAAGCTGTACCGCGAAATGATTTTGTACCGGCTGCGCTATCACGAAGTGATCGACGAGAACGGCCGGCATTACTTGGTCACGGCCACGTACGGGGAAGAGCTGGACGGGGATATTTTGATCAGCGTGAAGGACGTGACGGAATTTAAAAAGATCGAGCAGTCCGCCTACCAAAACGACAAGCTCGCCATGCTCGGCAAAATCGCCGCGGCGATCGCGCACGAAATCCGGAATCCGCTTACATCGATTCGCGGCTTCATTCAGCTGCTGCGGCCGCAGCTCGTGCAATTCGGCAAGGAGGAGTACGCGAAAATCGTCATCGAGGAGATCGACCGGGCGAACGATATCATTTACGAGTTTTTGAATTCGTCGAAGCCGTCGACGCCCGATAAACAGCTGGTTCATGTGGACAGCTTGCTCGGGGAAGTGCGGCTTTTGTTCGACAGCGAGGCGATTTTGAAAGGGTGCGACATCGAGCTTTCTCCGATCGATCCCGGGCTCGTCGTCTGCGTCGACGTCAAGCAGATGAAGCAGGCGCTGCTCAATATCGTGCGCAACTCGCTCGAGGCGATCGACGGCGGAGCGCGGCGGGAAAGAGGCATGATCCGCATTTCGGCGGCCGAACGAAACTCGCAGGTTGTCATCACCGTTCAAGACAACGGGGCGGGGATGGATTTCCATACCCAGTCGAAGCTGTTCGACCCGTTTTTCACGACGAAGCTGGAAGGAACCGGGCTCGGACTGGCCGTTTGCTACCGGATCATCAAAAATCACGGCGGCCATATCGCGGTCGACAGCGACGTCGGGCAGGGCACCCGCTTTAAAATATCGCTGCCGCTTTGTTGACCGCATGTGCTAAAATACAGAGAGGAATCTAGTTTTCGGCGGAGAGGAGTACGGCGATGAGATACCGGCCATTCGGCAAAATCGGCTACAACGTGTCGTCGCTCGGATTCGGAGCGATGAATTTGCCCGGCGTTCCGCTGGAGCAAGCTCGCGAAGCGCTCAATTACGCGCTCGATCACGGCATCAACTATATCGATACGGCGGCGGGCTATCGGAACAGCGAAGAAATAATCGGGGAAACCATCTCGCACCGGCGTGACGAATATTTTTTGGCGACCAAGACGAACAAGCGCGACTACGCTTCGGCCAAAGCGGAAATCGAACGAAGCTTGACGCGCATGAAGACGGACGTTATCGATTTGCTGCAAATCCATTACGTCAATTACGTGCACGAGTTCAAGGCGGCGATGGAGGAGGACGGGGCGTACCGCGCCGCCCTCGAGGCGAAGGAAGCGGGCAAAGTGCGCCATATCGGCATTACCGGACACCGGCCGGAGCTGCTGGCGAAGTGGATCCGGAACGGACGGTTCGAGCAGGTGCTGTTTCATTTGAATTTGGCGCAGCCGTTCGCGCTGAACGAGCTGATTCCGGAAATGGTCGAGCGCGATATGGCCCGCGTGGCGATGAAGCCGCTGTCGGGCGGATTTATTCGTCCGGTGGACAAGGCGATCCGTTATCCGTACAGCCAGGACGTGCACGTGATCATATCGGGCATGGTGAGCGTCGACGAAGTGAAGCAAAACATAGCGGCGATGGAGAGGGAAGTCGACGAGGAAGAGCGCCGCGAGCTGGAGCGGCTGGCGCAGAAGTTGGGCGCGCATAATTGCCGGCGATGCAACTATTGCTCGTGCCCGCTCGGCATCCCGATTCCCGACGTCATGATCTCCAGCGTCGTGCGCCGGGAGTTCGGGCTGCTTGCGAAGGGCGACGGCTTCTACGAAAAGCATAAAGAGAAGATCATGTCGTGCGCCGATTACGAGCCGTGCAAGGAAACGCCGCTTTGCCAGAAGCAGTGCCCGTACCATTTGCCGATGCAATCGGTCGTCCAGGCGGCCGCGGCCAGCTATTGACCGAACTTCATCGCTTTGAAACGTTAAAAAAAGCCCGCCACGGAAGGCGGGCTTTAGGCTGTAACGGATCGGCGCTTTCGTCAAGCTTGCAGCTCGACGCTGCGGGAGGCGACGGACGCCGGGGGGTTCGCCGGCTCCAACTCGGTCGCGTCGCCGAGCGGGATGACGAGCCGATTCACTTCGTTCACCGTATACGGCAGGCCGGCGACACGTTCCGACAAATTGGCCAGCGATACGGAGATGCGCCCCGATTTCGGTCGGACGCGCAAATCGTATTTCAACACGGTCAAAGCCGCGGTATAATCATCGGTAGGCACCGTTTCGACGAACGGGGCGTCTTCGTAGGAAATGACCAACGTTTTTTTGCGGGTCCAGTAGACGGTGCCGGGCTTGAACGAGACGACGAGCCAATCGGGCTTGCCGGCGCTGCCGCCGAACTTGACGATGTCGACGCCCTTCCGCTGCGGATGAAGCCGCTGGGACGTCTTCAGGTCGGGCAAAAACGGAACGATAAAAATCGGGATACTACTAGCGATATAAAGCAGCAAGGGCGATTCCCGAACGATGCTGGAAATGAAAAACGCACAAAACGCGAGCAGGCCGATCAGCAGTATCCATTTGTTTTTCATTCTACTGAGTTCCTCCATATCTAGTCGAGCGTTCGCCAAAATACGCTATCTATTATAGCATATGGGCGAAATCGTTTGAAGATGCAGTTACTCGGCTGCCTGGGACGGAGGAACTTGAGCAAAGCGGGGCACAGGCCATGGGGCTGATGACGGGACGCCGGACGGGCCGGAAAAGATCCTCTTACCGAAGCGGCATGACGGCCGCCACCTTGGAGGGGATACCGGCGATCATTATGTTTCAACTGCTGGGCGGACCGTTCGTGACGGGCTATTTGCTCTATTTGGGCGCCTCGTCGCTTCAGGTCGGCATCGTGCTGGCGGTGCCGAGCCTCGCCAATATGCTGCAAATCGCCGGGGCGCTGCTGATCCAGCGGTTTACGAACCGGAAGCTGCTTTTTTCGGTATTATGCGGGACGCACCGCGTGCTGTGGCTGGTCGCCGGCATCGTGCCGATGCTGCTCCCGAAGCCTAGCGGGGTGCCCGTTTATATCGCCGTCTGCATCCTGGCGTTTATGGGACAGGCGATCGGCTCGGTGTTTTGGACGTCGCTCATCGCCGACATGGTGCCGGCGAAAGTGCGCGGGCGCTACTTCGGCATTCGCAATACGATTTTGTGGGCGGGCGGCTGCATCGCCATTTTGGCGTTCGGCCAGCTGCTCGATCGGCTGCCCGAGCCGGACGGCTTCCGGCTGCTGTACGCGGTCGCCGCCGTTTGCGCGGCGCTCGACATCGTCCTGTTTCTCCGCTACCCGAACCCGCCGTTCGAGAAATCGGAGCAAAGCGGCTCGCTCGCCATGCTGGCCGGTCCGCTCCGGCATCGTCCTTTTCTGAAGGCGATGCTGTTCATCTCGCTCTGGCTGTTTCTGCAAGGGCTGGCGGTTCCGTTTTTCACGTATGTGATGCTGAACGTCATGCATGCGAGCTATAACCTCGTCGCGATCGCGACGATGACGCAAAACGTGGCGATGATGGCCGGCTATTTTATATGGGGCAACCTGAACGCGAAATACGGCTCGAAAACGCTGCTGTTTTGGACGCTGCCGGTTATCGCCGCCGCCTGCGCGGGCTGGGGGCTGCTGCCGGTCGCCCCGGACAATGCGGTGCTGCTGCTCGTTCATCTGCTGATCGGCATCGGCGTCGGGGGCTTCAATCAGCTGATGTTCAACTTCGTCGTCGGAGATACGCCGAAAAGCGAACGCCCGGCGTTCATCGCCGTCTTTTACGCGATTACGGGGCTGGCCGGCTTTGCCGGACCGCTGCTCGGAGGAGCGGCGTACCGGTTCGCCCTCGGCTTGCCGAATTGGGTGCAGCTGTTCGGCGTGTCGCTCGGCGTCGGCGCCGCGCTGTTCGCCGTGGCGGGGCTGATCGGCACGAACGTGCTGCTGGACTCGGGAAAAAAGGCGCGCCGCTCAGGCGGCGGGACTGCCGGATGGAGGAAACAAGCATGAACAAACGGATCGCGATCGTCGGACTCGGAGATATCGCGGTGAAAGCGTATTTGCCGGCGATGGCTTCGCTGCCCGGCATCGACATCGTCGCGGTCATGAGCCGTTCGAAGGAAACGGTCGAGCGCGTCGGAAGCGCGTATCGGCTGCCGGGGGGCACGACCGAGCTGGACGAGGTGCTTGCGCGCGAGCCGGACATGGTGTTCGTGCACAGTCCGACCGAGACGCATGCGGATATCGTGACCCGCTGTTTGGAGCGCGGCGCGCACGTTTACGTCGACAAGCCGCTCTCGTACCGGATCGACGAGTCGGAGCGGATGACGGAGCTGGCGCTGAAGCGCGGCAAGCTGCTCGCCGTCGGCTTCAACCGCAGGTTCGCCCCGATGTACGTTGAGGCGAAGCGATGGCTCGAGGAAGCCGGCGGCTTCGATCTGTGCATCGCGCAGAAGCATCGGACCGGCCGGCAGAAGCTTTCCGCCAAGCAAACGCTGTACGACGACATGATCCATACGATCGATTTGCTGCTGTGGCTCGGCGCTCGGCCGTACGACGTGACGGGCTGGCTGAGCGAAACGGACGCGGACGGAAAGCTGCTGCACGCGACAGGCAGCCTGCGTCTCGGCGGCGCCGCCGCTCTCGTCAGTATGAACCGGAGAGCCGGTGCGGATCTCGAGAAGCTGGAGCTGCACGGGGGCGGGCGGTCCGCGGAAATCGTCAACATGGAATCGGGCGTGCTGCGGGACAAGACGGAAGGCGAACGCGCCCTGCGGTTCGGCAGCTGGGACTCGGTTTCGCATCGCCGCGGCTTTGCCGGCATTGTGGACCATGTGCTGGCCTCGCTCGACCGGCCGGGCGATTGTCTCGTCAGCGCGGACCGCGTGATCGAGACGCACCGGCTTGTCGAGAAGCTTAGCGGGATGTAGGTGCGAAGGTCATTTACCGGGGGCTTTTCCCGGTATTTCAAATCGATTCAAGCAAAAAAACAACCCCCGTAAAGCATTCTCCGGTACGAGAATCCTTTCGGGGGTTTTGCGTTTCGCTTGCTTACGCTCCGCTCGCCGCGACCGCACGATCGTGCGCCTCGCATTCGGCCGAGCAGTAGCCGCGCTTCGCCGTCAGGCAATCATCGCAGCACAGATGCTGCCGGTGGCAGCTGTCGTCCGCGCAGTTGACGTACCGGTCCGTCTTCGCGCCGCAATGGTAGCATTCGCCGACGAGAACATGCTCGTCGGTCTGATTGATCCGCACGGAAACGCGCTCGTCGAACACGTAGCAGTTGCCGTCGAAGCCTCGGCCCCGAACGTCCGGATCTTGACCGTACGTAACGATGCCGCCGTCGAGCTGATAGACGTCCCGGAACCCTTCCTCTTTCAGCACCGCGGTCAACATTTCGCAGCGGATGCCGCCGGTGCAGTACGTCAAAATCTTCTTGTCTTTGTACTCCGCCATATGGTCCCGGATCCATTCCGGGAATTCGCGGAACGAATCGACGTCCGGCCGGATCGCGTTGCGGAAATGGCCGAGATCGTACTCGTACCCGCTGCGGCCGTCGAGAATGACGACGTCGTCGCGCTGCATATATTCGTGAAACTGCTTCGGCGCGAGACGCTCGCCGCCTTCCGTCATCGGGTCGAGCCGGCGATGGTAGCGCAGCGTGACCAGCTCCTTCTTATGGCGCACGAACAGCTTTTTGAACGCGTGCCCGTCGGCTTCGTCGATTTTATATACCATATCGGCGAAAAGCGGGTTTTCGCGCATGTGCGCCATATAGCGTTCCGTTTGTTCGATCGTCCCCGACAGCGTGCCGTTGATGCCTTCGCTCGCGATCAGGATCCGGCCTTTGACGCCAAGCTCCTTCGCAAAGAGGAGATGCTCGGCGGCGAACGACTCGGGATCCGGGATCGGAATATATTTATAGAACAGCAATATTCGATATTGTTTCATCATAACTCATTCCTTTCTTCGACTTTCCATTGTAGCTCTTTACGTATACATGGTCAATATTTAAGTTTATTAAGTGCGAAACGAAAAAGCCCCGGCTTACGAAGCTTTCGTAGCCGAGGCGGCTTCGCGGCCGCTCTTTTTTCCCCGAACAACAACCGATACGAGGTAGACGACAAAAAATGCGATCATGAAGCAAGCCGAATACCGGTACATGAGCGCATAGGAGCTGTGCGACGCGATGACGCCGAGCACCATGGCGCCTACGGCGACGCCGAAATCGAGCGCGTTGTAGTACAGGCTGTTCACGGAGCCGTGATGCTCGGGCGGCGAATCGCGCAGCATCCACGCCTGCAGCGTCGGCTGAATCGCACCGAAGCCGATGCCGTACACGAGGGCGGAAACGATCAATAAAGCCGTATTGTGCGCGAACGAAAGAATCGTCAGGCCGGCGAAAACGAATGCCGACGCCGGCAGCAGTACGGCCGCATGCCCTTTGCTGTCGAACAGCCGGCCGGATATCGGGCGAATGATCAATACCGTAAATACGTTGAACAAAAAAAACAGGCCGACTTGCGGCAATTGCGCTTCTTTGCCGAACAGGGCGATGAAGCTCAAGAGGCCGCCGTACGTAACCGAAAGCAGCGTGTTCAGCAGAGCCGGAACGATGATTTTGTAGTTAAACGGCGTCTTGCTTCCGGTCGCCGTCCGGGACGGACGCGGCTTGGCCGGCTGCGCCGGAATGGAACGGAAGCCGAGCAGCAGCGGAACGATCAGCGCGACCGAGACGGTGCCGAGCGCCGTCAGCGACGCGAAGCCGTACTCGTCGAGCATCGACAGGCCGATCATCGGTCCGAACGACATGGCAAGGCTCGTCGACAAGCCGAAATAGCCGATGCCTTCGCCGATCCGGTCGTGCGGAATAATTTGCGAAACGATCGTCGGCATGATCGTGCTGCCTACCCCGAATCCGATGCCGAACAAAACGCGAAGAGCGAGCAGCGTTTGAACGGAATCGGCAAACGAATACGCCGCCGTGGCCAAAGCCCCGACTGCGAGTCCGCCGAACAGCAGCACGTTCCGGTGCACCTTTTTCATCAATCGGGCGGTTACGATTCGGGCGACGATCGCCGCCAAAGCGAACACGCTCGTCACGAGGCTGACCGTGAAATCGCCGGGATGAAACCGCTCCTTCGTATAGGTCGGGAGCGGGGAAAGCAGCATTTGCAAACAGAGGAACAGTAAAAAGTAACATAGCGTAATGACGACGAACGAGCGGGTCCACAATCGCGGTCCCGCCTCGCCCGTTCGCTGCAGGTGCAGCTCTTGTTGTCGATCCGGCATTCCGGCTGCATCTCCTATTCGTTGGCGGTAATTTGATCGATATGATCGCCGATGCGGCGAAGCAGCGCGAGCAGCTGCTCGTATTCGGCCTCGCTCAAGACGGATGTAGCGTCCTTCACGGCCTGGCGTTCGATAGGCGCCGTTTGCCGAACGAGCTCGCGGCCCGTTTCGGTTATGAACACGTGGTACGACCGTCTGTCGGTCGGACCCGTCCGCTTCGTCACGAACCCTTTCGCCTCGAGCGCATCGAGAATGCGTCCGGTCGTAGGCTTGTCTTTTCCGGAACGGGCGGCGATTTCGGTTTGAATCATTCCCTCGCGCTCTTGAACGCAGTACAGCACCATCCACTGCTCCGGCGTGATGGCGTACGGCTTCAATCGGTTCGTAAACAGATGGGACATTTTCCGCGACGTGAGGCCCATCATAAAACCGGCGGACCGGTCCAAAATGCCGGAGGAGGTCGGCTCGTTCGCCATTTCGAATCACCGCTTTCGGCTCGATTTGTTGTCTAAACAATTATAAGTACAACAACCAATTAAGTCAACCGCCCGGCATGGGCAAAAAAACATGCGCCATCGAACGATAGCGCATGCGATGCAGCGGGTTTAGCGGGAGTAGGGCCTGTCCAGCAGCGGTCGCGCGGCCGGAGCTTTGTCGATCATTCGCTCGCGAATGAACCGGTTGAGCGGCGTTTCGACCCAGCGGTAAAACAGCAAGCAGCTTCCGAGCGCGGCCGACAAGCAAACGGCGATCGCCCATGGCGCGCCGATCGTCTCGGGCGCATGCGCCGCGCGGGCGAGCTTGAACGCGATCGACAGCGCCGGCAGGCTGACGAGCAGGATCGAGTAAGACGCGTCGCCCATCGCGGCGAGCGGCTTGAGCAGCCGGCGTTCCTTGTCTCGTCTCGCCGCGATGCCGATCAGCAGCATGGCCGATCCTGCCGTATGCGCAAAATCGCCGAGCGGAATCGTTCCGAGCGCATGCCTCATGACCCATAAAGCGACATAGGCCGCAGCACCGCCGGCGATCCACCAGGCGGACCGCTTGATGTCGAACCGCCGCACCAAGACGGCGACCATCATTCCGATGACGAACTGAAGATGATAAGGGGCGAACAAAAACTGCAGCAGCTCGTTCTCCTTGATATCGATCAACCCGGCCATATGAAGCGCGATGATCGTCATCCAGGACGAATAAATCGCGACAAGCACGTTTTCCTTGATCAGAAACGCCAGCGAATATACCGCATAGAACAGGACGATATAGCTCAGCGACCAGGCGACGCCGAGAATCGGGCCGTGCGACTGCGGCCACAGCAGCAGCGAGCGGACGATGGCGGACGGCTCCCGTTCGAACCCGAGCCCGAACGAAGGAATCATGAAATAAACGGGGATAACCGCGGCCGTAACGAGCCAATATAAAGGGTAAATGCGGCTGAACCGCTTCAGCAAAAACGTCCCGAACGCCTGCGGCTTTCCCCAGTCCCGCCGATAAATCGCGACCATCAAATAGCCGGTCAGCACGAAAAAAAACGTATAGGCGCCGGACCGCCCCATTCCGCTTACGCCCAAAAAATCGTAACCGAAATAACGCTGCCCGGTTTGGGAGGCGTGAAACAGCATAACCAAAAAAACGGCGGCCCCGCGGGACGCTTGAATCAGCTGGATATTCGAATTTCGTTTCATGATCGCTTCCGGCCTTTCTTTCTTTTTCCGCTGCTAACGCATTATGACAGACCATTATGACGCTTATGTGAACGGATGCTGAAAGGAAGCTTAAAAAACGAAAGGTTGAAACCGGTTAACCGCATGGCTTCCGTTACGGTTAGGCCGTGAACGATAACGGGCGTTCTGCTACAATAGAGCTGGCTGCGAAAGCGGATCGACCCCGAAGGAGGCCGATCCGCTTTGCTTACGACGGATGCGGGAGAGTGACGGATTGGACGCGCTGCTTAGGATGGAACGATTGTCGAAGCTTCGCCCGGACCGGCCCGGCGATTATTTGTTTCGGGATATTACGACGGACATCGCCCCGGGGCAGCGGATCGCCGTTCTCGGCGCCTCCGGGCAAGGAAAAAGCACGCTGCTGCGGATTTTGGCCCGGCTCGACGCGCCGAGCGAAGGAACGATCCGCCTGGCGGGGCGCGACGCCGGGGAGTGGAAGCCCGCCGACTGGCGCAAGCGCGTCTGCTACGTCGCCCAGCAGCCGGTGATGCTGCCGGGAACGGTGGAGCAAAACCTGAGAACGGTCAGCGAGCTGCACGCGCGGCCGTTCGACGCCGGGCTGGCGCGGCGCTGCATGAACGCCGTCGGCTTGGAGGCGCTCGACCTGAAGAAGCCGGCGGCGGAATTGTCGGGAGGCGAGAAGCAGCGTACCGCGCTCGTCCGCTCGCTGCTGCTGGAGCCGGATGCGCTGCTGCTGGACGAGGCGACCGCGGCGCTCGATCCTGCGAGCAAGCGGGCGGTCGAACAATGGATCGGCGAATGGTCGAGCCACAGGGGGACGGCCGTGCTATGGGTGACGCACGATCTGGAGCAGGCGCGTCTTATAAGCGATACGGTATGGTATATGGATGAGAATCGGCTGCTCGAAACGGGCCGGACCGCGGATTTTTTCCGGGGCCCGGCCACGGAGCAGGCCCGCCGCTTCATCGAGTCTCCGCAGGCCGGGAAGGGGGGAGGGGCCGTTGTCTAACTGGGCGCTCGCGTCCACGCTCGTCTTCGTGGCCGTTACGGTGGTGCTTTCGCTGCGGCAAAAGCTCGGCTTGGAAAAAGATATCGCCGTCGGCACGATCCGCACCGCCGTCCAGCTGCTGCTGGTCGGATATGTGCTGCATTTCGTTTTCGACGCGAATCATCCGCTGTTCATCGTACTGATCGTTGCCGTCATGATTGCAGTCGCCTCCCGGAACGCCGGCGCGCGGGCCGGGCATATACCCGGTATCCGGCTGCGCATCGCCATATCGCTGGCGTGCACCGAAGCGGTCACGATGGCGCTCATGCTCGGCTTCCGGATCATCGGCCCGACGCCGCAGTACATCATCCCGGTGAGCGGCATTACGATCGGAAGCTCGATGATCGTATGCGGCTTGCTGTTGAACCAGATGAAGCGGGAAATGGAGTCGTCGAGAGGCGAGATCGAGGCGCTGCTGGCGCTCGGGGCGACCGCCCGGCAGGCGATTCGGGGAGCGAGCAAGCGTTCGGTGCGCGCCAGCATGATTCCGACGATCGACGGGATGAAGACGGTCGGGCTCGTCCAGCTTCCGGGCATGATGACGGGCATGATCGTGGCCGGCGCCGATCCGATCGAGGCGGTGCGGTATCAAATATTGATCATGTTTACGCTCGCCTCGTCGGCCGCCTTGACCGCGATGCTGCTCGGACGATTGAGCGACCGCCTCTGGTTCACGAAGGACGAGCGGCTGCGGCCGTGACGCGCTGCGAAACTTTTCCCCGGCTCCCTGTTGTGAGAAAATAGTGGGAGGAGAAAGAGTTGAAGGGACGGGGGACGTTTTGAAAAGCCGCACGGTACTGCTTATTGTTGCGATTTTATCGGCCTATGTGGCGTTTTCGGCCTATATCGGCTGGAACGGCTTCGCGTTTTGGCGCGCGGCCGTTACCGAATCGGCGGATTGGGTTTACTGGATCGCGTACGCCTGGCTCGCCTACGGCTACTTGGGCGCCATGCTGCTTCGGCGCGCATTGCCGTACCGGCTGTACGTTGGGGTCAAGCTGATCGGCTCTTACGGCTTGGCCGTTCTCATGTACTCGCTGCTGACGCTGCCGTTTGCGGACCTGGCTTTCCTCCTGCTGCGGCTGGGCGGCGTGGAGGCGGACACTGCCGTGCGGGCGATCGGGACGGTCGTCCTGCTGCTGCTCGCCGTCATGGTCGCCGTCGGCTCCCGCAACGCCTGGAGCCCGGTCGTACGCCGCTACGACATCGCTGTCGCCAAGCGGGCCGGGGGGCGCAAGGAGCTGCGCATCGCGGCGGCGTCGGACTTGCATCTCGGGACGATCGTAGGGAAGCGGCATATTCGCAGGCTCATCGGTCAGGTGGAAGCGCTGCGGCCCGATCTCATTCTTCTGCCGGGGGACGTGCTGGACGACAGCATCGAGCCGTTCGTCCGCGAGAAGATGGCGGACGTCCTGCGCTCGCTGAAAGCCCCGCTCGGCGTATACGCTTCGCTCGGCAACCACGAATATATCGGCGGACATATCGACGAGTACGTCGAGCGGATGAAGGCGATCGGCATCGAGGTGCTGGTCGACCGCGTCGTCCGGATCGGGGAGGCGTTCTGCGTCGCAGGCCGCAAAGACGCGGCGGTCGCGCGATTCGCCCCCGGTTCCGGCGGCAGACTCGCCGTAAGCGAGCTGCTGGCGGATGCGGACAAGTCGCTGCCGATCGTGCTGCTCGATCATCAGCCGCGCGAGCTGGGCGAAGCGGCGGAGGCCGGCGTCGATCTGCTGCTTTCGGGGCATACGCATCGCGGTCAGCTCATGCCGGGCCATCTGATCACGAGACGACTGTTTGAGCTCGATTGGGGCTATATGCGCAAAGGCGCGATGCATGCGATCGTTTCGTGCGGCTTCGGCACGTGGGGACCGCCGCTGCGAATCGGCAGCCGTTCGGAGCTGCTCGATATCCGGATTACGTTCGGGGACGGGTAATATTTTGTTATCGGGCGGAAGTTGGGCCGGCGGAAAGCTCTAACGGACATGGGCGATGTCCTGATCCCGCCGGGTCAATGGAATCGAACGAACGGGAAAACCTCCTGTTAACTCGCTCTCCTATAGGTAACGTTTCGAAGTATCGGGAAAACCTCCGGTTAAAATGGCGACATATCGGCGAAATGCACGGTATGGACGATTTTAGCGGGACGTTTTCCCGTTGTTTTGCCCGGAAACGGGAACGACCGAAATTAGCGGGAGCATTTCCAGCTCGTTTCCCGATGCGCCGTCGCTTCGGCGTGCAAATCGGTTTGCACAGAAAAGACCGTCCGTCCCGACCTTCGTTTAAGCGGCAAAGCCGGAGCGGGTTTCCTGCTGCCGGAAACGGCGATAACGGCTCGTAAGGCCTGCGTCGGCGCCGTCGGGAGTTGTAGCGGGGGGGCGAGCAAGGGACGCCGTCGGGACATGCCCTTGGGCGGCGCGCGGGCGGGCTGCGAGCGGACATGGCTCTCGGCGGAAGCTGCGGCCTGCTGCGGGGCGGTTCCAAGCGTCTAGCGGACATGGCGGCCGCTAATGAGCCTCATTTCGGCTTATTTTTTTTGTAACGGACACAGGCGCAGCTTTTTGGCGAAAAACTCCCATTTGGACGGCTGTTCGGAGCCAATAAGCGCAGGTGGTGTCCGTTACGATCGGAAAACGGCCGATTTTCGCGAAATAAGCGCCGTGGTGTCCGTTACGTTTCGGAAGCCGTCGGTTTTCGCTCATTCTCGAAATACGTCGACAGACTTTTTTTAATTCCTCCAGCCGGCGCCGTCCCCGACTTTTTAGACTTTGGTCCAGTTTCCGCCCGAACCCGAGACCATTCGACAAAACGGCCGGGTCCGGTATACTGGACCAAACGACGGCAAGGAGGCTTTTTGGACAATGAACGATGAAGCGGTTTTGCAGCTTCGCAACGTAACGAAAAAAATCGGCGGTCGCACGATCGTCGACAACTTGACGTTCGACGTGCCGAGAGGGGAAGTGTTCGGCTTCCTCGGGCCGAACGGCGCCGGCAAAACGACGACGATCCGCATGATCGTCGGACTGATCTCGATGACGAAGGGCGAAGTGTTCGTCAAAGGGATATCGGTGCGCAACCATTTCGAACTGGCGATGACGCATATCGGGGCGATCGTGGAAAACCCGGAAATGTATAAATTTTTGACCGGCTACCAAAATTTGAAGCTGTTTGCCAGAAGGCATGCCGGCGTGACGAAACAGCGGATCGACGAAGTGGTCAAGCTGGTCGGCCTGCAAACCCGCATCCACGAGAAGGTGAAGCGCTACTCGCTCGGCATGCGGCAAAGGCTCGGCGTGGCGCAGGCGCTGCTGCACAAGCCGTCCGTCCTCATTTTCGACGAGCCGACGAACGGGCTCGATCCGGCCGGGATTCGCGAGCTGCGTGATTATTTGCGCGGACTGGCGCAGCGGGAAGGCATCGCGATCATCGTGTCGTCGCACCTGCTGTCGGAGATGGAGCTGATGTGCGACCGGGTCGCGATCATCCAGGCCGGCAAGCTCGTCGACGTTCGCAGCATGAGCGAATTGAAGGGCGCGGCCGGCAAGCAAACGGTCCGGATCGAGGTCGACGACCCCGAGCGGGCGATGGAATATCTCGCCGCCGCGCTCGGGCTGCCCGATGGGAGCATGACCGTACGGGACGGGGCTTTGGAGGTGGCCGCCGAGCGGGGGCTCATTCCGGAGCTGAACCGCAGGCTCGTCATGGCCGACATCGACGTGTACGGCATACGGGCGGCGAGCGCTTCGCTGGAGGATCAATTTTTGGAGCTGACGAGGGGGGAGCAAGTTGTCTAGTTTCGGCATGCTCGTACGCAACGAAAATTTGAAAATATACCGCCGGCCGCGAACATGGGCGATGGTCGGCATTTTGCTCGCGGCGCTCGCGCTGCTGGCCGGGCTGTTGAAATGGGAGGAGCAGAAGCGCGCGGCTAGCGCCGACTGGAAGCAGGAAGTCGCTCAAACGAACGAACGGCTCAAGCAGGACATGGCCGAGAAGGAAATCGCGGCGAACCCCGAAGCGCGAAAGGGGATGGAAGAGCGCATCAAGCTGAACGACTATTATATCGAGCACGACATCAATCCGTATGACAATTCGCTCTGGACCGTCGTGAACGCGTCGTCGGCGCTCATCGTTCTCGTGACGCTGCTGACGGTCGTCGTGGCCGCCGATATGGTCGCGGCGGAATTTTCGTGGGGGACGATCAAGCTGCTGCTCGTCGGGCCGGCGTCCAGAACGAAGGTGCTGCTCAGCAAATATGCGGCGACGCTGCTGTTCGCCTTGTTTTTGCTCGTGCTGTGCTTCGCCGTCGCTTTCGCGCTCGGGGCGGCTCTCGAAGGGAGCGACGGCTTGACGCAGCCGCTTGTCCGGATCGGCGCCGACGGCAGCGTGCACGAAGGCTCGATGCTGCTGAACGCTTTGCAACAATACGGCTTCGGCGTCGTCCAGCTGATCATGTACGTCACGATGGCGTTCATGATTTCCGCTTCGTTCCGCAGCTCGTCGATGGCGATCGCCTTTTCGCTGCTGTTCATCCTGATGGGCAATACGCTGGTCGGCCTGCTGTCGGGATACGAATGGGTCAAATACGTGCTGTTCGCCAACGTCGACTTGAGCCAGCATGTGGACGGCACGCCGCTCCGTCCGGAAATGACGCTGCCGTTTTCCGTCGCCATGCTGGCCGGCTACTACTTGCTGTTCCAGCTTGTCGCCTGGATCATGTTTGCGAAGCGGGACGTTGCGGGGTAACCGTCGCCGGCCGATGCGGACTCGCCCGAATGGAGCCTGCGCCCTCTAAAAAAGCGTTGCCAATTATAGTCAAAATCCGTACCATTAGGTATAGGTCCATTCGTCTACTTATGCTGCAGAGGAGCGGTAGTCCATGTCCTTTTTCAAAAAAATGATGGCCAGCGTCGGCATCGGCGGGGTCAAAGTCAATGCGGAGCTGGAAAACGGCCACGGGGTCCGGGTCGGCGACGAGCTGCACGGCACGGTGTACGTCACCGGGGGCAATTTGGCGCAGGAAATCACGAAAATTCATTTTTGCCTGTATTCCAACTACTTCCGCGAGAGGGACGGGCAAATCGTCGAAGAGAGCGACGCCATCGCGCGGTTTCATCTGGACGAGCATTTTACGATCCAGCCCGGCGAGGAGCGGCAGTTCGCGTTCAGCTTCCCGATTCCGTTCTCGACGCCGATTACGATCGGCAGCTCGAAAATTTGGCTCGTGACCGAGCTGGACGTCGAAAAGGCGATCGACCAGCGGGACAAAGACTACATCCACATCCAGCCCCATCCGATCGTGGGCGCCGTGTTCGAATCGCTTTCCCGCCTCGGGCTGCGGGCGACGGAGGTGTCGCTCATGCACGTGCCGCGGCTCGGCCTGGACTTTCCGTTCGTGCAGGAGTTCGAGATGAAGCCGCAGTACCGGTCCAACCTGGAGGAGCTGGAGCTGTTCTATATCGTGCACGAGGACGAGGTCGAGTTTTACATGGAGATCGACCGCCGGGCGCGGGGACTGCTCGGCCTGCTGGAGGAGCAGTTCGACCTCGACGAGCGGTATGCGCGGTTTACGCTGACGTACGACGATATCGAGGACGAAGATCGGCTGACCGATTTTATCCGGGAAACGATCGAGGACAATTTGCACTGAGCGGGCACATGAGCGCGGAAACGAAAGCGAAGACGGAAAGACGGGCGGCAATGCCGAGAAGGCATCGCCGCCTTTTTCTGTCGGACGGCGGTTTCGGCATGCGGGCAGGCTGCAATTAGCGGCCGACAGCCGTAATTAAGTGAATTTCCGCATCGCGCCGGATTCGTTGAAACGGCGGGGACGTTTAGAAATTCCGCATCCGGGCAACTCTAGTAACATCCAAATCTATCAGGGGAACAAACGAGGAGGATGTTGCTAGAATGCGAAACTGGACGAAACGATTGACCTTGTCGGCGGCGGCGATCGCCATCGCGGCAAGCGCGGGAACGCAGGCCTTCGCGTATATTAGCCAGGAAGAGGAGCTCGCGATGGCCGACAATTGGATATACGAGGGGGGCGGCAGCTGGGCGTACCGGCCAGCGGAACGGGAGGCGGATGCCGCCGACAGTTCCGAATCGGCCGCCGCGCCGACGGAAGAATCCGAAGCCGACGTACCGGAAATCGCCATTTACCAGTATCAAGTCCATTCCGGAGATACGCTATATAAAATATCCCGCGCGTTCGGCCTGACCGTGGACGAGCTGCTCGCGGCCAACTCGCTGCAAAATCCGAACCGGCTGACCGTCGGCCAAATGCTCGACATCCCGCAAGCCGGGACGGGCTTCGGCGGCGGTACCGGCGGGGAGCGCCCCGTCGTGCAGCGCGTGCTGAGCTCCACCTTGACCGCCTATACGGCGGGGAAGGAGTCGACGGGCAAAACGCCGTCGCACCCCGCCTACGGCATTACGCGCAGCGGCAGCAAAGCGGAGGAAGGGCGCACGGTCGCCGTCGACCCGTCGATCATTCCGCTCGGCTCGACCGTGCTGATCGAAGGAATCGGCCTGCGCAAAGCGGAAGACACCGGCTCCGCGATCAAGGGGGCGCGCATCGACGTGTTCATGAACGATCTGAAGGAGGCCGTCGAGTTCGGAGTGAAAAAGAACGTCAAAGTGTTCGTTCTGGGAGACCGCAGCGCGTAGCGTTCGATGCGGAAGGCGCGGCCCGCCGGAGCTTCTGCTCCGGACGGGCCCTTTTTGGCGCCGATGTTCGGCGAAACGGCCGCCTCCCCGCGGGCACGGCAGTCGAAGACGCCGCCGATTCGTACAAAAAAGCCCTCATCCAATGAGGGCTTGGCGGCGGAACGGAGTGTTATTTGCCGGTCTGGGCGTTTATGAGCTGCCGGATACTTTCGGCGGCATCGCGCAGCGCGGTATTGCTGTCTTTTTCGCCTTTTACGACCTTCGTGTACTCCGCATTCATGACCCCGTTCGCTTTCGACTCGTATAAGGAGAATTTGGGCGCTGGGGCGGATTTGCTTTTGAAAATGCTTTCAATGCGCTTGCCTTCCAAAATAGGCATGTCCTTTCCGAACAATTGCGCATATTTCGGATCTTTCAGCGCGGAAACCCGTCCCGTCTTTCTGACCATTTTGGTCTGCACCTCGTCGGAAAACAGAACTTCCATGACGCGCATCTGGTCTTCGCGATGCTTGCTCGTCTGAAGCGGGATCATCAAGTGGACGTCGTACATGCCGTACGTATTCGGTTTATCCTTATAGCTCGGGAACTGCGCCACATCCCAGTTCAGGTCCGGATGTTCCTTGATGCGCGAAAACAAGTTGACCGTAGCGATCATGGACGTGACCCGGTCTTTTAAAAACCGATCGTAGGACTTGGCCCCCGCCGCGATAAAATCGTTGCCCGGTATGCCGTAGATTTGTCTGCCGATATCGAACGCTCTCTTGAAAGATTCCGAATCGACCTGCACTTCGTTCGTCTTGCCGTCGATATACGTCAACGACAACGGGTACGTCAAACGGACAAGTCCGTCAACGTCCAGCCCTTTATACTGTGTGCCGCCGTCGAAGCGGGTTACCTTTTTGGCAAGCTCAATCGCATCCTCCCAGGTCATCCCGTCCTTCGGGTAAGCGACGCCGAACTTGTCGAAAAGGTCCTTGTTATAATAGAGCGCGTTCAGGTTTATGGCGTAAGGCAGTCCGTACAGCTCGCCTTTGTCCGACAACACCTTGATCGCGTCAAGCGCGCCTTGATCGAATTGGGTCAAATCGAAATTCATCTGCTTGGCCATCGGCGTAAGGTCCCCGTAAACGCCGAGATCCGTGTAAGCCGCCATGTTTCCGTTGTAGGTTACATAAAAATCGACCGTTTCTCCGGCGGCGATCAGCTTCGTAAGGTCTTCCTTCGATACGACGTTCTCGACCGTAATATGCGGATATTTCG
>NZ_JARBDC010000010.1:0-26327 GCF_036577625.1 Paenibacillus sp. GYB003 | reverse complement strand
GACGATTCGGGCGGCGTCTCGGGTCGGTATCGGGCTGTTCGTCATAGGAGCGGCGATCAGCGGGTTATGGGCCAAGTGGTGGTTCGGCAGGACCGTCCGTAAAATTCGCGTCCGATCGTTCGTCAGGTAACGCGCCGTACCGGCCCGGAAGGAGGAAAACCAAGATGCGAATACCGATTCGACTGTCCGAAGATTCGGCCGAGCCGATGTACCATCAGATCGAAGTGCAGCTGCGGTCGCTTATTTTGAGCGGAACGCTGCCGACCGGAACGCTGCTTCCCTCGATACGCGAGCTGGCTCAAGACCTTAGCTGCAGCATTATTACGATTCGTCGCGTCTATCAAGACCTGGAAAACGAAGGACTGCTTCGCACCAAGCAGGGAACCGGCACGTTTGTAGCGGCGGTCGGCGATACCGAGCGCGAGCATTACCGTACCGGCGCTGTGGCGGAGGCGTTTCGCGCCGCGATCGACACGGCGATGCGCGTGCATTTGAGCCGCGGCGAGACGGAGAAGCTGTTTTACGAAAGCTTGAACGCGAAAATGCCGGATCATGAAGGAAACGGGGGACCTAACCGATGAGCACATACGAAGTCGCGCTGAACGGCGTGCAAAAATCGTTCGAAACGTTCCGATTCGGGCCTTTCGATTTGACTGTCGAGCCCGGGGTCGTCACCGCAATCGTCGGTCCCAACGGGTCCGGCAAAACGACTTTGTTTCAAATGCTGATGAACGTCATGCAGCCCGACGGCGGCGCGATCCGTCTATTCGGCCTCGACTACGGGAGCAGCGAGGTCGAGATCAAACGAAAAATCGGGTACGTGGCCGATACTTCGTATGTCGAGGAGAAGGTCGGCCTCATCCGCGATGCAGCCGCCTTTCACAGCCATTGGTTCCCGACATGGAGCGAGACCAAGTGGGCGGATCTATGCGACAAGTTCGAGCTGAATCCGCAGGCGAAAATCAAGACGCTGTCGAAAGGGATGAAGCGGCGGCTGGCATTTTGTCTCGCGATCGCCCAATCGCCCGACCTGCTTATTCTAGACGAACCGTCGTCGGGGCTGGACCCGTATATATGGCGCTTTATGCTGAACGAGCTGCGCGACTTTATGACGAGCGGCGAGAAGACGGTGCTGATCGCCACGCATACGATCGAAGAAGTGCGCCGGTTGGCCGATTACGTCGCGTTCATGTACGACGGACGGCTGCTCGACTACAAGGAAAAAGATGCGCTTCAGGACGAATGGAAGGCGTTATGGATCGAAACGCCGCATACGGACGCATGGAAGCTCCCGGGGGTCGTCGAATCGGAGGAAGGGGCGCTGACGCGGTTAATTTCGCGCGAAGCTTCCGTTACGGAGGGGGCGCTGCGAGCCGCCGGCATTCCGGTCGTCAAACGGCAGACGGTCGAGCTGGACGAAATTTTGCACCATATGATCGCAGAGGCGAAACGCAGCGGAGGACGCGCTGCAGCAATCGAGAAAGGGGAGGAAACGAAATGAACCCGTTGCAAATCGAGCGCGTGACGAAGCGCTACGGCGATAAAGTCGCCGTGAACGGCATCGATTTCGAAGTGCGGCGCGGCGAAATATTCGGTTTGCTAGGCGCGAACGGCGCCGGCAAGACGACGACGATGCGCATGGTGCTGGGTCTCATTGCCCCGGATCAAGGATCGATTCGGTGGAACGGCAAACCGTATTCCGACGAGCTGAGGGCGCTGATGGGGTATTTGCCGGAGGAACGCGGGCTGTATCCGAAAGTGAAAGTTAGCGACCAAGTGCTCTATTTGGCCGAGCTGCGCGGCATGAAGCGCTCCATGGCGGAAAAAAGCTTGCGCCGCTGGCTGGAACGGTTCGAGGTGCCGGACTATTACAATAAAAAAGTCGAAGAGCTGTCCAAAGGCAATCAGCAAAAAATCCAATTTATCGCGGCCGTCATCCACGATCCGGACATTTTGATCCTCGACGAGGCGTTCAGCGGCCTCGATCCGGTCAACGTGGAGCTGCTGAAGTCGACCGTGACCGAGCTGCGGAACGAAGGCAAGACGATTTTGTTTTCCAGCCACCGGATGGACCATGTCGAGGAGCTGTGCGAAAATATATGCATTTTGCACAAATCGAATACGGTGCTTAAAGGCAAATTGAAGTCGATCAAGCGGTCGTTTCCGCGGGAGAGGGTGCTGCTCGAAACGGAGCTCGAGGTGCGCGGACTGGAGCGAATTCCCGGCGTCCGGTCGGTGAAGCGCGGCGAAGCGTGGACGGAAATCCGCATCGACAGGCCGGAAACGGCGCAGGACGTTTTGCGCGAAGCGGCGGCGCAGTCCGAAGTGTACCGGTTTCAAATTATGGAGCCGACGTTAAACGAAATATTCATTAAGACGGTGGGAGGAGAAGGACGGAATGAATAAGCTGGCGACGGTAATCCGCTTTACGTTCCTGAATCGCGTGCGGGCGAAGTCGTTTGTCGTGACGACGCTCATCTTCGCGATCGCTTTGTCGGTCATGATCAACTTGCCGGCCCTGATCGCGAAATTTTCGTCGCCGGACGAACCGGCGAAGGTCGGGATCGTCGGCCCGGAAACCGAGGTGACGCGGGCGCTCGAAAGCTACTACGGCAGCCGGCCGAAGCCGGAGCTGCGCATCGTGCCGCTCGGGGACGCCGGCTCGAAGGAAGCGAATGCGGCGCTCGGCAAAGCGAAGCTGGAGGCGAAGGAGGTCGAATCGTTCGTCGTTTTGGAGGACGACGCCGCGTCCGGCTTCCCGCAAGCGTCGTACCATACGAGAAGCGCGATGAGCGGCACGACGGAAGCGGAGCTGAAAAACGCGCTGCAGTCGATCAAGGCGGAGCTTGTCGTCAAAGACTTCGGGCTAACGGCGGAGCAGCGAGCCAAGCTGAACGCGCCGGTCTCGATCCGGACGATTCAAGTGCAGGAAGGGTCGGACGGCAAGACGGAATCGCAAATGGCGCTCGCCTACGTGCTCGTCTATGCGCTGCTGTTCCTGCTCTACATGACCGTGATCGGCTACGGCAACATGGTGGCGACGGAAATTACGGCGGAGAAAAGCTCGCGCGTCATGGAGGTGCTCATCTCCAGCATATCGCCGCTGAGGCAAATGTTCGGCAAAATTATCGGCATCTGCCTGCTCGGGCTTGTGCAAATCGTCGTGTTCGGCGCGGTCGTCGCCGCCAATTTGCTCGTTCCGCAAAACCTGGAGAAGCTGCGCGGTTTGAATATCGACCTGAGCGACATCCAGCTTTCGCTGCTCGGTTATTTCGCCGTCTTCTACCTGCTCGGCTATTTCATCTATGCGTGCCTGTTCGCCGCGGTCGGTTCGCTCGTCAGCCGCACGGAGGAAGTCGGGCAGGCGATCATGCCGGTCATGCTGCTGATTATTGCGGCGTTCATGATCGCCATGTTCGGCCTGCAAAACCCGAACGCGCCTTTCGTCGTCGCGATGTCGTACGTGCCGTTCTTCTCGCCGCTCATTATGTTTTTGCGCATCGGCATGAGCGATCCGGCCATGTGGGAAATCGGGCTCTCGATCGGGTTGACGGCGGCGACGATGCTTGCGCTCGGATGGCTCGCCGCGAAAATTTACCGCGTCGGCGTGCTGATGTACGGCAAACGGCCTTCGTTTGCCGAGCTGCGGAGAGCGATGTCCGCCTACAAGGTCGGTCCTTGAGAAAATTGTTGGGATTGTGACGAGACTTTATTTGAAGCCGGTAACAGCAAGATTCCTTGCTTTTGCTGGCTTTTTATTTGGATGTACAGGTAAAACATGCCTCCCATATCTGAATATGGCTATGTATTGAATTTCGTTGAATAAATTAATATGACATATCCGAAAACCAATTTCAATTTTACTATACTGTGACTTATCTTTGTAATCATGAACTGTGACAAGATAGTAGTCGTTTGGAAGGAACTAGTAATTCTTGATAGAATAAATATGAAGATGATCCGGTAATAAATTTGTACACATAAGGAGATAAAACTATGGCAAAAAATAAATTACTAAGAATGGACAATGTTGGCATCGTTGTAGAATCCCTTGATGAGGCAATCTCTTTCTTCGAGGAGATTGGCTTGAAGCTCGAAGGGCGAGCGACTGTCGAAGGTGAATGGGCTGGTCGCGTAACCGGGCTGGGTTCGCAGTGTGTAGAGATTGCTATGATGGTTACCCCAGATGGCCACAGCCGACTTGAACTTTCGCGATTTCTCACCCCACCTGCTATATCGGATCACCGAACTGCTCCTGTAAATGCCCTTGGTTATCTACGCGTCATGTTCACCGTTGAAGACATTGACGAAATGGTATCCAGACTCACTAAGTATGGTGCTCAGCTCGTTGGCCAAGTGGTTCAGTACGAGGACTCGTATCGGCTCTGCTACATTCGTGGAAATGAAGGACTTCTAATCGGTTTGGCGGAACAACTCGGTAATAAATAAGTGACGGTAAAAAGAAGACTTAACTGAAATATACATTGTAAAAATCTTTTGAATGATTACTCTGAGAACGTAATGGCATAGACATGCATGAGCAAGACGGGCGAACCGGGAAAATAACAGTTCGCGTAATCACAGGTGTCCGATTTAAAGGATAGCCTGTTTTTGTTTTGCTTCAATCATACATTCAAATAAGCATTTGACTGAATAAGTTTTTCAGGAGTATGATAATCATATACTCAAATGAATGTTTGATTGATGAGGTGCAGGATGACCGAAAAAGATACATGCGAGCTGTATTGCTACGATGAAGCCAAGGTGAATCGGGTTCAAAGCCTTTTGAGGCGGCACGACATAACGGCGATGACGAACATGTTTAAAGCTCTCGCTGATGAAACGAGGATGAAGGTCGCGTTTGCCTTATGTCAAGAGGAAGAACTGTGCGTATGTGATGTGGCCAACATTATTGGCTCCTCGATCGCTACGGCCTCTCACCACCTACGAGCACTAAAAAAGCTGAACCTTGTGAACTATCGTAAAGAAGGCAAACTTGCGTTTTATTCTTTGGAAGACGACCATGTACGGCAGCTCCTTCTGCTCGCCTCAACACATAGTCAGGAGATGATGATCGTTGGAAAATCATACACAACACCAAGCCGACGATAAACAGGTTTTTCGGGTTCAAGGATTTACGTGTACGAATTGTGCCGGGATTTTTGAAAAGAACGTAAAAAATCTCCCTGGAGTTAAGGATGCGCAAGTAAACTTCGGAGCATCCAAAATAACCGTTTTTGGCCATACGACAGTGGCGGACTTGGAAAAGGCAGGGGCATTCGAAAGTTTGAAAGTTACGCCTGAGAAAGAGCGAGTCATCGAAAAAAAGGAGCCCTTCTGGAAGGAAAACGGAAATGTCATTCTTTCTTTTATCCTTCTGATAGCCGGTTACGCTCTAGGGAAACAGTTTGGGGAGGAGAGCTTGTTTTCTTCGGTTGCTTACGGGGCAGCGATTGTATTAGGCGGGTATGAATTATTTATAAAAGGGATCAAAAACCTTTTCCGTTTCCAATTTGATATGAACGTCTTAATGACCATCGCCGTTATCGGCGCCGCCGTCATCGGCGAATGGGGCGAAGGGGCAACGGTAGTTATTTTGTTTGCGATAAGCGAAGTGCTGGAGCGCTATTCGATGGAAAAAGCTCGTCAATCGATTCGCTCCTTGATGGACATTGCACCGAAAGAAGCGTTGATTCGTCGCGACGGCACGGAAGTCATGGTTGGCGCGGACGATATCCAGGTAGGCGATATTATGATCGTCAAGCCCGGACAAAAACTCGCGATGGATGGAGTTGTCGTCAAAGGATCGTCTACCGTCAATCAGGCGGCCATTACCGGTGAATCGATTCCCGTAAGCAAAGCAATCGACGATGAAGTCTTTGCCGGTACGTTGAATGAAGAAGGTTTATTGGAAATTCGGGTGACCAAGACGGTCGAAGATACGACGATTTCGAAAATTATCCACCTGGTGGAGGAGGCGCAAGCGGAGAAAGCTCCATCGCAAGCGTTGGTGGACCGATTCGCGAAGTACTATACGCCGGCCATCATGATTACGGCTATACTACTTGCGATCATTCCTCCGTTGGTTATAGGCGGTAACTGGGGAGAATGGATCTATAGAGGGTTGGCCCTCCTTGTTGTCGGCTGTCCGTGCGCTCTCGTTATCTCCACTCCGGTATCGATTGTTACGGCGATCGGGAATGCGGCTAAACGCGGTGTGCTGATCAAAGGCGGTATTCACTTGGAGGAAGCAGGTCGGATTTCCGCGGTTGCCTTTGATAAGACGGGAACCCTAACGAGAGGCGTACCGCAAGTCACCGATTTGGTCACTTTTGGCGAAAACGAACTTGAGATTTTAAAAATAGCATCAATTCTTGAAAAAGGATCGCAGCATCCGCTTGCTTCAGCAATTTTGCGAAAAGCGGAAGAGGGAAACGTCGACTTTAAAGCCGATGCGGAAGAATTCAGTTCCATAACCGGCAAAGGGGTAAAGGGAAGAATCGGCGAACAATTGTACTTCATAGGCAGCCCAAAACTTTTCGCCGAACTTCATGCGTCCATGGAATCGCAAGCAGAAATCCGGATCGATGAGCTGCAGAAACAAGGGAAAACCGTTATGGTGCTCGGAACCGAAACAAGCGTCCTGGCTCTTATCGCTGTTGCCGACGAAGTCCGGGATTCCAGTAAAGACGTGATTCGACATCTCCATGAGCTCGGAATTAAGAAAACGATAATGCTCACCGGCGATAATAAGGCAACGGCCGAGGCAATCGGCAACCGACTGGGCATTGCTGAAGTCAAAGCGGAGCTTTTGCCGCAAGATAAACTGGAGTTCATCAAAACACTCCGTACGCAGTACGGCAATGTGGCAATGGTCGGTGACGGGGTCAATGATGCTCCAGCTCTGGCTGCATCGACTGTCGGCATTGCAATGGGCGGTGCCGGTACGGATACTGCACTTGAAACGGCGGATATTGCTTTGATGGGGGACGATCTAAGCAAGTTACCGTACACCATGAGTCTTAGCAGAAAAACCCTCAAGATCATCAAGCAAAATATTACATTCTCGCTTGGGATCAAGGTGCTGGCTTTGCTTCTGATTGTACCGGGTTGGCTTACGTTATGGATGGCGATTTTCGCCGATATGGGAGCGACGTTAATCGTAACGCTCAATAGCCTTCGCTTGTTACGAGTTCATCAAGGGAAATAGAATATTACATGTGTTATACAAAGCAGACCGCCGATTCTTCGGTGGTCTGCTTTGTAAACTTTATGAAGGCATGCTGTTGGGGAGCGTTTACTTTATAGGAGAGAGAGCCTGAACATATCACGAATGTGATATGATTTGTCTTTTACAATTACTTATCTTTAATAAATAATCGATTAATTATATAATCATTTACAAATGATATGGAGTCCGATGCTCTGCATCCCCATACGATCGAAGCGATGCGGGAATCGACATGAAGTTTTTCATTTCGGCCGGCTGAATGTCCCTGCAGAGTAAGGAGGTGCTTCGTATGCATGAAATCGAGGAAGTGGCCGATGTATTCAAGTTGCTCGGCGATAAAAACAGGTTGACGATTCTCGCCTTGCTGAAAGAAAAGGAATTGTGCGTATGCGAATTCGTGGATATTCTTCAAACGAGCCAGCCTAATATCAGCCAGCATATGCGCAAATTAAAAGACGGTGGCCTTGTCAAAGAAACGAAACGAGGTCAATGGGTCTATTATTCCTTGAATGTCCAGGATAAACCTTTTATCTTGGACATTCTGAAACACGTCCCTTCGCAAAAGGACAAACTCCAGTCCGCGGTCTGCGAAGAGAACGAGTGCTGCAATTGATTTCGGGAGGGTCTTATGGGTACCATTGCGTTTTTGATCTTTCTGGTTACGCTCACCTTGGTCATCTGGCAACCAAAGGGATTGAACATTGGTTGGTCAGCCAGCGCCGGAGCGATTATCGCTTTATTATTCGGCGTCGTGAGCTTGGCAGATGTGGGCGCCGTAACCGAGATCGTATGGAATGCCACGTTGGCTTTCGTGGCCATTATTTTGATCTCGCTGGTGTTGGATGAAATCGGATTTTTCGAGTGGGCGGCGCTTCACATGGCGCGGCTTGCACGAGGAAACGGTCTGCTCATGTTCGTATTCATCATCCTGCTCGGCTCCGCGGTCGCCGCGTTGTTCGCAAACGACGGGGCGGCGCTGATCATCACGCCAATTGTGCTGGCCATGGTTCGGGCGCTCCGGTTCGAGGACAAGATGGTGCTTCCGTTTATTATGGCGAGCGGCTTTATAGCGGATACGGCATCGCTCCCCCTTGTTGTCAGCAATTTGGTGAACATCGTATCGGCCGATTATTTTGACATCGGTTTTGCGGAATACGCCAGCCGTATGATCGTACCGAATTTCTTTTCCATCATCGCGAGTCTTCTCGTCCTGTTTCTCTACTTCCGGAAAAGCATTCCGAAGAGCTACAATCTCCACCAGCTGAAAAAGCCGGCTGATGCCATCAAGGACAAGAGGCTGTTCGCACTGTCCTGGGTTATTATGGCCGCCCTTCTCGTTGCGTATTTCGTCAGCGAGTTCGTTTCCATCCCGGTATCCGTCGTTGCCGGAATCGCAGCTGCAGCTTTTTTGCTGGCGGCTAGAAAAAGCCCGGCCATTCGCACATGGAAGCTGGTCAAAGGAGCGCCGTGGGCGGTTGTCGCGTTCTCCATCGGCATGTACGTGGTCGTCTATGGCTTGCGGAATGCCGGGCTGACCGATGCGCTGGGGGACGTCATTCAGGTTGTAGCCGATCAAGGATTGTTCGCAGCTACCGTGGGCATGGGTTTCATCGCGGCGATCTTGTCCTCGATCATGAACAACATGCCGACGGTCATGATCGATGCGTTGGCCATCAAAGGGACCGAAACCGAAGGATTCATACGGGAGGCGCTTGTCTACGCCAACGTGATCGGTTCGGATTTGGGGCCGAAAATTACGCCGATCGGCTCGCTCGCCACGCTGCTCTGGCTGCACGTCCTGTCCACTAAAAATGTGAAGATCGGCTGGGGGTACTATTTTAAAATCGGGATTTTGCTGACGGTTCCGACCTTGTTTATCACGCTGGGAGGGCTGTTTGTATGGCTGAGCTTCCTTCAATCTTGGGACGGGAATGTATGGCTAAGCATTGCGGCCGTCGTATTGGTTTTGACGGTTGTGGCGGTCATTCTATTCGGGAGCAAGCTGGCCAAAAGGGGACATCAAGGCGCTTAACCCTCTTCACCTATATAATTCCGACAAAAGGAGAGTTATGATCATGGAGAAAAAACCTTTGGTATACTTTTTATGCACGGGGAACTCTTGCCGCAGCCAGATGGCGGATGGGTTTTTGAAATCGTTGGGCGGCCATAAATACGAGGTCAAAAGCGCGGGACTCGAAGCGCATGGACTCAATCCCCGAGCGGTTCATGTGATGAAGGAAGCCGGCGTGGATATTAGCGCCCATACGTCCGATGTCATCGATCCGGACATACTGAACAAAGCCGATTATGTCATAACGCTGTGCGGACACGCGGACGAGCATTGCCCGGTCATCTCGAATAAGAACGTGACCAAATGGCACTGGGGCTTTGACGACCCGGCCAAAGCGACCGGAACGGAAGAGGAGATCATGGTCCAATTCCGGAATGTGCGGGATGCGATCAAAAATCGGATCAGCCGGTTCGTGGAGGAAGGTCAGTAATTCGAGGGGAAGGGGAGGGAACAGAATGATAAGACGCATGCATGTGGCGTTGAACTGCACGGACTTGGAGAAGTCTCTGGCTTTTTACAGAAGCTTCTTCGGAGCCGAGCCGACCAAAGTCAAAGAAAATTACGCGAAGTTCGAGCTGGAGAATCCGGCTCTCCATTTTTCCTTGAACGTTCGTCCCTTCGAACAGAAAGGGGTATTGAATCATCTCGGATTTCAGGTCAACAATACAGAGGAAGTATTGGCCATGGGGGAGAGACTGCGTCAATCCGGATTGCAGCTGATCGATGAAATGAACACGACGTGTTGCTATGCCGTACAAGACAAAGTTTGGGTGTACGATCCGGACGGCAACGCGTGGGAAATTTTCTATACGAAAGAAGATTCCGAATTCGAGTCCGCAGGAGAAGCCCGGGATTTATCGTTGTGCTGTGCCCCTCCGAGCGCACCGGTTGCCGTGGAATTCGGGGCTTTCAAGAAGAAGTAAGGCTGTGCTGAACATAGACGAGCATCTTCCCCAAGGAGATGCTCGTATTGCAGTTGCCGTTGAAAAATCCCCCCTGTATCATTCCACCTGCATTCGGCACCACTTAATGCGAAAGACGCTTCACCGCTGAATATTGCAGGGATTGCCGCCAAAAGTATATCAGCATACCCAGCAGCGTTATCAATCCGCCTACCAATTGAAAGACGGAGATAGTTTCTCCTAGGAAGAGATAAGCCAGCATAATAGCCAAAACGGGTTCTCCAATAATGCCTACGGACACCGTTGTAGCTCCGATCGACTTAAGCAGCCGATTGAAAATATACTGGCCGAAGATCGTGGGAACTATCGCAAGCAGAAGGAAATACGTCCAGTCCAAAGATTCGTAATTGGTTAAGGAAAAGCCGTTCAGCACGCTGTAGGCGAGCAGAACACTTCCTCCGAGAAAGAAGACAACGACACTATACAGATTCGCATCGATTTTCCGGCTCAACTTTTGTCCGACCAGCATATAAGCTGAAACCAATATAGTTCCGATTAAAGACAATCCGTCCCCAATCAGCGCTTCTCTGGAAACCCCGATATCTCCCCAAGCGATAATGACTGAGCCAAGCAGCGCAGTCACTAAGCAAAGCACGCTCAGTATGCCGGCTCTTTCCCTGAATACAAAAAACGAACCGATCATGACAAACAGCGGCTGCAAAGCCAGGATCACCATGGAACTTGCCACCGAAGTATAAACAAGAGATTCCATCCAAAATAAGAAATACAGTCCCAGCAACAGGCCGGCCAAAAATACCGCGCCCCAATCCTTTGCGTTCATGCTTAAGTAGCGGATCGTTTTCCAAGGGACGAACGGAAGCATGATGAAAGCCGAAATATAAAGCCTATACATACCTGCTATTGCGGTTGGCGTATCCGAAGATTTGATCATGATCGAAGAAACGGAAACCGACAAAATGGCGATAAAAAGCAAGACGTAAGGATGAAGAGGTAACGACGATTTACGTACTTTCACTTAAAAGCCTCCAAGAGGTCTTATCCGATCGTCTGTGCACAGGCTCTAGTGATAAGCCGAAGATATGATATAATCATATCATCGTTTTTTGTTTTTTTGTGTAAATATATCATTAGATAATATCGAAATATTGCCATAGAAAGAAGGTTTCCAATATGGCAAAGTCGCTGCACGAGACGATTGCGTATCCCAATCTTTCGTTTCCTTACATCATGTACACGCATACGCTTTATACGAGCACTCCTGAAGGCCGGGGATTTAACGACCTGCACTGGCATGAAGAACTACAGATCACGTTGGTAACGAAAGGAACATTGGTGATCCAGGTAAACGGAATCGATCATGAGTTAAAGACTGGCCAAGCGATCCTAATCAACAAGGGGATTCTTCATGTCACGACACAGCTGAGTCATGACGGTGAATATGTGAGTTTTAACTTCCCCGAAAAGCTGCTCGCCTTCCATGCGGGCAGTACTATGGAAGAGAACTATGTGCTTCCTTATACCCGCTCTTCTTTCGTTTCATTCGTTATTGCTGGAAACGCAGACTGGGAAAAGCAGGTATTGGACTTACTTTGGGACATGCGAAAAGTGTTCAATATGAAAAAGGGATGGGGATGGGAATACGAGATTTCGATCAAAACTACACAGATCTGGTTCATTTTGATATCTAATCTTTCGCTACCGCAAGAGGAAACGCGGAAACACGCGAAGCGGCAGCAGGAAAGATTGCAGCTCATGCTCAGCTTCATTCATCAAAACTATTCAAATCCCATCACGCTGCAGGAAATTGCCGATGCCGCGCATCTGAGCATCTCCGAATGCACCCGGAACTTTAAAAAGACAGTTCGCATGACGCCTTATGAGTACCTCATTAAATATCGGATCAAAAAAAGCAGCGAATTGTTAGTAACGACGGACGATACTGTAACCGAGATAGCCTGCAAAGTGGGCTTCAATCATGTGAATCACTTCATTCAGTCCTTTAAAAAAGATCAAGGTAAAACACCTAAAGATTTTCGGAAATTCAGAAGCGGCATGGAGAAAGAATGTACGTAGGGGCAGGAAATAAAAGATGATCCGCAAAACGTGTTCATAAAACATTTTCACAGGAATGGGTTCGTTAAGTTAAGGGATGATCAAAAGCTGCAGAAAGGGATCTACCGGATCGCCCGGAATGCAGTCGTAGCTTGCTAAAGAAATAACTTGCAACTTGCAAATAAATGCGGTATAACAGAGTCATGAGGTGAATCGACGTGGACAATATTCGCGAACTGTTTCAGATCATGACTCGCCGCTTTGGTTTGCTCAACAAAAACTGCTGCTCGGTCGGTGGCAGCGACGTTTCGGTTATCCAAAGCCATATCCTGTACGAAATCGATCGTCGGCACAACCCTTCGATGCAGCAAGTGGCCGAGACGCTAGGCACCGACATTACGACCTTTAGCCGTCAAATCCAATCGCTGGTCAAGATGAACCTCGTTCTACGTACACCGGATCCGAATGACCGGAGGGTGTATATTCTTTCCTTGACGACGGAAGGCAAGTTCGTAGCGACGGCAATCGACCAACAGATGAACGTTTACTTGGACGAGATTTTTTCGCACATGAACGAATTCGAAAGAGACACTGTTATTCGATCCATCCGATTGCTCAACGAGGCGATGTCGAAAACAGGCCCATGCTGTACACCCCCGCAAGGGTGATTTCTTTTCGAATATACTTGCATTTTGCAAATAAATAAAGAGGTGTATTTTCGTGTCGGCCGTTTACGATGCCATCGTTATCGGGGGAGGGCAAGCCGGTCTGGCTTCCGGCTATCATTTGAAACGAAAAGGATTGCGATTTGTTGTTTTGGAGGCAAATGATCAAGCGGCCGGGTCTTGGCCTCGGTATTACGATAGCTTAAAGCTATTCTCCCCTGCCCGTTTTTCTTCTTTGCCGGGGATGTCCCTACCAGGCTCGCCAAACGGCTATCCACTCAAACAGGAAGTTATCCGTTACTTGCGGGACTATACGAGCCGGTTTCAGCTTCCCGTCAAAACCAATCAGCGAGTAACGGAAGTCAGGAAGAATGGCGACCTGTTTACGATCGCCACGTCAACAGGAGAGGTATATCGGACCAAATCGGTCATAAGCGCGACGGGGGCGTTTCATAACCCCTATACGCCCGACATCAAAGGGCGGGAAGATTTTAAAGGCCGCATTTTACATTCATCCGAGTATCGCAATCCGGAACCGTTTATCGGCCAGCGGGTGGTCGTGGTCGGTCGTGGAAATTCCGCGATTCAAATCGGAGTCGAGCTGGCGGAGGTAAGTCGGACCTCATTGGCAGTTTTACGGCCGGTTCAGTTCGTAAAGCAGAAAGTATGGGGGCAGGATCTGCATTTCTGGATCAAGTTGGTCGGTTTCGATACGTTCCCGTTTTGGAGATTCGGCAAGAAGGTGCCGGTTTCCGGTTCGGTCATCGATTTGGGCCAATACGAGGAAAAGCTCGCGGCTGGAAAACCGGATCAATTTCCGATGTTCACTTCCTTTTATGCCGACGGTGTCGTGTGGCAGAACGGCACGAAAGAACCGGTTGATGCTGTGATCTTCGCTACCGGCTACCGCCCTAGCCTTACCTATTTAGGCAGTACGGGAGCGCTCGATGCGGAAGGCCGGCCTTTGCAAGTGGCCGGAGTGAGTTCAACCGTACCCGGTCTCTACTATGTGGGTCTGGAGGGGCAACGCTCTTTTGCATCCGCGACGTTGAGAGGGGTCGGCCCAGACGCACGTTTTGTGGTCAAACGTTTGTTACGCCATATAACCCAATGATCACCATGACGGGAGTGGCTTGGGTTTGCGACAGATTTGGAAGCTCCTTAATCTCCAATTATGCTACGCCCAGCTCGGGAACAATGCCCGTATTCCGCCACGGCATTCTACCCGTTGCTTCAACGGAAAACGGCAGCCGATCTTGTGGCCGGCTGCCGTCATGTCGTGATGGAGCTTGTCTGGCCGGTTGTTAGACCTAAATGAAGATAGAGTTGATAAAGATAACACCTGCGTATCCGGACTTCCAGTAATCCTTGAACAAAACAAAGATGCGACTAACGTTTAAATAGGCAAATGGGGATCCCTCCTTAGCGTTTTCAGCCCAAGGCGGGCAGCATTAAGTAGCCGGCTCAAACTGCAAATGAAACGATTAAGAACGTTGTTTCATTTTTCTAAGCGCAACCATATCTCCGCTTACGATAGCGCCGATATACTGACTGACGAGATCGATATCGGAATCCCACCATCTGATCTCCAATAATTCTTGAATGACTTCTTTCGGGTAACGTGGTTTGATCTCCCTAGCGGGATTTCCACCGACTACGGTATAAGGATCAACATCCTTTACGACCACGGCCTCCGCGCTGATAATCGCGCCGTCGCCGATTCGCACCCCCGGCATAATCGTGGCGCGTCTGCCGATCCAGACATCATTGTCGACAACCGTATCTCCTTTGATCGGCAACTGGTCTAGGGAAGGGGTATGTCTCTCCCAACCGTTTCCGAAGATGTTAAAAGGAAAAGTTGAACCATCCATTCGGTGGTTGCCGCCGTCCATCATGAATCTGACTTCCGGGGCAATGGAACAAAATTTGCCTATCACTAACTTTGTCCCAATCACTTCATAATGATATAACACTTGATCTTCAAACGATTCCCCGTTCAACGCGTTGTAATAAGAGTAGTCTCCAACTATGATATTTGGTTTCGTGATTGTGTTTCGAATAAATTGCACATTCATGTTCCCGGGGATTGGGTACTTCTCGTTAGGGTTTGGACCTAGCATACGGGATCTTCCTTTCGTAAATTGATTTCGTTGCCTCTGTTTTTTAACCGTTCAGCCCATGTTCTTTAATACTCCTGATTCCTTGTACGATCTCTTCCTTCAAAACTTCCCGAAGCGAATAAATGACAGGCGCCGAAGGAATGTCAAATTCTAGATGGGAGTGGGGAATCTCCGTCAGCAGCGTACCTAACGCATGACCTCGCTTGTCACGTACTACGTTCCAAAATACTCTGGATCGGTTATCCTCAGTGCCCCATTTCTCAATGGAATTTCGGAAAATCAACTGTTTGGCGATGACGAAATCGGTCTCCTCGAGTTCATCATTTAAACTAAACCCTGCATGTTCCAACTGGTCAAATATGGCCGGCATCAGCTGTTCCAAATATAGACCGTAGGCCGCATCTTCAATTTCCCCAAAAGCTGCCGTCAAATCCTTATGCATGAAATCGTATAAGGGCTTCCACTCACATTCGATATAACGGTTGGCGGCCATACTCATTTCTTCAATCGTCATGTTCTGGCGGAAAATCGGAAACGGTTTACTCATAAACTCACTCCTCCTTATCAACACTCTAATTCCATTGTATAACATATAAGCGAATTGGAAGGTTCCGGGTAAATAAAGAAGGAAATTCGCGTATTATCCGGAAAATGCTTATATGGCACTTTAATTTTGATCGTTTTAGGGGAGGGTCTTGAATTGACGATGCGTCCTAAAAGAATGGCAAAAACATTCATGATTAGTCCCAGCACCTTGCGGAATTACGAAGCGAAAGGCCTGATCCCTCCAGCGGAAAGATCGGCGAACGGCTATCGAATGTATACGGACCTGCATGCAGCTTACCTGGAATGTATTCAAGCCATGGCCCCGTCTTTCGGGATGGAGGTAACAACCAAAGTTCTTCATGGTCTGCGGCATGACATGTCCTATGACGCACTGTGGGCCGTTAGGAAAAAGGAAGTTGCTTTATATGAGGAGAAAGTAAAATTAGCGCAAATAATCGAGGATATTCGGCAAGTAATGAAGGAGAATAATTCGCCCGGTGCCATGGAGCGGTTCGCCATCCACGAAGTTTCTGAGATGACGAAGATATCGAAATCGACGATCCGCTACTGGGAGCAGGCCGGTTATGTTAAGGCGGACCGAGACCCTGAAAACCGTTATCGTTATTACAGCAGAGCTCATCTATTGAAAATCAGGTTGATCCATGTGCTGCAAAACTCCGTTTATTCCGAGGACACCGTAAAACTTAAGCAATCAATCGCCGCTGCCGAACATACGGATCTACAGAGTATCATGAGGTTGGCTGAGCAAATTCGGTCTTATCAAAATAAGGGTATCGAGTCCCAAATGTGTGGGATATCTTCTTTGTGGAAGTTAATTCAACTGTTAAAGGCCCCGATTTAACTTGGACCTCGACGACCTCGCCGGCAAAATGGCGTCGCCCATCCTTCACCTGGCCAATATGGCGGGAAACATTCTTACAGGAGGGAAGCTCCTTACTAAACATGCAACTTTATAAATATACATATTAAAAAAGTATCTGAAATATGATAGAGTATAAACAAGGGAAGGTGCAAAAAATCGGGAAATGGAGGCGTTTTCATGAACGGTTGGATCCAGGCGGGTACGGTAAGAGAGCTTCGGGAGCAAGGTCCGAAGCTGATCAAGGGGGGCATCGTAGTTTTCTATCACGAGGACGAAGTGCATGCACTCGACAACCGGTGCCCTCACCTCGGTTTTCCCCTCCACATGGGAAGTTTGTGCAAAGGGATTTTGACATGCCATTGGCATCATGCGCGGTTTGACGTATGCAGCGGCGGAACGCTCGACCCTTGGGCGGACGATGTTCCGGTACACGACGTAACCGTTCAAGACGGATTGATTCGGGTCAACCCGAATTCCCGGAACGGCAATCAAGTCCAGCTGTATAAAAACCGGCTTCTGAGCGGCCTTGAGCAAAACATCGGTCTTGTTATAGCCAAGGCCATAGTCGGCTTAATGGAGGCGGGCGTACCCGAGACGGAAATCGCGGCGATCGGGATCGAATTCGGGGTCAAACAGCGGAGGCAAGGGTGGGGCTCCGGATTAACGATTCTTACCGCGATGGCGAACGTCCTGCCCAAGCTTGATAAACAAGGCCGTATCCTTGCGTTGTTTCAAGGGTTGCTGCGCACGGCGCGCGACTCCGCCGGAAGCGGAACGCGCTTCTTGCTCGAGCCGCTTCCGAATACGGGCATCACCGAAGAACGGTTGACGGAATGGTACCGCGATTGCATCGAGGTTCGGGATACGCGCGGCGCCGAACGGGTGCTGCTGACCGCCGTGCAGGCGGGGACGGATGAAAAACGGTTATTCTCCATGATGAGCATGGCGGCGACGGACCATTTCTATATGAATGGAGGCCATACGCTCGATTTCCATAATAAAGCATTCGAGAGCTTGAAATATGTCGGGCGCGAGCAGCGCAATTATGTCCTCGCTTCGCTCGTTCCGATGTTCGGAGACGCCTCGCGCAGCGAAGAGCTTCACAGCTGGCAGTCTCCGGTCAATCTGGTTCAGCCGTTGAAGGAAGCGTTCGAAGAGCTGCTCAATATGGACGTTTCTTCCGGAAACGGGGGATCCGGCATCGACGACGAGGAGCTTCTTCAAGCGCTGCTTGGAGACGAACCGATACGGACGTTTCGAGCGCTGAAGGAAGCATTGCTCGGCGGCGCCTCTCCGGTGCGCATCTCGCAAATTGCCGCATTGGCCGCGGCGGAACGGGTCGTCCGGTTCCATACGCAGAACGATTTCGGGGACTGGATATCGGTGCTGCACACGTTTACGCATGCTCACGCCGTTCACGAAGGGTTGATCCGTTCCGCAGATCCATGGCTGGTGCGCGGCATTTTCCATACGGCGGCTGCGATTTACCTCGACCGGTTTTTGAACATCCCGGCTGCCCCGAGACCGGCTGCGATTGGCGCGGCCGAGGACGTGCCGCAGCCCGCGGAGCTGCTCGAGATTCTCGACAAGCAGCAGCAGGTGGCGCCGGCGGCGGAATGGGCGATCCGCTATCTGCGCAGCGGCGGAAAGCCGGAGCCTTTATTTAACGTATTGGGTCATGCACTGCTTCGAGAGGATGCGGAATTCCACTCCTTCCAGATGTACGAAGCGGCCGTATCGGAATACGACCGCTGGGCTTCCGAGTCGGGACCGTTCGCCGAGAAAGCCCGCGAAACGCTGATTCTTGCGGTTACCCGTTATTTGGCGGCGCATGCTCCGACTTCCCGCGAGACGCCCCATACGGCGAAAATTGCATGGCGGCTCCATCGCGGCGAGAATTTGTTCGAAGAAGAATAAAGGGAAATAGGCAAGCCGCTGCAATGATTGAGGGGTAGAGGCCTGACGTCAAAAGATCGCCGATCGCCTGGCTTCGCCGGCCGGGAGGCGGTCTTCTTCTTTGCGCGGGTCTATACCTATACATAAGAAGCCGTTTCGATGGAAAAATTACTCCCTGTGTTTCAAGGAGCAATCGACCATTCGAGGTGATCCCTACTGAAAGCCAAGCGGATCTGGATAACTTTGGCAATAGCCGTCATTTGCTGCATTTCTACGGCATTCGCGGGACGGCCCGACGAAGACCGGGATATCCGGGAATTTTTGCAAAAGCTGTATGCATCGAGAGCCGAGCTGCTGCTTCAAGGCGACGACAAGCTGGTGTCGGACTTTTATTCGGATCAAGAAGCGTTGAGCCGGCACGCCAAAAGGATGGAGCTGAAGCGAAGCTCTTACTTGCGGGCTTGGGCCGAGCGAAGAAACGTGAAGCTCGTCTCGGCCGAGCCCGCGATTCGCATCGTCCGCTTGAAAAAAGATAGCGGGGCCGTTCGCGCTTCGTTAGTCCAGTCGATGAAATTGACGTACCGCTACGATAATCCGCTTCTGCCGCCCCACCATTTCGGCATCGGAACCCGCCATTCGCTGACGCTTCGGCAAATCGACGGCAAGTGGTATGTCGCGAAGGAATGGTATTTGGATCCGTTCGATGAAAACCCGGACCTGATCCCCGCCCGGGTGCAGCGTCGCGGCATAAAACCGCCGGCCGACCAAGCCTCGGCGGCGGCGCAAACGGGCAAACGGGGGGACATTCGCTTCAACCGGGAGCAGGCGCTCGCGTATGCGAACAAATATGCCGGGTCGGCGTGGGGGGCCGGCAACGACAACCGGTATAACCGGAACTACCGCGATTACACCGGACTGGGAGGAGACTGCACCAATTTCGTCTCGCAAGTGCTCGGAGACCCGAAGGAAGGCGGGGGACTGCCCATGAGGCACGGCTGGCGGTATTCGAAAACGGCCGGAGGGAGCGTCTCGTGGGTTAGAACCGATAATTTCAAACAGTTTATTTTATACAGCGGCTACGGCAAGCTTGTAGCCAAAGGAACGTTTTCGGAGCTCATGAAGCCGACGAAGCAGTACGAGAAAGGCGCTTTTCAAGGCTTGCTTCCCGGCGACGTCATCGGCTACGAGCTCGAAGGCGACATCGATCATTTCGCCGTCTTCGTCGGATTCGACGATAACGGGTACCCGCTCGTCAACTGTCATACGACCGACCGCTTTCGGACGCCGTTCGATTTGGGCTGGGACCGAACGACCCGGTACTGGCTTATCCATATCGTCGAATAAGGAAAGAGGCTCATAATTCGCCCCGGCGCTAATATAATGGGAAGGAGGAATGGACAAGGCGGCGAGGTGAAAATGTGAATTCCGGTTCGCTTCTGAAACATACGATAACCCGTTCGGGCGTGCTCATTCTCGTAAAAGTTATGGGAATCGCCGCGCGAATTCCGTTGATCCGTCTGCTCGGGCCGGAAGGGACCGGGCTGTACCAAATGGCTTATGCGTGCTACGGCTTCGGGTTGACGGTCGTCTCGGGCGGATTTCCCACCTCGCTTGCGTTAACGACGGCCGAAAACCGCGCGCTCGGCCGCCGTTTGTTCAAACGCTCGGCTTTCCTGCTTTTCGGCTTGGGGCTTCTAATGGGAGCGTTCTGCTACCGGTTTGCCGACGGCTTGGCCGAATCGCTCGGGAACGCGCATCTCGCTTTTCCGATCCGCTGCCTGTCTCCGGCCATCGCGATCGTGCCATTGCTCAGTCTGTTTCGCGGCTATATGCAAGGGCGAAACAGTCACGGCTTGATCGCGGTTTCCGAATTGATCGAACAGACGGTCCGGCTTTCCCTCATGCTGCTGCTCGTTTTCGCGTGGATCCCGTACGGACTGCCCTCGGCCATCGGCGGCGCGATGCTGGGGGCATTCGCCGGAGCGGCCGCCGCAATCGCGTTCATGGCGGTTGCGACCCGCCTCCTTTCCGAGTCCGGCGAATCCCCGGAGCTTATGCCGCCGGACGGCGCGAAGAAACAAATGACCGCTTTCGTATACTCCTCGCTGACGCTCGCCGCTACCCGCTTCATCGTGCCGCTCTCCGACTTTCTCGACGCCTATATCGTACCGAACCGTTTGCAGGCGGCCGGCTACAGCTTGTCCGAAGCCGTTTCCGTATTCGGGGAGCTTTCCGGGATGGGCGGACTGATCGTTTATATGCCAACGCTGATCACGTCTGCGCTCGCCTTTACGCTATCGCCGAAGCTCGTAGCCGATCGAATGGACCGCAAAACGCATCGCTTTCGGACGCGCTCCGAAGCCGCGCTTCGTTTCGGCTGGTTGTGGGGGATCGCCTCGGCATGGGTGCTGTATGCGTACGCCGACCCGCTGGCGAGGCTGTTTTTTCATGACGCTTCCATTGCCAAAGCGATCCGGTGCATGGCCGTGATCCCGATCTTCGCCGGATTTCGGGAGCTGTCGACGATCGTCCTGTGGGCGAAAGGGGACAAAATTCGTCCGCTCCAAGGCTTGATGGGGGCGGTCGTCGGCTCGCTCGCGTTCAGCTATATACTGATCGGCATTCCGGGACTCGGGTACGCCGGCGCGGTGATCGGCATGGTGAGCCTGGAGGCGATTGCCGCATTGTGGAACGCGAAGACGATGAAAAAGGCGTACCGCTTGGCCGTTCCCTGGAAGCGGAGCTTGGCGGAAGCGGCGAAGCTGCTTCTTTGCCTGGCGATGGCGGAATACGGAATTCGCGCGCTGTTCGCGTGTTTTTCGCTCGGAGATCGGTGGGCCATCGTGCAAATGATCGTCGTTTCGTTGGCCGGCGTCGGCTATATCGCCTCGAACATGCGGCTGGCGCGAAATCGAATCGTATAAGAAGGAAAGAACGGCCCCGCCTGCGAATGTTTATAGGAATGAACGAGGAGGAGGCGCCTTCATGCTTGGATTCGCGATAGCGGGCATTGTCCTGTCGGCGGTGCTCGCGGCCGTAATCGCAATTGCGCGGATGAGGGGAGGAGGCTCTCGCCGGCGGGGGAGCGGGCAAGGAAAGGTGGCGGTGCTGGCCGATCACCGGAAACGAAAAGCGTCGGAGCGGCGAAATTCGGAAGGTGCGCCGTCCAGACCGCAAAAATGCTCGTACTGCCGCAAGCCGGCGAAACGGATCACGATGTACGCGGAACCGTCCGGTACGGTCGTCGGCGTATGCCCCTCCTGCGAGCCGCTGGCGCGCGAACGCGATCTGATGCCGCTCTGAGGCGAAAGCCGGCGGCTGCTCGACCTGCGGCCGCGGGACTCGGCGCGGCGAAACGAAACGACGCCTCCTTCGCGGCGGGGGAGGCGTCTTTGACGTTAGGCCGCGCCTCGCGCGAAGCCCCATTTTCCGCTACACGCGGTGCGCCTTCTGCGCGGGCTTCGCCAGCGCGTCGGTCCACATCCGGCGCCACTGCTCGTAATCGGTCAGCACGCTGTCCGGATTGCTGCGGCTGCGGGCGACGAACGAAGGATGGAAGTCGCGTCCGGAAGGGGCGCCGGTTTTATGATAGCGGAGGTCGAGCGACCAGCGCACGGAGTCGGAACGGTTTGACGTTCCCCGGTGCGGGGTGTACTTGTTCATGATGACGACGCCGCCCTTGCGGCATTCCGCCGTAATCCGCGGCAGCTCCGGGAGCAGCTCCTTCACGATCGTCGTGCCGCCTTCGGCTTGATGCCGCAAATAACCGCCCTTGAAAGCGTGCGGAATAATTTCCATGCAGCCGGTTTGCTTGGTCGCGTCGATCAGCGGCAGCCAAAACGTGATGATTTCGGACGCCTCCGATTCGACGGACGTAACGGCGGCGTCTTGATGCCACGGGACGTTATCCATGCTGACGGCCTGCTCGCCCTCGCCCTTCCATGGCATTTTCGACCGCAAATGCTGGATCGGATTGCACGACAGCTCGCTGCCGAGCAGACATTCGGCTATGTCCAGCAGCTTCTTGTCGGTCAGGAAGCGGAACATGGCCGGTCCGAGCAAATGCATGATGTCGAATTTCCGGTTTATTTCCGGACATTGCTCGTACAGCAGCGCGAAGCGCCTCTCGAACGGCTCGTCCGGGTACAGGTTCGCGATCCGGCCTTCCCGATGAAACCGCTGCGCCCGCTCGTCGACGAATCGTTCGATTTCTTCGATAACCGGCCGCAAATCGTCCTCCGTCCATACGTTCTCCGCAATCAAATACCCGTTCGTCTGAAAAAAAATGACTTGCTCCATCGTTAACGACATTCCGGTTCCCTCCGTTTGTTCGCTTTGCCCGTCTCGTTTCCAGTATAAGAAACGGCCTCCGTTCGCAGAAGGAACGATATATCCCGAAGGGGATACGATTTTGACCCGGGACGAAGCCGGCTTGACCGAACCGAATGTTCGGCCTCGTTCCCTTCCGCGGCAAGGCAGGAAATCGGCGCCGGCCAGCGAACTATACCAACATTCAAGGCGCCCGGACGTCGACGGGAAAGGAGCGAAGCGGATGGAGTTCCGACTGATGTGGGGCGGCAGGCCGTATGCGATCGATCATATTACGACGAACTTGATGGCGGGCCGGCTCGATGCGCATGTCGGGCGTCACGTTCATCCCGTGTTTCACGTCATGTACGTGCTCGAAGGAAACGGGGTGTTCACGGTCGGCGATACGTCGTCGGCGGTCGGTCCGGGCATGCTGTACATCATTCATCCGAACGAGCCGCATCAGTTTCATTTCGGCACGGACGGCCCTCTTACGAACCTGGAGTGCACGTTTTTGCTGCGCGATACGCACGGCGAGCCGGCGGCCGTCAATTTGTTCGACATGATGGAGGAAAGCCGCTCGATTCGGATCGGCGGGGCTGTTCGAACGGCTCCGCTGTCCGTTCCGCACCGGTTCCGGCCGATGCTCGCCGAAGGGTACCGGCGCATCCTCGATCTATACGACGTCCCGCCGCTGAAATCGCACTTCGCCGTTACGGTCGCGGAGCTGCTCGCCAAAATCGAGACGATCGTCGCCGCGGTCGCGCAGCCGGAGCGGGTGCCGAATACGGCGGAGGAGACGGTCGAGCGCGCCAAAATGTTTCTGCAATCGAACCGGCATCGCCCGGTGACGCTGCGGGAGGCGGCGCAGTCGGTCCACGTGACGCCGAACTATTTGTGCCGTCTGTTCAAGGAGCATGCGGGAGAAACGCCGATGGGCTATTTGCAGTCGGCGCGGCTGCGGGAAGCGGCTCACCTTCTCGCTTTTACCGATCTGCCGGTCTATACGATCGCGGAGAAGCTCGGCTACGAGGAGCCTTCGTATTTCGCCAGACTGTTTCGCCGCATGTACGGCGAATCGCCGCAATCATACCGAAAACGCAGCTTGCTTCATGGGTGAGCCCTCATCGAACGCAAGCTGCGCATCCGAATGGAGGCGCTTGAAGCATGAAGTCGTTTTTCGTTTTGACCGATTTGGAAGGGCCGGCCGGCGTGGACAGCTTTACGCAAACCCGCCCGGGAGACGGCTTCCCGGAACGGGTGGAAGCCGCGAAGAAGCTGCTGGCGCGCGAAGTGAACGCGTGCATCGAAGGGATTCGCTCCGTTTACGGCGACGCCCGCATCGACGTCTGGGACGGGCACGGCCCCGGCGGCCTGCTTGCCGAAGATTTGGCCTACGGCAACTACTTGCGGGAAGGCCAGCCGTACAAGCGGCTCGAAGGCTACGACGCGCTGCTGTTCGTCGGCCAGCACGCGATGGCCGGCACGTTTAACGCCCCGCTCAATCATACGTATTCGTCCAAAACGGTCGCCTATTACAAGCTGAACGGCGTATTTATCGGAGAGTTCGGAGCGAGGGCGCTGATCGCCGGCACGCAGGGCGTCCCTACCGTCTTTTTGTCGGGGGACGACAAAGCCGCGCTCGAAGCGAAGCTGTTCGTCCCGGAAATCGAGACGGCCGTCGTCAAATGGGGCCGGGGCGTCGAAGCGGCCGTCCATCTGGACGGAGACGAGGCGTGCCGCGTCGTTCGCGAGGGAGCGGCGCGGGCGGTGCGGCGAATGGCCGACATTCCGCCGTTTACGGCGATTTCCGCCCCGTACGTGCTGGAAATCCGCTATTTGAACCCGCCGCAGAAAAAGCAGCAGGGCCCGGGCGTCGAATGGGTGGACGACCGGACGGTCCGTCTGCAGCGGGACGATATTCGCGATTTGCCCGTATGATCGGCGTCAAACGGCGATTGCGGACGAAACCGTTCGGAGCGTATAGGAACGCCCGCGAGCGGCAATTGTCATTTTTTGAGGGTTGACCCGCGGAAAAACGGTATGCTACCCTAAAACCCAAATTACATAATGCCGAATCCGGGTATACCGAATACCCGGTACGGGGGACGATTTACCGTGGGGTGAATGTCCGCGTTACCGAACGCGGCAAGGGAAAACCTCTTCCCTAACCCGTCAGCTAACCTCGGAGGCAGCAGGAGGGAACCGTTTGAAGCGTTTGTGGAAAACTGTTTTTTTGTCGTGCGCCGTTTGGGTATCCGCTTCCGCGCTGTGGAGCGCGAATGCGTCCGCAAACGATGAGGCGGGCGTGAAAATTCAAGTGAACGACCGGCTCGTCGAGTTTCCGGAAGCGCCTCCAATTATCGACGGCGGGCAGACGCTCGTGCCGATGCGCCCGGTGTTCGAAGCGATGGGGTACCGGCTCGACTGGCAAATGGACGGCGGGCAAGTGACGGTCCGGCTGCAGGATGCGGCGAAGAAGAAGACGGTGGAAGCGAAAACCGGAACGAACGAATGGGTCGTCGACGGGAAGCAGGTCAAGCTCGCTTCCGGCGCGCAAAATCGGCAGGGGACGGTCTACGTCCCGCTCCGTCTCGTATCGGAAACGCTGGGCTATATCGTACAGTGGGACAACGACAACCAAATCGCGATCATCGGCCTGGACGGGAAATACCATGCGCCCGCCTGGTACGCGCCTCCCAAGGTCGCGGCCTACACGCCGACCGTGGCGGAACTCGTAACGGCCAAGGCGAAAAGCATGCTCGGCATCCGTTACGTCTGGGGAGGCACGACGCCCGGAGGCTTCGACTGCTCGGGCTTCGTCGGCTACCTATACGGCCAATACGGCATCGATTTGCCGAGAACCGCGCTGGACATGTACGATTCGGCGGGACAATCGGTCGTCGGGCTGCAGGCCGGAGACTTGGTCTTTTTCAAAATCGGCAAATCGACGACGCATGTCGGCATTTATTTGGGAGACGGGCAATTCGTCTCCGCGACGACGTCGGCCGGGACGAAAATCGATTCGATTTCCAGCTCCTACTGGGGGCCGAAATTCATCGGCGCGAAGCGCGTCCTGTAAACGGGGCTTCGGGCCAACCGCATAAAAGGAAGAACCTCCGATCGCCCGCGCTTCGGAGGTTCTTTCATGTTATTCGACGAACTGATATTTTAGGCTCGCCGCCGTCGTTTTTTCCGCGATTTTCGAGGCGAGCCGTTCCATTAACGCCGCCGTCTGCGCCCGCGAGATCGGATAGTCCGGCCGGAACAATCCCGGCTCGTAGCCCTGCAGAACGCCTTGCTCGTTCAGCGCCTGAATGTACGGGTACGCCCAGCCGTCGGCTCCGACGTCGAAAAACGACGCCGGCGAGGCCGGCGAGCCGTCAAGCTTCAGCGCCCGCGCCAGCATCGCCGCCATTTCGGCGCGGGTCACCGGGACGTCGGGCTTGAACGCGTTTGCGCCGACGCCGTCGACGATGCCGGCCTGCTTGGCCAGGGCGACGGCGCCGCTCGCCCAATGCCCGGCGGGCACGTCGGCGAAGCCGGAGCCGCCCGCGGCGGCCGTTTGCCCCGGCAGCAGCGCCCGGGTCAGGATGGCCGCCACCTGCGCCCGCGTCAGCGCGGCGTCCGGG
>NZ_JARBDC010000009.1:0-41272 GCF_036577625.1 Paenibacillus sp. GYB003 | reverse complement strand
CGCGGGCGGGGGAGTGGTCCGGCGCTGCGGCGGGCGCGGTATCGGGCGCGGATGCGGCGGCCTCGGGCGTTGGCGCCGCGGCGGGCGGCGCGGACTCAGACGCAGACACGGGCGCCGCGACGTTGTCCCGCTCCGCCGCCAGTTCCGCCAGCGCCTCGCCGAGCCGCTCGATCAGCACCGCGTTTTCTTCCCGCAGCCGCACGGCGACGCGAACATAAGCCGGGCCGAGTCCGGCGAACAGCGACGCGTCCCGGATGAGCACGCCTTTCTCGCCCATGCGCCGCTGCAGCTCTTTGACGCCGAAGCCGAACCGGTCCGGCAGCGACGCGAGCAGGAAATTGACGTCGCTCGGATAAACGCGCAGTCCGAGCGCCTGCAGCCGGTCCGCCAGCCACGGACGCTCCTCCGCGAGCCAGCGGTGCGTCCGTTCGGCAAAATCGCCGTCCTCGAATACCGCCTCCCCGATCCATTGGGCGATCGCGTTGACGCTCCACGGCACCTGCAGCCCGGCGAGCATCCGTATCGCGTCCGGATGCGCCACCATAAACCCGAGTCGAATGCCGGGTATGGCGAAAAATTTCGTCATCGAGCGGATGACGAACAGCCGCTCCGACTCGGCCGCCAGCCGGATCAGGCTGGCCGACCGCTCGTCCGGCGCAAAATCGACGAACGCCTCGTCGACGACGAGCGGCACCCGGTCGCGCGCGAGCCGTTTCAGCATATCGGGGTCGGCAAGCCGCCCGGTCGGGTTGTTCGGATGGCCGAGCACGAGCAGGTCGCACGCGGCCGCCGCCTCCCGGACCGGCTGCTCGCGAAGGGCGAAGCCGTCCGCCTCCGTGAGCGGAATATCGACGACGGACGCCCCGATTTTGAGCGCCGCCTCTTCGTATTCCGAAAACGACGGACGCGCCAAGCCGACGCGGCGCGGCTTCAGCGCCCGTACCGTCAAATCGATCAGCTCGGCCGCTCCGTTGCCGACGAGCACGCTTTCCTCCGGTATCCGGTAACGCGCGGCGATCGTCCGCCGCAGCCCGCGCACGGCCGGGTCCGGGTACCGGGCCAGCTCCCGCCACTTTTCGGCCAGCAGCTTGCCGACGATGTCCGGCGGCCCCAGCGGATTCATATTCGAACTAAAATCGAGAAACCGGTCGGACGGTTTGCCGAATACCGCTTCCGCCGTCGTCAAATCTCCGCCGTGCCCGTAACGCTCCAACATTTCGCCGTTCCTCCTCCGTCTTTACCAATTGGCCGCCGCCGCAGCGGCTAGCAGCACCGCGCATTCGAGCAGCTCGATCAGCGCGCCGTACGTGTCGCCGGTAAGCCCGCCGAGCTTGCGCGCCATCGCGCGCGCCAGCGCATAGCCGAGTGCTCCGGCAAGGGCGATCGCGCCCGCCGTCCAGACGACGGCTTCCCACCATGCAAAACCGAACGCGAGCAGGACGAGCAGACCGGCCGCCGCCGCGCATGCGGTTGCCGCTCCCGCCTCGGACCGGGTCACCGCCGCGAACAAGCCGCCGAGCCCCCCTTGTCCTTCCCTCGCATACGGCCAGCCCGCGATCGCCCATACGACGAACCACCGGCCCCACATCGGGGCGAGAACCAGGAACGCGATACTATCGCCGGATCGCGGAAGCAGCTCCGCAAGCAAAGCGAACTTCAGCAGCAGAAGCAGCGCCCCGGCGACGACTCCCATCGCGCCGACCCGGCTGTCTTTCATAATTTCCAGCATCCGCTCCCGCGACCGGTGGCTGAGCAGGCCGTCGGCCGTGTCCATCAAGCCGTCCAGATGCAGCGCGCCGGTTACCGCCGCCCACAGGCCGAGCGTCAGCACCGAAGCGGGCGCCGCCGGAAGGACCAGGGCCAGCAGCCAGCCTGCCGCCGCCAGCATGCCGCCGATGGCGAGACCGACGATCGGATAATAGACCGTGCTTCGCCGGAACAAGTCGTCCGTGTAATCGAGCTGCGCTTTGACCGGAATCCGCGTCATAAACTGGAACGCCGCGGCGCACGCTTGCAGCTCGGTCACCACATATTTGCGATAATCGCGCATAACAGTCCTCCCGCCGCCAAATAGCTCACCCCGTAGCAAATCCGGATCGTCAGCAAAATGTCGCCGCGTTTTTTTTCGCGAAGCGGCCAGCCCATGCGCGCGCGGTCGCTGACGACGTCGCCGTACCGGTTCAGGCCGCCGAGCTCGATGCCGATCGCCCCTGCCGTCGCCGACTCGGGAATGCCGCTGTTCGGGCTCGGATGCAGCGAGGCGAAGCGCCATATCGATTTGGCCGCCCTGCCGGCGGACAGCCCGCGGCCGAGCAGGCTGACGATGACGATCAGCAAGCCGGTCAGCCGCGCCGGGACGTAATTGAGCGCATCGTCCAGCCGGGCGGAAGCCCAGCCGAAATGCATGTATTTCTCGTTTTTGTAGCCGACCATCGAATCGAGCGTATTGGCGGCGCGGTACAGCATCGCCAGCGGAGCGCCGCCGAGCAGCGCGAAGACGAGCGGCGAGACGAAGGCGTCGACCGTGTTCTCGGCGACCGTCTCGACGGTGGCTCGGACGATTTCCGGCTCGTCCAGCCGGGTCGTGTCGCGGCCGACGATGTAGCCGACGTATTTGCGCGCTTCCGGCAGATCGCCAGCGGCCAGAGGCCGGTAGACGAGCATCGCCGCGTCCTTGAGCCCCCTGACCGCAAGCGTCGTCGATATGAACCATACGTTGGCCGCATAACCGAGCCACGGGTGAATCCGGTCGCATACAAGCACGATGCCGAGCATAACGGAAAAAGCCGCCCCGACCGTCAGCACGGTCAAGGCGACGCCCGTCAGCCGCACGCGTCCGGGCGATCTCGCTCCGGCCGCTTCCCCGCGCCGCAGCAGACGCTCCAGCCGCGAGACGAGCCGTCCGATCCAGATGACCGGATGGGTCGGCCAACGGGGATCGCCGACGAGCCAATCGACCGCGATCGCGGCCAGCGCCATCCATGCGGTTTGTTCCCAACTGTACAGCAGCATCGCGATCCCCTCCTTGGCGGCAGTTCGATTTGGTTATCCTATGGTTTGGAGCGATGTTGTGATGGCCGAAGCATGCGCGCATAAGCGGCGGGGCTCGCGCTGCTCTGCGCCGGCCGTTACGCTAACGAACCGAGCCGTCGCTATTCGGCCCGTTTTCTCCCTCTCGACGCTGTAACGAACCGAGGAATCGCTATTTGGAGTGTCGAACCGTTTCAAGGAGTCGTTTGTCCCGAATAAGGCTTCCACGATTCGTTGCCATCGTTAAACGATACGTTTTAGCCTTCTTAGCGCTCGTACGGTTCGTTACAGCCGGTTCAACAAACTGGCGCCCCGAGCAACTCGTAGATTAGTCGTCGAACCGAAACGCCAACCGTTTCAGCTCGACCGGAATGCCGCTCGTGACGAGAAACGCTTCGTCGCACGCCCCCGCGATCCGCTGATTCATCCTGCCGGCCAAATCGCGGTACACCCGCCCGAGCTTGTATTCCGGCACGATGCCGCTGCCGACTTCGTTCGTCACGAGCAGCACATTCCCCTCGTATGCGCCGACCGCCTCGGCAAGCTGCTCAAGCTGCTCGCCGACCCGCCGCTCCATATCGGGCTCCTGCTCGGAGCGCAGCACCCAGTTGGACAGCCACAGCGTCAAGCAGTCGATCAATACGACTTCCCCGGGCTCCGGGGCGTGGTCGCGCAGCCATGCCGCGATATGGAGCGGCTCCTCCACGGTCGTCCACGGGTAACCCGACTCGTCGCGCCGCTGCTTGTGCAGCGCGAGCCGCGCCGCCATTTCGTCGTCGAACGGCTGCGCGGTCGCGATATAGACGCCTCTTTGGCCGAGACGGGTCGCATACCGTTCCGCGAATGAGCTTTTTCCGCTTCGGGCGCCGCCTGTTACAAATATGCGCATAGCGCCGCGCTCCTCTCTGACGGCCCCGTCGCCGAAGCCGGGCCGACCCGGCGAATCCGCCGGCGTATTAAAGGTCTTTAACGTCTTCTAGGATGAAAGGTTAGCGGCGCTAACCGACGTGAAGAGTCTTCGGAGACCCTTATTTCGGCAAATTCCGCGAAAAGCCGGTTTTTCGCCGGAATAGAAGTCCCTAAAGATTGCTAATGGCCTTCCTTGCCGAGATATACCGAATAAGAGTCCCAAACGTACGCTAAAAGTACCGGGCGACACCGGAGACAACGCTTAATATCCAAACTAACGCTATCGGCGCCCCGGTGCGGCAAACTCAATACCGCTGCCGTAACTTCGAGTTCGGCCAACTTTCAACACCGTATAAACACCGGTATGCGCATCTGTCCGTCCTGCTCCGATCGATCCCCGGTCACTTTTCCGAAACGCCCGCGCTCTCGAACGTGGCCATCTCGTTCATGAGCTTCATCGCCGCTTCCACGATCGGGAACGTCATGACCGCTCCCGTTCCTTCGCCGAGCCGCATGTCCATTTGCAAAATCGGACGCAGCCCGAGATGCTCCAGCAGCAGCCGGTGCCCTTGCTCATGGGACAAATGCGAAGGCAGCATGTACCCTTTCGCGAGCGGGGCGATGCGCGAAGCGACGAGCGCGGCCACCGACGAGATGAAGCCGTCGACGACGACCGGACAGCGGCTGGCCGCCGCGCCGAGGATGACGCCGACGAGGCCGGCGATCTCGTAGCCGCCGACTTTGGCCAGCGTGTCCAGCGGGTCGTCGGCATCCGGCCGATTGACGCTCAGCGCGCGGGCGATCACGTCCCGCTTGCGGCGAAGCGCCTCGTCGCCGATGCCGGTTCCGCGGCCGACGACCGCCTCGACTTCGGCGCCGGTTAGCGCCGCGAGCAGCGCGGAGCTCGGCGTCGTGTTGCCGATGCCCATCTCGCCGGTCGCGAGCAGCCGGTAGCCGCGCGCCGTCAAGCTTTCCGCGACGTCGATGCCGACGGCGATCGCCTGCTCCGCTTCCGCTCGGGACATCGCCGGACCTGCGGCGATATTGCCCGTACCTTTCCCGACCTTGCGCACGAGCAGGTCCGGATGGCTCATATCGGCGTTCACCCCGATATCGACGCATACGACGTCGGCGCCCGCGTGTCTCGACAGCACGTTGACCGCCGCCCCGCCGTTTAAAAAGTTCAGCACCATCTGCGGCGTCACCTCCGCCGGAAACGCGCTGACGCCTTCCGCGCAAACGCCGTGGTCCCCGGCCATGACGACGACCGCTTTGCGGGACAGGTCCGGATTCAATTCGCCGGTCATTCCGGCAATTTGCCGGGCGATCTCTTCGAGCCGGCCCAAGCTTCCCGGCGGCTTCGTCAACCTGTCGAGCTTGCGCTCGGCGTCCCGCATCGCGGCTTCGTCCAACGCGCCGATGCGCCGTACCGTACGTTCAACGACGGTTCGTTCCATCCTGCATTCCTCCTTATGCTATTTTACTATGAATACGGCCCATCCGTCTCCCGCGCAGATACGGCAGGGCGGCCGAGAGAGCGGAAGGTTCGGGATAGCTAAGTTCTCACCGCAAGAATAATGCGCTTAGGCGCTCTATTCCCGCGAGAGCCGCGCAATCCCGCCCGAATAGCGCTCTTTCGCCCACTATCCGGCCGCTTCCGCCCCTCCACGACGCCGCTGACGCACGATTAGTGCGCTTAGGCGCTCTATTCCCGCCAGCGGCCGCGCAATCCGCCCGGATAGCGCTCTTTCGCTCACTATCCCGCCGCTTCCGCCTTGCCGCGACGCCGCAAACGCACGATTAGTGCGCTTAGGCGCACTATTCCCGCGAGCGGCCGCGCAATCCGGCCGGATAGCGCTCTTTCGCTCACGATCCAGCCGTTCCCGCCTACCGCGTCGCCGACGCACGATTAGTGCGCTTAGGCGCTCTATTCCCGCGAGCAGCCGCCCATTCCCGCCCGGATAGCGCTCTTTCGCTCACTATCCCGCCGCTTCCGACTAGCCGCGACGCCGCTGACGCACGATTAGTGCGCTTAGGCGCTCTATTCCCGCCAGCGGCCGCGCAATCCGCCCGGATAGCGCTCTTTCGCCCACTATCCCGCCGCTTCCGCCTTGCCGCGGCGCCGCCAATGCACGAATAGTGCGCTTAGGCGCACTATTCCCGCGTGCAGCCGCCCATTCCCGACCGGATAGCGCTCTTTTGCTCACTATCCCGCCGCTTCCGCCCCTCCACGTCGCCGCCGACGCACGATTAGTGCGCTTAGGCGCACTATTCCAGCGAGCGGCCGCGCAATCCGCCCGGATAGCGCTCTTTCGCTCACGATCCGGCCGTTCCCGCCTACCGCGTCGCCGACGCCTCCGTCCGCTCCGCCCCGCTCCCCGGCAGCGGCATGCCCGCTCCCGGCTGCAGCAGCAGCTGCGGAGCTCCGGTTACCGGATGCTCGACGACGATCGGCTCCGTTTCGTAAACGTCCACGATCAGCGATCGCTCGAGCACCTCCCACGGGGTGCCGATTTTGGCAACCCGCCCGCGGTGAACGAGCAGCAGCCGGTCGCAATATTGCGCCGCCAAGTTCAAATCGTGCAAAACGGCGACGACGGTCAGCCGCTGCTCCGCCTGCCAGCGGCGGACGGTGTCCATCATCTGCATCTGGTAGCCGATATCGAGGTACGTCGTCGGCTCGTCGAGCAGCAGCAGCCGGGGCTGCTGCGCCATCACTTTGCCGAGCGCGACGCGCTGCCGCTCCCCGCCGCTCAAATGCTCGAGCGTCCTTTCCGCGAACGGCGTCAAACGCAGCTGCTCCAAAATGCCGTCGATCAAACCGGAGCTGTCCTCCGGTTCGTCGCCGAGCCAATTTTGGAACGGATACCGGCCCATCTCCAGCACCTCGCGCACCGTAAAGCCGACCGGAGGCAGCGCGTCCTGCTGCAGCACGGCCAGCCAGCGGGCCAGCTCTTTGCGCGAATAGGCGCGAACCGGCTTGCCGTTCAGCCGCACGTCGCCCCCGTCGGGATGGTCCACGCCGGAGACGAGCTTCAGCAGCGTCGACTTCCCGCTGCCGTTCGGCCCGATAATCCCCAGCGTTTCGCCTTCGTTCACGGAAAACGAAATGTCGTGAAGCACGCTTTTGCCGTCGAACGATTTCGACAATCCGCTTACTTCGATCATACGATCAACCTTTCAGCATTTTCTTTTGCCTGGACAGCAAATAGGCGAAAAACGGCGCGCCCAAAAACGCGGTGACGACGCCGAGCGGAATTTCCGTCGGGCTGAGCACCATGCGGGCGAGCGTATCGGCCCACAGCACGTAAATGCCCCCGAACAGCAGCGATAGCGGAATGATCAGCCGGTAATCCGGGCCGACCATGAGCCGGACCAAATGCGGCGTAATGAGCCCGACGAAACCGATGACGCCGCATACCGAAACGGCGGCCGCGGTCAACACCGTCGAGACGAGCAGGACGACCCATTTCGTCCGCTCGACCCGCACCCCCAAATGCGCCGCATGCCGTTCGCCGAGCGTGAACAAGTTCAACGGACGCCCGTACGCGATCAAAATGGCCGCGCCGACCGCGAGATACGGCAAAACGACCGTCGTATACGGCCAGCCCCGCAGCGACAAGCTGCCCATCAGCCAAAACAAAATTTCGTTGACGATCCGGTCCGAATTCAAAGCGACCATAAACGACACGATCGCGCTTAAAAAGGAAGAAACGACGACGCCGGACAAAATGACCGTTTCCGTGCGAAACTTGCCCTGGACGCCGGCCAGCCGGAATACGACCCACAGCGTGGCCATGCCGGTGCCGAACGCGACGATCGGAATCGACCACATGCCGAATATCGCGTAGTGAAGCCCGAACATGATCAGGAACGCCGCGCCGACCGACGCCCCCGAGGCGACGCCGAGCGTATACGGATCGGCCAGCGGATTGCGCAGCACGCCCTGGAAGCCGGCGCCGGATACGGATAGCGCCCCGCCGATCAGCACCCCGAGCACGATGCGCGGAAGCCGGACCTTCATAATGATTTGCTCCGACGAAGCGGGCCACGTCGCCTGCACCGTGTCTCCGACGAAAGGCAGCTGCTTGACCAGGATGCCCCATACTTGCGGAATCGGAATGTGCGCCGAGCCGAGCGACAAGCTGACGACGACGGAAACAAGAAGGAGCAGCAAGCCTGCTACTCCCCAGCCGAATAACGTTCGTTTCATTGCTTCACCAAATCCGGATAAAGCCCTTTGGCCATATCGGCCAACGCTTTCGTAATTCTCGGGCCGGGCCGCGACAGCAAATTGTCGTCGAGCGCGATCACCTTGTTCGCCTGAATCGCGGCGATTTTATCCCACCCGCTGCGGCCGCGAATCGTCTTCTCCAGATCCGGGACGGCTTTCGCGAAAAAGATGACGTCGGGATTTTGCTGAATCACTTTTTCTTCGCTGATTTGCTTCCAGCCCTGCAAATCCGACGCCACGTTCACCCCGCCGGCAAGCGTGATCATATCGTCCAAAAATTCGCCTTTGCCGACGGTCCAGCCGGGCGAAAATTCGATGTACACTTTTTTCTTCTGCTCGGGCTTCAGCCCTTTGAGCGCGTCGACGACCTGCTGCTTCTCCTTTTGCATTTGCGCGACGACTTTCTCGGCTTGCTCCTGCTTGTCCGTAATGCGGCCGAACAGCAAAATGCGCTCCATCGCCTCGTCGATCGTCTTCGGATTCGTTTGGAACAAATTCAGCTTCAGCTCGTTCAGCTTCGCCACCGAATTTTTGTTCAGCGACAGACCCGCGAACACGATGTCCGGATTCGCCGCGATGATCGCTTCCGGGTTGCCCTGCAGGTTGCCCATTTTCGGCTTGCTTTTCGCCTCTTCCGGGTAATCGTCCAGATTGGACACGCCGACGATTTTGTCGCCGAGTCCGAGCGCGAACAGCACCTCCGTCTCCGTCGGCGACAGAGAAACGATGCGCTCCGGCGCTTTGGCGAACGTAAATTCTTTGCCCGAGCTGTCTTTGACCGTAAGCGGATATACCGTTTTCTTCCCCGTTTCCGCGCCGCCGCCGGCTTTGGCCGTTCCGCCGGGCGACGCCTGCGCGGGCTCCTTGACTCCCTCGGTTTTGGTCGATCCGCACGCCGCTGCCGTCAGCGCGAGCGCGATGGCAAGCGACAGCACGCCAAGCTTCTTCATCTCGATCTCTCCTTTTTTTGCCCCGATCCTTGTACCCCGAATCTCCCCTGAACCTGAACCCGAACCGAACCCGTACCTGAACCCATTGAACGCCTGTTCCGGTTCCCGCGCCTTCGCAAGCAAAAAGCCCCCGTCCTCGGAAGGACAGGGGCGTTCACAGCGAATACGGGCAACCGCCGAACGGCGAGAAGCAGACAACGTTCCCGAATAAGCCGGCTCCTTTTCCTCGAAGGATTCCTTGGGGCTTACCAAGCAGGCAGGTCTCCTGACTCATAGGCGCGCCGGCCGCAATCAAGCGGGCGCCGCTTCCTCGCCTTCCCGTCCGCTCGGCGGACAGTGGCATCGTGAGAAAGCTCCTATTTCACAGTGGCGGGACCGTGTCGGATTCGCACCGACTTCCCTTTTAACCCGATCGACGGCGTCGTTCGGGCACCTGTTGGCCTATTATAAATGGCGTACAAACCATGCGGACGGGCATCTGGCTTACGGATCGATTATAGGCCAAATCCGGGCCGCTGGCAATAGGTATTGCAGCGGCGCGGTTCCCCTTTCGACGCGGCCGCCGCTGCTACCGGCCGAACAAGCTCAGGGCGACCATGACCGTCCCCGCGAAAATGCAAGCCAAGGCCGCCGCTCCGACGACGCCCCGCTTCCGTCCGCGACCCGCGGCGGCGCTTTCCGTCTCCCCGCCCGGGCCGTCGTTCCAATCGTCCCGACCGACGTTCGCCAGCCGCTCCCGCTCGAATTCGTAGATCATTTCCGGTTTGCGATGATGCATAGGACCCTCACTCCTCTTACGCTTCCTTTACCGCCATTGTACGGTCGTCAAAAGAGGCAAAAAAGGGTATAATCGATGTACTTCATTTCCCCTTTTTTTCATTCAAACAGCGAGGTGAGCGCCGTTGCTTTACGCTTCCCAACAATATTTGCTGCTGCGCCGCGCCTACCCCGAAGCGCCCGACAACGAGCCGATCGGGGTAACGCTCCGGGACGTCGCAGGCAAGCTGTACTGCAGCGAGCGAAACGCCAAGCTCGTCATTCGCAAAATGTGCGAGTGCGGCTGGATCTCGTGGACGCCCGGGCGGGGGCGCGGCAACCGGTCGGCGCTGACGTTCCGGGTCGACCGCGCGCGGATGCTGATCGACAACGCGAAGCATGTGGCGCAGCGCGGCGACGTTCCGGGCGCGCTGGAGCTCATTCGCCGGTACGGGGACGATACGTCCGCGAAGGAACGATTCGGCGATTGGCTGTCCGAATATTTCGGCTACAAAGCGGAAGGATCCGAACGGGAGGCGGTGGAAGTTTTGCGCTTCCCCGTCCATTGGGCGATCTACTCGCTCGATCCGATCGTGACGTTTTCGGCGCTCGATATGCATATTATCAATCAAGTGTTCGACACGCTCGTCCGGTACGACCGCGTGGCGGAAACGTTCGTCCCCGGCCTCGCCCATCATTGGGAAGCCGACGAGGCGAACATGACGTGGACGTTTTATTTGCGCAAAGGGGTGCAGTTTCATCACGGGCGGGAAATGACCGCGGACGACGCCGCGTTTACGTTCGGGCGTTTGCGCGGCCCCAGCCCTTTGTTCCGCGATATCGAACGGATCGTCGCCGTCAACCGGACGACGCTTCGCATTCGGCTTCGGGCGCCGAACTATTTGTTTCTCCGGTTCGTCAGCAACGCGACGGCGTCGATCGTGCCGCGGGACGTCTGCGAGGAGAAGGGGGACCGGTTCGGACGGGAGCCGGTCGGGACGGGGGCGTTCATGGTGACGATCAACCAGCCGAGCCGCCTGGTGCTGGAGGCGTTTCTGCCCTATTTTCAAGGAAGGGCGCATTTGGACCGGGTCGAAATGATCGTCGTTCCGCCGGATTGCGAAACGATCCGGGAGCCGCGGCTCGATCGAATCGTCTTCGGCCACGAATCGCCGGCCAAACATCCGAGCTGGGCGCAGCAGGAGACGATCGTATCGGGGTGCAGTCTGATGACGTTCAACATGAATCGCGACGGCCCCCAGCGCAGTTTCGCCTTCCGTCATGCGCTGCACCATTTGACCGACCGGCGGCGGATGATCGCGGAGCTCGGAGGCGACCGGACGATGCCGGCCAAAAGCTTTATCGCCGACCCGGATGAGGCGGGCGACGATTTCGTCTCGGACCCCGAGCTCGGCGCGGAGCTGCTCCGGCAAGCCGGCTACAACGGCGAGCCGTTCAGGCTGCTGACCGGCGAGAAGCATGTGAAGGACGCGCTATGGCTGCAGCGGCGGTACCGGGAGTTCGGCGTCAACGTCGTCGTCGAGACGCTGCCGTGGCTGAACCTGCTTTCTTTGCAAGATTGGCCGGAGGCGGACGGGATGCTGTTCCAAAACGTATTGGACGAGGACGAAGTGACGCAGATCGAAAGCTGGCGGTCGGACAAAAGCATTATCCGCATCCATTTGGCGGAGCATATGAAGGCGAAATGCGACCGCGCGATCGCCGCCGTGCTCGGCGAGCCGTCGAAAGCGAAGCGCAGGGCGATGCTGCGCGAGCTGGAACGGCTGCACGGCGAAGAGCGCTCGCTGCTGTTTCTGCTGCACAAAAAGATGAGCACGTCGGTTCACCCTTCGGTCAAGGGCGCCCAGTTCAACACGCTCGGCTGGATCGATTTCAAGCACCTCTGGTTTCAGCACGATACGGAGACGGTTGCGGGGCCGGACGCGACGACGGACGAGGACGAACGAACGAAGGCGGGCGGTTAAAACGGCGCCGAAGCCCGAAAAGCCGGATTCGCGAACGAATCCGGCTTTTGCGGTCGGCTGCGGTCATAGGTCGCTTCCGGCCGAAGAAGGAGAAAGCCGCGCCCGAAGCTAATGGATCCACTGCTCGGACCAGTACGCCTTCATGAAGCCGAGCAGCTTCTCGAGCACCTCCACGCCCGACGTTTCCGCCTCCTGGGCGATTCGCAGCAGCCGGACCGCGCGTTCCGCCTGCTCCGGCTCGTCCGGCCGTCCGCCTTGCGGGAACGGAAACATCCCGCGCAGCTCGGCGAACGCGACGGCCGTCCGCTCGTAATGCGCCGCCGCTTCGGACGCCATTTTTCGCACCGTGCGCTCGATGACGTTCGTTCCGTTCCAGCGGACGACCAGCTCGCGCAAAAATTGCGCCGCGAATTCGCGGGCGTCGCCGATGACGGCCGCGTTGTACGCGTTGCCGAACGGGTCGGCCTCCCGCCGTTCCATGCAGGCGATCCAGGCTTCGTAGCCGGCCAGGCCGATGACGTACTTGCCTTGAAAAATATGCTGCCATTCCCGTCCCCGGGCATGGTCGACGATCATGTCGAGCGCCATGCGGAGCGTTTCGTACTTCGAGTGGGGCAAGCTTTCGTGAATCGTCGTCACCCACAGCATGTTCCGGCTTTCGACGAAGTCGGTGTACGTAACGGTCCCTTCCTTGGACACGTCTTTGGCGTAAAACAGCTGCTTGTCGTCGTCGTAGCCGTAAATAAGCCCGAACTCCGGAATGAACAGATCGAACGAAATAGCCGGAACGCCCCGGTCCACCGATTGCTGGATAAGCGCCATCACCTTCTCGACCTTTTCGGGGGAAAACGGCTTCTCCGTATCGGACAAGCTGCTTATAAACCCGAGATTGCATAAATTTCGGCGGATCAAGTAGCCGCCGGGAAACATCGTCGGCCCGGCCACGTCGATGCGGATCGGGTCGATATTGATCCGGAACGCGTGCCCGGTAATGCCCATCACGTCCACGAGCGAGTAGTGGCTTTTGTCGGTATAAGCGAGCGCGCCGTGGATTGCGGCGGCGGCCGACGTCCACGTCTTGGTCCAGTCTTTCGTCGTCGTATCGCTCATGCGGTAAACCTCCTCCGAATATGAAATCGAGCAGAGGGGGGCCGCCCCTATAGCCGGGGAGGAGGCAAAATGTTGACCCGCTTCAGCCCGAGCTCGGCGCGGCGCTGCACGTACAGGCGAATCGAGACGCGGATGCGCTCCTTCTGCACTTTCGTTCGGGAGCGGGACAGCAGGTTATACACGTTTGCCGTCGTCGTATCGAACAGCCTCGCGATTTCGGCGGGCGACAGCTCGCCGAAGAAATGCGCTTCGAAGATGTCCCGTTCCCGCTTGCTCAGACAGTGCAGCAGCGCGCGGAGACTGTCGTACAGCTCGCGGCGCAGCATCCCTTTGGCCGGATCGCCGTGAATCCTCGCCTCCTCGGCGGCGGAACGGGACAGCCGGAACAAAATCCGGTCGACGTCCCCCCAATCGACCGAATCGGCGTCGCCTCCCGGATCGGAGCCGTCCGCCCCCTGCGGCGCGAATCCGGCGAACGGCCGCTCCTTGCCGAACGGGCCGCCGCGGCGCAGCTTCATATACGCCTGGTTGCGGATGATCCGCTGCAGCCAGGGCAGGAAGCGGCTCGCATCGACCAGCGTGCCGAGGCGCAGAAAAGCCCGGATGAGCGCATCCTGCACGATATCTTCGGCCAAGTAGGCGTCCTGCGCGATTTTGTGCGCCCAGCCGTACGCCTCGGCGCGATGCGCGCGCACCAGCTCTCCGAACGCTTCCTGGTCGCCGCTGCGGGCGCGTTCCACGAGCTCGCGGTCGGCCTCTCTCCGACCGCCGGCGAGACCGTCCCGCTTCCGCGCCGGACCGCCATTGCCGCCAAGCTCCCGCACCCATGCCGCCGCTTCGCCGCCTTCGGCTTCCCCGCCTTGCGTCCGCCGCGGCTTGTTTTCGCTTTCGAGCCGCATGCTCACGTTTTGCTTCCTCCTTCCCCTCTTACGCATCCGATGCCCGGCGAAGCGAAAATCTATCGTCGACGTCCCGTACCGCGTTTCGTCCTTATAATTGGAATTCAGATCCAGATCATTTCTATCATAATGGAAAACGCTTCCCTTTTAAACTATTATTCGGGCCGGGCGGGTCCCCGTCGTGGAGCGGCGGTCCCGGCAGGGAGGAGGCTTGAACGATCGGGGCCGACTCGGTTCGAACCGGTCCCGATTTCGCGGCAGACCAACCGAACGACGACAGTAACGTCCCCGCTCGCGAAGCTCCCCGGGTCTCCTCCGAAGCAGGACGACTGGCCGGCGGACGCTTACGTAAGAAAAACGTCTGTCGACGGCTAACGAACCCAGCAAACCTTATCGGAGCCGAAAGCGGAGGAGGCGAGTTTGTTTACGAACTCCGGTATCGCTATTGCCGGCAAATCGGACCGTTTTGTCCCATTTTCGGCTCGATAACGATGTCCGGATTTGTCCGGATTCGTTAGCCTGAAAAAACGATCGTTTTTCCGCCGATAAGCCTATACCGATTCGTTAGACATGGACCCGGATCCGCCCGGTTGTTATTCGTTCTATCCCATAAGAAAAGCTTCTGATCGAAGCCTTTTCGATGATGTACATCCGTGTTTTATCGGTAGCTTGTTCTTGGTAAAGAATAAAACAGTCGGCTTCCGAAACGTAACGGACGCCACGGCGCTTATTTCGCGAAAATCGGCCGTTCCCCAATCGTAACGGACACCACCTGCGCTTATTTGCTCCGAACCGCCGTCCAAAAGGGGTTTTTTCACCAAATAGCCGCGCCTGCGTCCGTTGGAAAAAAAATATGCCGAAATGAGATTCATTAGCGGCCGCCATGTCCGTTAGACTCTTGGACTTGGGGCCCGTCCCGCCACCGCCGCCGCATGCCGCTAACCGCTCCAACTCCCGACGACGCCGGCGCAGGTCAACCGAGCCGCTATCGCCGTTCCCGCCGCAGGCAGCAGAACCGCTCCGTTAAGCACAGGCCGGGACAGGACGATCTTTTCTGCGCAAACCGAACCTTTTTGGTTGTGGCCGAAACGGCAGCGGAGCGGGGAAAGCGAGATGGAAAAGTTCCCGCTATTTTCGGTCGTTTCCCGTTTCCGGGCAAAACAACGGGAAAACATCCCGATAAACTCGTCCATACCGTTCATTTCGCTGATACTACGCCGTTTTAACGGGAGCTTCTCCCGGTATTACGCCACGACAGCTATAGAAGAGCGGGTTAACCGGAGGTTTTCCCGTTCGTTCCATTCCAACGGCCCGGCAGGATACGGAGAAGCCGGACGCAGAAACGAAAGGCGCTGCTCGCCCCAAGCTTTAGCGTCCTCTCCGTTTCCAAAACTGTAAGGAGGCCTGCACTCCCGAACCTTCGTCCGCAGCATCGATAAAGTCAACATTTTCATCATCCGAATACCGCGATTCTTTACTATTAAAAAAAGACCGTCAGAGCGACGATCCTTTCTGCACAAACCGAACCTTTTTGCACGCCGAATCGGCAGCGGAGCGGGAGACTTGATGGAAATGTTCCCGTTATTTTCGGTCGTTTCCCGTTTCCGCGAAAAACAACGGGAAAACATCCCGCTACTTTCGTCCAAACCGCGCTTTTCGCCGATTCGACGCCATTTTAACGGGAGCTTTTCCCGGTCATTCGAAACGACACCTTTAGGGGATCGAACGAACGGGAGGTTTTCCCGTTCGTTCGATTCGGCGGCCCGACGGCATGAGGATACGCCGGTCGCGGGAACGAAAGGCGCCACTCGCTCCATGCTATAGCGTTCTTTCCGCTTATTGTGCGCCCCCGCACCGCTTGGCGCCATGCTTAACGCGAACTTGTTGGATCGCGCTCGGACTGCCGGTTCGCGTGCAGCAGGCTGTTGACCCGCGCTCGCGGGCAGTCGATCTTCGTTCGCGTCGTACATGTTGATGTTGGGTCAAACTCGGGCTATTGGATCGCCCCCGAACCCGTGCGGATTCGGAGGCTTCGCCTCACCGGCTTACGCTTCCTGCCACAACCGGCGCAAGTTGTCCATGCCGATTTTCGAAGCGGTTCTGCACTCTTCCATCCCTTCGAACTCGACCGTCACGTAGCCGTCGTAGCCCGATTGCTTGATCAGCTTGACGATTTTGCGGACCTGAATGTCGCCGTGCCCGAAGATCGCTCCGCGGAGGAAATTGCCGTGGGCGGTTTTGAACCAGGCTCCGTCCCCGGGGGGCTCGTCGTACGGCCTGAAATAAAAATCTTTGACGTGAACGAGCGACGCGTACGGTATGTTTTTCATGACGCCGATAATCGGATTTTCGTCGACGCACATAAAGTTGCCGATGTCGAGCGTCGTCTTGAAGTTGGGGCGGTCCACGGCCCGCAGGACGCGTTGGACGCGGTCGCTCGCCTGCACGCTGAACCCGTGGTTTTCGATCGTCGTCGTGATGCCGTACCGGGCGGCGTAATCGGCGATGATCCGGCTTCCTTTGACGATGAGCGGCAAGCTGTCCTCGAACCAGGCGATCGTCATCTTCTCCGGCGGCAGCGTAAACGCCGTCACGTCGTGGCGCATATGCTTCACGCCCATCCGGTGCACAATGTCGACGTGCTGCTTGACGCGCCGCACTTCTTCCTCGAACGCCTCGTCCGTCTCCTGGACGAAGTTCGCCGGCATCGAGTAGTTGGACAATTCGATCCCGACCGCCTTCGCCTTCTCCCGGATCGCATCCGCCAAGTCGGGATTGTCTGCGACCGTGTAACCGTACGGCACCATTTCCATATGTTCGCCGCCGTGGTCCGCGATCCATTCGACGACGTCCAGCACCGTCATGTCTCCGGATTTCAACGCATTCAACAAACTGTACGTGCTAAGGCCGATTTTCATCCGATCACCTCGCGACAAAATGTACGAAAAGCGCGGCCCCGGCATTCGGGCGAAGGAGTCTTGCCGACGGAGCCGGAAAATCGATCCGGCGGCAACAGGCGGCTCCCGGGGCTTACGTCCATCCTATCGAACGGAGGCGCCTCCTGTAAACCGCAGAAATGCGACACGGCCGAGCCGCGGCGCGGTTACGGAGCGGAGGACGGCCGATCGAGCGGGCGCACGTGCCTGCACAGCGGCTCGATTCCCGACTCGCGAATGCAAGAAGCGGCGAGCCGGGCGATTTCCGCGGCGCCGCGCTGCGAGAAATGGGTGTTGTCCTTCGTCCCTTCGGGCAAGCCGTCGTATTCCCCGGGCTCGGTCCACATAAAGATCGGTTTCGTTCCTTCCTCGCCCAGCTCTTCGAAATACCGTTTGCTTCGGTCGGCCAAATCGAGGCAAGGCACGCCTTCCTCCTCGGCCAGTTGCTTCATCGCGGCGATATAATCGCCGTGCGTATTTGTAAGGCGGCCCGCCTCGTCGAAAAATCGGCGGTGCACCGGAGTCGCCAGCATCGGAATCGCCGACCGCCGCCGCGCATCCTCGATATACCGCCGCAAATATTGCTTGTACGTCGTGAACGGCTCCGTACCCCCCGGACCGGTTTTCTCGTCGTTATGGGCGAACTGCACGAGCACGTAATCGGCGGGACGCAGCTTCCGGACGATTTCGTTCCACCGGCTTTCCTCGATAAAGCTTTTGGAGCTTCTGCCCGACCGCGCGCAATTCGCTACGGCCACGCCGGACGTCAGCATATGGGGAAGCATTTGCCCCCATCCGGCGAACGGATACTGGCCGGACGTCTGGTTGGCCGCCGTCGAATCGCCGACCAGAAACAAAGTCGGCAGCCGCGGCGCCCTTTCGATCCGTACGCCCACGACGCCCGCCGCGCCGGAAAACGCGAGCATCAGCCGGCCGTCGGCGACGTGGACGGCGAACGATTCCGTCCCGGCCCGACCGGGCAAGGCGGCGCAATCGCGAAGCATCAGCATGCCCGGACCGGCCTTCGCCGACAGCGCGACCGGCTCGTCCGCGCCGCCGAACGTCACGGCGACTTCGTAATTGCCGTAAGGCACGTCGGCGATAAACGATTTTCGCCGCGGCGCGAAATATTCCCCCGGCCAGCTGCAGCGCAAATCTTCGTTGCGCGACGGCTCCTCGACATCGGCGAAGCCGCAGCCGCGCAAGCTATCGTACGCCTCGTCATGGCCGACCCGGATCGCATCGCCGCCGAATCCCCGGTCCGGCCCGTCACCGGTCGGGCGCTGCGGGAGGCGCTGCGGGAGGCGCTCCCCGCCCGCCTCTCCGAAATCGAGCGCGAACGAAAGACTGACGTTCATCCGCCCTCCTCCCCTCGCTCCGGCCGTTTGGCGTAAACTTTCAAGTTGGCGTATTCCGCTATGAGCGGAGCCATTTGGCGGAAGCCGATTTTGCCTCCTTGCAGCACGGGGCCGTAAGCGGCGCCGTCGTCCTCCCAGGCGAATACCGGCACGTCCTGAATCGAAAAGCGGACGGCGCCGCCCGACTTTTCGACGCGCACGCGGTAAGGGCCGGTCGCGTCGGCCACGCCGGGAATCGGGTCCGCGCCTTGGGCGACGAGGTGAAACCCGTAGCTTTTGCGCAAATTGCACGTATGCAGACGCCGCTCCTCCGCCCATTTTCGCCGGAAATAGGAGACGTGAAGCGCGTTGATGTCGCCGTGATGGTACTGCTCGTACGGGCCGCTGCGGGGAGACAGGCGCGGATCGAACAAATCTTCCCCGCCCGCCCCCGTCGCGGCGAAAAACAAAATGGCGAGCCCCGGCTCGCGAACCGGCCAAAACTCCCACTCGACGGCGATGTCGGCCGGAAACGTCACCGGGCACCAGAAGACGAAGTTCGCCTTCTGCCCTTCCTCCTCGCTTCTGGTCGACTCGAGCCTCATCCGGCCGAGCGGAAACGTAACCGCCGCATCGCCCTCCAGGCGGAAGCGTTCCACGTCCTTCGCGGACGACAGCGGATTATCGTAGATGAGCGTCCATGCCCCGTTTTCCATTTTCGCCTATCGACTCCTTTCGCCCGTTTCCGGCAGCCGCTCGGGCAGCGCCTCGGGAATGAGCTCCAAGCTCAAAATCGTATTCAGCGACCATTGCGCCGCTTCGTTCGTATTGATCCAATCGATTTCGCGCGTCGTCCTTACGTGCGTCCGCGTTCTCGCCTCGCGCCGCAAATCGGTCCTGGCGTACGCGTTGCCGAGCAGGATCGACCATGTCGACCGGGCGGACGCCCCGTTCTTCGCATACGCCGCGCCGTATGCGCCGATGCCCGTTCCGAGCACGGGATGGCCGAAGCTTTTATGGCCGATCGCCCCGCCGGAGACCGCTTCCTTCTCCTCCTTCGGCAAATTGTAGAAGACGCCGAACTCGGCGAGCATGCTTTCCCACTGCGGGTCCTTCAGCATCGCCGCCAGCTCGAACCACACCTGCGGTCCGCCCATGCAAATGGCCAGATGCCGTCCCCAGTTGTCGTCGCCCATCGGCGTCAGCACGCCTGTCTTCGGTTCGTAGCCGTAGGTCGGCCCGGACAGCAGCCGGAAGTTCGCCTTCTTGATGCAGTCGATGCCGACGAGCAGCTTGTCGCGGTAAGCCTCGTCCTCGAAGCGCTCCCAGCGCGTCATCCAGTTCGAGCTGAACGCCGCCCAGTCCGGGCCGACCCGGATATGGGTCGGATGCTCGTCTTTCGGAAAATAAGCCCGCATCGGGTCGAGACGGACGGTCGCGTAATCGGCGTCCTTCACTTCGTCCATCACGTCGCCGATCCGCTCGTCCGCCGTCAAATAATAGTAGTACCGGTGCAGCCCGGCCATCGCGATGCGCGCTTCCTTGCAGCCGCATCCCCAATGCACGACATTGTGCCGCGAGCCGAGTCCCGCGTATTCGCCGAAATGGTATACGTCCACCTCGCTCGTATGCCGCGTCATCGCTTCGGCCAGACGGAATATGTCGGCGCGGCCCGAGCGGAGAAACATGTACCACAGCCACATGTTCGCCGCCAGCTCCGTATTTTGCCAGGCGCAGCCGCCGAGATCGTAGTTCCAGACGTGACGCACCGGATCGTAGCTGTGCATGAAATCGCCGTAATCCCAGAAGCCGTACCAGTCCCGGCCGTCCGCCTCTTCCTTGTAGAAATCGACAATGCCGTCGAGCCGGTCTTCCAGATAGGCCTTCATCGGGCTGCCGCGGTCCGGCAAGCTCCAAATGCCGAACGCCTTCGCCTCGTAATAGTGCCGCGGCTCGCAAACGAGCAAGGCGGGCGAACCGTTCTCGCGCAGCAGTCCGGACAGCCGCTCCGCCGATGGCGTGCGATCCTCGAACCAGAACGTCAGCTCGTTCGTATTGGCGATGCCGTACGGCGTCGCGCGCAGCTCCTCCGCGCCCTCGTACGCCGACTCCACATGCGTTTCCGTATCGTAATGGCGCATATCCATCGCCGGCCCGTCCGGCGACCAAAGCCAGATCCGGAATTCCGCGCTGTCCTTCGCCGTATGCAACGCCTCCATCGACGCCGGATGCTTCCGCCAAAAATGGCGCACGCCGGCCGCCATGCCGCCGCCTTCCCCGCCGACGTAGCCGAGCCCGCCCGCCCTGCGGCCGACCGCCGCCTTGAGCCAGCAGCATTCCGCCTTCGTCCGCTTCGAGACGCGGTAATGCGAGGAGCTGTCCTGGACGATTTTGAAGTCGTCCCAGACGGCCGATTCGTCGAGCAAGCCGGCGAAATACGCATCCTCCTGCGCGTCGAGCCGGACGGATTCGCCCCCGAGCTGAAGCTCGTGCAGCTCGCTGTACTTGCCGTGCGTGCGGCGCGTATGAAGCGATTTCGGCGATTCGGCGAAAAAGCCGTCGTCCCCGGCGAACCGGACGTGCCGGTTGTACAGCGGCCCGCGCATCGGCACGTCGAAGGCGAAGCCGATGCCGGTTATCGTGTCCTGATGCGGATTGCCGTCGTAAAAAAACGTATGGACGGCTTTCACGGAGGCGCTGCCCGCATAAAAATAAAGGCGCAGCGTAAACGGCAGCCATTCGGCCCCGGCCCCGGTCCCGGAGCCGGCCGCGCGGTGGCGGCCGTCGATTTTGACGACGGCGCGCACCGGGCCGCGCGACTCTACGGTCGTTTTGTAAATCCGGCTTTCGCAGCGGATCGTCTTCGCCGTCCGCACGCCGGACGTGACGAACGTTTCTTCTTTCGCGGCGATCAGCCTGCCGCCGGCGCACACCGGAACGCCGCCGCGGGCGACGCCCGCGATCAGGTCGCCGCCCCGCTTGTTCAGCGTGCAGACGATCGGTCCCGTATCGACGACGACGGTCTGCTCCGTTTCCGATACGACAACGATCTCCGCGCCGCCCGCGCCTTCGTCGGCCCGCTCCCCTTTCACGAGCGTGTAGCCGTCCGGTCCTCCGGCGGGAAGCGCCGCCGCATGCGCCGACCATTTGACGCTGCCGTCCGGCCAAAACGCGGCGGGCCAGCTTTGCACGGCTACCGGCTCTCCCGACTCGCCGAGCAGCGAAAACGTCCCGTCGCGCCGCAGCTCGCCTTCCTTCCAGGGGACGCCCCACGTTACGCCCGCGGCGACATGCGGCTCCCCGTCCAACCAACGCAATTTGACGCAGCGGTCTGCCGTCATCTTGATAGCGCCCTCCTTGTTCCGCTCGTTATGCCGTTATTTGGCGAGAGCTTCCTGAATTTTTTTGTTCACGTCCTCCTCCGCCTGCCGCAGCGCCGTATTCGTGTCGATCTCGCCTTTCGCCACCTTCATGAGCAGAGAGGTTATCGAATTGTAAGCCGGCACTTTGCTGTCCAGGTCGGACTTCTCGCCGATCGGCGCGAATTTGTTGTAGAAGTACGCCTTGTAATGTTTGTCCTTGAACGCGCTCTCCTGCCCCATCGCGTCCTGGATCGCCTTGTCCTGCAGCACGGTCATGTTGCCCGACTTGGACAGCGTCGTCTGGAAATCTTTCGACGTCAAAAATTTCAACACTTCCATCGCCATCGGTTTCTCCTTGCTCATGGCGGTTACGCTCATATAGTTCGGATAAGCCGAGTAGCCGACGCCTTTCGCCTCCGGGAAAGTCGGCATCGCCGCCATATCCCATTTGAAGGCGGACATTTCCTTGGGCTGCACGAGCGGGAGCAGCGGACCGGACGGATACATGGCGAGCACCAAGTCTTTGTTGAAATTGGCGAGATTGAGCGCTCCCCCTTTGCGAAGCTTGTCGGCGACGTCCAAGTACATCGTTTCTTTCGCAAACTGGACGAACTCGCCTTCGACGATCCGCTTCCATCTCGGGTCGCCGAACGTCGATTTTTTCGTTTTCGGATCGATCAGCGGAAGCCCGAACTGGTTCGTAATGAACGTTTGGTTCGTGCTCGTCGAAAAGCCCGTATAGCTGACGTTTCCTTCGCTGCGGTTCAGCTTTTTCGCGAGGTCGTGCAATTCGTCCCACGTCATGCCGTCCTTCGGGTAGGAGACGCCGAATTTATCGAACAAATCTTTGTTGTAGTACAGGACGTTCACGCTGTTCTCGAAAGGAAGCCCGTACAGCTTCCCGCCCCCGTACTGCTTGATCGCGTCGATCAAGTACGGCTCGAACGAGGACAGGTCGATGCCGTGCGTCTTGACCAAATCGGTCATATCCGTCTCCAGCTTGAAATCGAGAATCGCCGGCCACGATCCGAGCGAGCCCCAGATCAAATCGATCGGCTGCCCGGTCACGACGTACTGCTGCAGGTCGGTTTCCCCGGCGACCCGTTTCACGTACTTGATCGTCAAGTTCGGAAACTTTTTCTTGATCGCGTTGCCGTATCGTTCGTTGAACGTTTCCTCGCTGTCCCGGGCGATCGAGTAAAATACGAGCTCGACCGGCTTGTCGGTCGGAGCTTGCGGACGCGGCGCGCCCTCGCCCGTCTTCGCGTCGCCCGTTTCGTTCGCCGTCCCGCAGCCGGATGCCGCAACCGACAGCATCGCGAGCGCGGCCCATTTCAGCCATTTCGCCTTCATCGGCTTTCTCCCCTTTCGTTTCGCCCGAAACTATGGCAGCGCTTTCATTGAAAAATCCGTTCTCTTCCGCGCCTGTCCGGACTTCCGCTCTCGTTGTTGAAAGCGTGTAATTTGAATGTCCCGGTTGAACGCGTCTTGCCGCTGGTTTATCATATTCTACATACAAGGTAATCCTTTTCCCTGCCCGCCGCAATCCGAAATATTGAGTCTGAATATAAGAAATTGAAACAAAAGGGGAAGCGCCATGAAAAAGTTCGTCGTCCCGATGATCGCGAACAAAAGCTTGCTGCCGGTATACGTGTACAGCGTCGGAGGCATGGCCAATCAAAGCCGGATCAGCAGGGAAAACGGCTACGCGGAATTCATTTGGCTTCATACGGTGAAAGGGAAAGGAAGGCTCGTGCTGGAAGGCGCGGAATACGTCATGAAGCCGGGCATGGGGATGCTCGTATACCCCGGCTCCGCCCATCATTACGAGGCGGTCGAGGAGCCGTGGGAGACGCACTGGGTCGCCTTCAACGGTCCGGGCGTCCGTCCGCTGCTGCAGCTGTCGCACATGAACCGGTCGGAGCTGTTCACGCTGTGCAATACGCGGCTCTTGGAGCGGCATATCCACGACATCTACACGGCGGCGATTATGAAAACGCCCGATATGAGCCTGAAAACGTCCGGCAAGCTGTACGGCTTCCTCGTCGACTTGCCCGCTTGCGTCGCCGAGCGGATGCGGCCCAACTCGCCGGCCGGCGCCTTGCTGGAGCGCGCCCTCGATTACATGGAGCGCCATTATGCCGGCGGCTTTTCGCTGGAGGAGCTCGCGGCGTCGATCGGCGTTACGCATCAATACGTATGCCGCATTTTCAAGCAGACGATGCAGATGACGCCCGGGGCGTACTTGACGAAGCTGCGGCTGCAGAAGGCGAAGGAGCTGCTGATCGGCACCCGGCTGTCGGTCGCCGAAACGGGCAAATCGGTCGGCTTTCACGATTCCAGCTACTTTTGCCACCTGTTCCGCCACCACGAAGGCGTCACGCCGTCGGAGTACCGCCGCAACTACCGCTGAGACAGAAATCTCGAGACGGGGTACCGGGCCGGGCCGGATCGAGTTGAACCGGGTGCCTAGCAGCAAAACGCGAGCCTTACGGGATTTGGCCCCCCGGATACAGCGTGGAGCTGTACAGCCTTTTCGGCTGCGGCAGCGGGCTTCCGCTTTTGCGCGTCAAATCGAGCGGACGCCCGGAGCAGATCGACGCAGCTCCAAAGCGGCCGTCCGTCGTGATCCAGCATGTCGTAGCCGGCCATCACCTCGTCCATGCCGTCGCCGTCGATGTCGAACGGCCATGGAAAATGGCCCGGATTGCCCTCGTGCGTCCACAGGAGCCGGAACCGGTTGTCGAACGCCCACATGCGGCGGTAACGGTCCTTCAAAATAATATCCGTCGGCTGCGGGCCGCCCGTCAAATTGGCGATGATGATGCAGTCGTGCGCTTCGGGGTGAGGGAGCGCGTGCGACGCTTTCTTTTCTCCGGTGCGCCGTCGATGATATGGAACAGGCCGTCCATGACGCAGACGACCTCGAGCCGCCCGTCTCCGTCGATATCGACGAGTTGGGCCGGGTAATCCGAGCCCGGGCCGCCGGCTTCCGGATCGGGCGTGCCAATCTGCCACATCAGGCCGCCCTGCAAATCGAAGGCGGTCAAACATTGCGCTTGGTGGGGAACGTAGCGGACGTCCCGGCGGTTGTCGGGCTGCACGAGCACCATCTCCATCCGCCCGTCGCCGTCCAAATCGCCGAGCAGCATTTTGCAGCTTCGTCCGTTTGAAGAAGGAAAGCCGGACTTCGTTCAGCAGCAGCGCCAAAACGATCGGCGCCGGGAAAAAGAAGACGAGATTGTACAAAGACAGAAGCAGCGTGTTGCGCAGCAGCATGAAAAAGTCGGGATTTCCGAAAAACATCCGGAAATGGTCCAAGCCGACCCATTCGCTCCTCCAAAAGCCGGTGAACGGCTGGTAATTTTGGAAGGCGAGCAGCACGCCCCACATCGGGACGTACTTGAAGACGAGGAAATAAAGCAGTCCCGGCGTCAGCAGCGCATACAGCCATCTATCCCTTTTCAGCCGCTTCGCCACGGTCGTCCGGTACGGCTCGGACTGTCGTTCGGACTGCCGCCCGGCGCTTCGGGCTTCGGCCGCGGCCTGCCTCATCGGGCGTTCACCTCCGTTGCACCCTATTCCGCGAACCGCCGCAGCGGCCGGTAGCTCGATTATGCGGCAGCGCCGATTTTCCGGCAATCGGACTTTTTTGATCGGGGCGTCCGGGCGGGCGAACGCCGCGCTCTCAAAAATGTGCAAACCGGAGCAAAAATGGATGGGGGCGATCCGGCTCGCCCGGAAACGCGAAAAAACCGTTCCTTGAACGAACGGTTTTTCGTATTTGTACAGCGATGGTCGGGGCGCCCGGACTGCCTTTACCGTTCCGCCAGCTTTTTCAGCACCTGCTTCGCCGTGTCGCGCTTCGTTTCTTTCACCCGCTGCGTAATGAACGCGTACACTTCGCCGCCCTTGTAGCCGGCGTCCTTCAGCAGTTTCGAATCCTTCAGCGGTATGCCGACCAGATGGCCGTCGCTGACGCCGTCCGGGAAATCTTCCTTTTTCAGCACGTCGTCCAGCTCGACGAAGCCTCCCTGCTGCTTGAAGCCTTCGAACTGCTCCTTCGGCAGCACGTAGATCGACCATTCGCCGGCGGCCAGCTCCACGACCATTTTTTGCAGCTCGAATATCGGACTGATCGAGATATCCACGGTAGGCGTCTCGCCGACCTGCGCCTGAAGCGCTTTTTTCAGCTCGTCCTGCTTGTTGAACGGCGAATTTTGCGGGAACATCATAAAAATCGGGACATCCGCCTTCGGCCCCCCGCACGCCGTCGTCACCGCCAGCAGCATCGCGAGCGCCGCCGCAAGCAGACCGCCCTTTTTCCAGAACGCTTTCATGTCGATTTCCCTCCACATCCCGTTTACACCTCTCTATGATAGCACGGGGGACGGCCAAACGAAAGTTTGCGGGCGGTCCGGAACGCCTTGGCGGCACGGCCCGGCACGGCTCGAAACGGCACAAAAAAGGACCAGGGCGGGCCTAGTCCTTCCGAACGGCTTTCATATATTCGTTTATTTTGATGTCCAGCAGCCGGCTGATCGCCATAACCGATTCGGACGTAAAACAATCGCACTGCACAAAAGCTTCTTCCATTTGGCGGCGCAAGCTCGATATTTCGTCTTGCAGCGCGTGCGCGGCGTCGGCCGCTTCGGATCGTGGCTTTCGGATGACGCGATAAGGCCGGTGTAACGGGTCGTGCTCTTTGCCGGTGCCGATTGCTTGGGGATGCTCGTCGAATCCGACATCCGTCGCCATCAATGCCGATCCCTTCCTCTCCTCGAACTGTGGCTTATGACCTACGCCAATTATACCAGAGTATAAGGAAAAAGTGTAATAGTTTTACAATTGCCGCAGGCGCGCTATGCGCCGGATTTCAGCTTGTTCAGGAACGTATCGATCCGGTGAATCGCCTCCTGCAGCTGGGCGACGGACGAGGCGTACGAGCAGCGGATGAAGCCTTCGCCGCCCAGGCCGAACACGTGGCCGGCGACCGTGGCGACCTTGCCTTCCTTGAGCAGCCGTTCGCAAAATTCGTCGGACGACAGCCCGGTCGACGCGATCGAAGGGAAGACGTAAAAGGCGCCCTGCGGCTCGTGGCATTCGAGGCCGATTTCGCGGAAGCCTTTGACGACGAGACGGCGGCGCTGGTTGTACGACTCGATCATCCGGTCTTTCTCGTCCATTCCTTTCGTCAGCGCTTCGTAAGCGGCGACCTGTCCCATGACCGGCGCGCACATGACCGTATACTGGTGAATTTTCAGCATCGCGGCGATAATGTCCGGATGTCCGCACGCATAGCCCATCCGCCAGCCGGTCATCGCGAACGCCTTGGAGAAGCCGCTGACGAGGATCGTCCGGTCTTTCATCCCCGGCAGGGAGGCGATCGACACGTGTCGCGTGCCGTACGTCAGCTCCGCGTAGATTTCGTCGGAAATGACGATCAGATCGTGCTCCTCGGCGATTTTCGCGATCGGCAGCAAATCGTCGTAAGTCATAATGCCGCCCGTCGGATTGCTCGGGTAGCACAGGATGAGCACCTTCGAGCGCGGCGTCAGCGTGGCGCGCAGCGCCTCCGGCGTCAGCTTGAAGTTGTCCTTCGCGAACGTTTCGATGCCGACCGGGACGCCGCCCGTTATCGTGCTGATCGGCGCGTAAGGAATATAAGTAGGCTCGGGCACGAGAATTTCGTCGCCGGGGCAAATGAACGCGCGCAGCGCCAAATCGATCGCTTCGCTGCCGCCGATCGTCACCATGACCTCGTTTTTCGGCTCGTATTTCACTTCGAACTGGTTATATAAATATTCGGCGATCGCCTCCCGCAGCTCCGGCAGGCCGGCGTTCGGGGTATACGTCGTCCGTCCCCGCTCGAGCGAAGCGACCGCCGCTTCGCGGACGTGCCAAGGCGTGACGAAGTCCGGCTCGCCTACTCCGAGCGAAATGATCTCTTTGTTGCCGCTCGCCAAATCGAAATATTTGCGAATGCCCGAAGGCGGCATGTCGCGCACGAGCGGGTTTAAAAACCGTGTCATCGAATTCGTATCGCGGACCGTTTCCGTGTTCGCTTGCACCTGTTTCATCATCCGAATCTTCCTTTGTATATTTATGGAGAGATATGCATCCGGAAGTCTTCGACGTGATCTTCGAAGATGATCCCGTCCTGCTTGTATTTTTTGAGAATAAAGTGCGTTTTCGTGGAAAGGACGCTTTCGATCGGGGACAATTTGCTCGACACGAACGAGGCGACTTCTTTCAAATTTTTCCCTTCGATCTCGACCAGCAGGTCGTACGCGCCGGACATCAGGTAAACGGATTTCACTTCGGGGTGGAGATAGATGCGTTCGGCAATCGCGTCAAAGCCGCGGCCGCGTTCGGGCGTAATTTGCACCTCGATCAGCGCGGTCACCTTCTCGTCGTCGACCTTGCTCCAATTGACGACGGTGGCGTATTTGACGATAATATGGTCCGCCTCCATCTCCTTAATCGCTCGCCGAACCTCGTCGACATCGACGCCAAGCATCGTGGCTACGAGATCCGGGGTCCGTCGAGCGTCTTCTTTCAAGAGCTCAAGCACTTTCAGCTTCAATTGTTCCATGTCGAAGTTTACCTCCTGTAAGGTTCGCGGATATCCCCGTCTCGTTTTCAAGAAAACGATAAAACCACTATACACCAATTCGCCCGCGAAGCAAAGCAAAATAACCCCGTCCCGGAGCTCGCAAAGCGCACTGCGCCGCACATCCGCCTATACCGCCGGCCGCATCGGGATGTAAGGTAACATGACAAGATGCCGCAGCCTCAGCCGGAATCTCGGTCTTTGGGGACGGTGAATGCGGATAAGCCGACCCTGCCGAGTTCGGCTTTCATGCGCCGTTAGCCGCTCTTGTTGTCTTACAGGGTTCTCTCCAGCAAGGTCCCGACTTGTTTGGCCATAACCTGCGGCGGGTACGGCATGCCGTTCCTGATCCACCATTCGATGATCCCTACATAGGCCGTCCCGGCGTATTGCAGCATTACATCTTCGCTTAAATCTGCATTCCTGCCGCTTTCCCTGTCAATCTCGCCTTTGAATCCTTCCATAAAAGAAGCGAGAAGCCGAGTTCTGAAAGACGACGGGGCCCCTTTAGCGTCTTTGCTTGCCAGCATCGTCGAAAAAAACAAATAATTTTTCTCGAAATATTCAAAATAAGGTACAAGCGCATCGATCCAATCCATCTCGCACGCCCACTTCTCCATTTCCCCCAATTCATTAAAATATGTTTCTATGAGTTTATCCAATAAATCGTATTTGTCTTGATAGTGTAGATAAATGGTCCCGCGGTTTACGTTAGCGCGGTCCGCGATATCCTGTATGGTAATTTCATCGAAAGGTTTTTCGGCCATCAGCTCAATAACGGCTTTTTTCAAGGATTCCTGCGTTTTAAGTATTCTTCGATCCAGCTTGGTCATCGAAATGATTCACCCTGCCTCCGAGTTCATTGACATTTTTGATTCATTTGTTGATATATCAACGTTTCGCGGTTTTTTAACCATTGATTGTACGCTTCATAACCTTATAATAATAGACAAGAGTTGATTAAACAATTTATTTTGTTTATTCGCTTTATGTTGCAAACCAATCATCCCATGATCATAGGAGGATCTATATGATGAATGCTAGCGCACGTGCCGTATTCAATCCGGAAGGTCCGTTCCGACTGACCACGATCGAACGCAGGGACCTCCAGCCGCACGATGTCCTCATCGAGATTAAATACGCGGGCATTTGCCACTCCGACATCCATACCGCACGGGGCGAGTGGGGCCCGGTCCGATATCCTCTCGTGCCAGGGCACGAGATCGCCGGAATCGTCACACGGGTTGGTTCGGAAGTGACCAAGTATTCCGTTGGCGACCGCGTAGGAGTAGGCTGCATGGTCGACTCCTGCGGGGAGTGCGCGAACTGCCATAAGGGAGAAGAGCAGTATTGCCTCAACGGAATGACCGGCACCTATGGGGCCGTCGACAGGTACGGGCAGTATACGCAGGGCGGCTATTCCACCCACATCGTCGTAACCGAAGACTTCGTGGTTAAAATTCCCGACGGCTTGGAGTTGGACGCCGCCGCTCCGCTCTTGTGCGCCGGCATCACGACGTATTCGCCGCTGCGCCATTGGGGAGCCGCTCCCGGCAAGAAGGTCGCTGTCGTTGGTCTTGGCGGGCTTGGACATATGGCCGTGAAGCTCGCTCATGCCATGGGAGCGGAGGTTACGGTTTTGTCCCAGTCCTTGAAGAAGAAAGAAGACGGTTTGCGGCTTGGCGCGGACCATTATTATGCCACGAACGATCCGGAGACGTTCAAGCGGCTGGCCGGTACGTTCGACCTCATCATAAATACAGTGAGCGCGAAGGTGGATGTCAATGCCTACCTTTCGCTGCTGGCCTTGGACGGTACACTGGTCAACGTCGGCGCGCCGGCGGACCCGTTGTCCGTTCACGTCATGTCTCTTATCGGTCATCGCCGGTCGTTTGCCGGATCGATGATCGGCGGTATCCGCGAAACGCAGGAAATGTTGGACTTTTGCGCCGAACACGACATTGCTCCCGAGATCGAAGTGATTTCCGCCAACCGGATCGATGAAGCCTGGGAACGCGTGCTGGCATCGGATGTCCGGTATCGGTTTGTAATCGACATCAGTACGATGGAGAATGAATAACGATTCATCCCGGCGAAACAATAGGGGCACGATTACACCGGCGTGCCTCTTTCGCTGGTGAACAGGCGGGAATCCAAGTTCAGCAGTCGAGATATGAAGGATGGAACGTCGAAGAAAGTCGCACTCGGTTGCCGGCGGAATCGAGGAATCGGCTACGAGCCGGTCACCTTTGGCTTTTGGGCCGAAAGTCGAGATCCGGAAAAGGGGACGGGGAAGGTCGGATCCGGGCAGACCGTCTGCACCAAGAACGCCTAAGCAGGCCGACGAGTCCATCTTTGGGTAACGACGATTGGGCCGGAAGGTTACGGGGAATTTTTCGGAGAAGGTGAACGAATCGATCGGCAATCATGCGGGATAACAGATATAGACCTGCAAAACTCATATTGGAGGTATTGGACAATGGACATCAAACGTAACGGCTCGCAACCTTCCGGCAAAGGACCGTCCGACTATTTTACCGGAACGGTTCGCATTGATCCCCTGTTCGAGGCGCCCGATCCTGCACGCGCAGCGGGAGCGATCGTTACGTTCGAGCCTGGCGCAAGGACGGCATGGCATACCCATCCGCTAGGTCAAACGTTGATTGTAACCGCGGGCAGCGGACGGGTTCAACGTTGGGGAGGTCCGATCGAGGAAATTCGTCCCGGCGACGTGGTCTGGTTCCCGCCGGGCGAGAAGCATTGGCACGGCGCTTCTCCGACCACGGCGATGACCCACATTGCGATTCAAGAACGTCTTGACGGCAAGGCGGTTGATTGGATGGAAAAAGTCGGTGACGATCAATACCAAGCCTGATCGGACTAGGAGTATCTTATAACAGGACCGGTAACGACAATCCGCCTGCGGTTGGACCGGCTATGCCGGCGGTATATTTTCGGCACTTGGTCGTTTGCCGTCGTTCCCGGAGATGGCGAAGCCATTCGATTCGATGGCTTCCCCGGTCCGGTTCCCTCGATGATCCGCAAGATGGCGCGCCAAACGCAGGGCGATGCAGTTGAGGCAAAATCGGATTGAAAGTCCTGGATCAAACCCGAAGTATACCTGTTCAGCAATGCAACGGTCATGAGACAACAATCGTGAAGCCGAGAAAAGTCCGCGTAAGCGGACTTTTCTCCTTGCACCGGGACGAATAACATTCGGACGTCGGTGTCAAAATTGTTATTGCGATACCCATGCGCTTTACTGGTAACTTCCGGTTCGCGATTCGCACAAATCGAGCTTCTGGACCGGGTTTAGCGAGGAGCAGGTTCCCCTTAGCGTACCCAAATTTCTTAATTACTGAACCTGATTTCCCTATTGTCGGCGTTTTTCGGCTGATGTGGCGAATAATGAACATCATTTTGTTATTACGATACTAAAGTTCGCTATTAGTGACTTCCGATTTGTTATTCGCACAAATCGCACATTTGGATCGGGATTCGCGTAAGTGCGGTTCACTAACTGATTACTTTCGTTCGTTAATTGATTGGCACGGTTTCGGGAACGCGTGCCGGGAGCGGACGCGGCGTTTTGAGCAGCTTGAAAATCGTGCCGACGATGTCGCGGCTCCGGTAATCGGGCAGCACGACGATATCGAGCCGGCCTTGCGTGCCTTCCTCGTTCGGGCCCGCCTCCAGCATACGGCCTACGCCCACTAGCCGGCCGGCGTCGTATGCGGAAATGACGCGGCTTCCGCCCGGCTGTCCGTCGAAAAAGCGGCCGGCGTCCCATTTGCCTTCGAGTCCGCTTTCCCGAATTAACGCCGCCACCTGCGCCTGCTCGGGCAGCGCATTGTCAAACGCGATTTTCATAAACGTTCACCTCGACTGTAATTATACAATATGATGTATAATTATTCAATGCGAACGCATTGCAGAACGTTCCTTATTTCTTAGTTCGCTTCCGGCTCCGACCCGTTCCCGGGCACAAGCCCGGGTTCGAGCTCAAGCCGGCCGATATACGTCAGCCGCCCGACGTCCGTTTCGCCGGCCGCTCCGTCCATGATGCGGCGCACGCCGTCCAACGTGTCGGCCAGCGCGATCCATTCGCCGGGGCGCTTCGTGATTGGCTCGGCAACGTGGAACGGCTGGATCAGAAACGCCTCCAGCCGGCTGCCGCGCCTGTACGTCGCCAGCTCCGCCTCGGCAGCTTCGCTTCGCCGCTCGCCCGGACGAGAGAACGAAGCTCGCGGTAGCGCCGCATCGGCTTGCGCGCCCGTTGCTGGATGGCCAAATGCGCCGCCTCCAGCTGCACCTTCCAGCACCGTCGACGTGGACGCGACCGGATCGACGGCCGGGTACATCGTGCGGGCGGCCATATCGGCGTCGAACCTCCACATCGTGTCGAGCGGGCCGTACGGGACGTCCTCGTCGACGGACTCGCCTCGCGTATCGACGAGCACGATCGTAACCGGCCGCGCCCCCGCCTCCTGCAGACGCTCTCGCAGCGCGTGCAGTTCCCCGGAAAGCACGACCGACCGGTCGGCTCCGAGCAGCACGTCGCGCTCGTCGCGAAAAGCGGATACGGCGGCGTATACGTCGTCGGCGACGCCTTCGCCGCCTCCGCCTCGGCGAGGACGTCCTCGAGGCCGGGCGCGTCGTCCTGCGGCCGCCATAATACGGTGGCGTAGCCGCGATCCCGCCCCAGCCGCCGGAACAGCTCGGACAGCATGACGAGCTGTCCCATCCCCGGCCGGGCGACGATGGCTGCCGTTCCTCCGCGTACGAGCGGAGCGAACAAATCGCGAGGCGTGACGTACCGGCCTCGATAGATGCCCCCGGTTGCGACTCCTACGCATCGACTTCAATCGTCCTCTTGCCGCAGCAAAAGCACACCAGTCAATTCCCCCTCTTGGCGCAGCAAGAAAACAAGCATCAACCTCGGTAATCGTTCCTCTCGGTGCGGGACGAAACAATGAACAGCATTTTTTTATTACCGAACCTGACTGCGCTATTATTCGTCAGATTCCGCAATTTCGGCCATTAGAGAACACGATCTTACTACAAGTAAATATAGGTTCGCTAATAGTAACATCAGGTTCGTTATTCCATGAAATCGAACGACCCAAGCGAAAATAGCGTATCGTGGTTCAAAATTAGCCAACTTGGGTTCGCTTTCTTCCTGCAGCCGATTTCGCCAATCCCGCCAAAAGCTCCCGGTATGTGTCCTCCAGCCGTACCTCGTGGCTCGACGCTTCGCTCTTGATACATTGGGACTTACTCAAGACAATGAACTAAATTTTCTTATTACCGAACTTGACTGCGCTATTATCGGTCCGATTGCGCTATTCCGGCATATTAGCGAACATGATCTTACTAAAAGTGAACTTGGATTCGCTAATAGTAACGCCAAGTTCGTTATTCGATGAAATCGGACGACGAAACCGAAATTAGCGCAGCAAGATTCAGTATTAGCCAACTTTGGTTCGCTATTGTCCGGCAGCCGATGTTACCTGACCTGCCAAAAGCTGCCGCCGCCCCCGGCTCTCCGGCTTCGCTCCCGACTTGCTCTCCGGCTTCGCTCCGCCTCTCGCTCTCCGGCTTCACTCCGCCTCTCGCTCTCCGGCTTCGCTCCGCCTCTCGCTCTCCGGCTTCGCTCCGCCTCTCGCTCTCCGGCTTCGCCTCCCGCCTCTCGCTCTCCGGCTTCGCTTCCGCGCTCCCGCCCCGCGACTCGCGCCGTTAACGAAGTCCGACGGCCTGCGGAACAAAAAAAGACTCCCGTCTCCATAAAGAGACGAGAGCCGATTCGGTCCCGCGGTACCACTCTAAGTGCCGCACCCTTAAGCGGGTGCGGCCGCTTCATTGTCGTAACGGTCCGCAACGAGGACCGGGTCTGCCTACTGACTGCACCGCAAAGTTCGGCAGACCGTTTCCCGGGCCCGCTTCGCCCGCGGCATCCGTACCGGCTTGCACCAAACCCGGCTCGCTTCGACTGGATGCCGCGAAGTACTGTCCCGTTCATCAACGTTTGTCGTATAAGTTACAATCATTTATAGCGTAAACGGTTCGCGATGTCAACGATTCCCAGACGCTTTGCCAGACGCTTTGCCAGACGCTTTGCCAGACGCTTTCCCAGGCGCTCGGTTGCCAAACGCTTCTCCGGCCCCGTCTTCGCCCCGGCACCATCCGCCGACCGTTTCATCGAAACCGGTACAAAATCGAGTCCTGAACCGGATTATAGCCGATTTTCGCATAAATGTCGTTCGAGGTCGGATTGGCCAAATCGGTGTACAAGCTGCAAAACGCGTAGCCGTCGTCCAGCAGCCGCTGGCTGAGCGAGGCGACGCACGACGTCGCGTACCCTTTGTTGCGCAAGCTTGGCGGCGTATAGACGAGCGTGACGACGATGCCGTGCCGGGTCGGCCTCGATTTTTTCGCCATGCTGACCGGCCGGCCGTCTTCCCACACGTACAGCGAACCGCTCGCGATGTTATCCCGCGACTTGGCGGCGGCTTCCTCGCGGCTCATCGTTTCCCCGATCGACTCGGCGAACTCGTGAAGCCACGAGGCGATCAGCTCCGCGTCGCCGTCTTCGGCCAAACGAAGCGCGCCGGGACTGATCCGCACCGGGTTGACGCGGTCGAGCCGGTAAATGCGCTGGTTCATTTTGACGAACGGCGTTTTGCCCGCGGCCGCCCCCCATTCGAAGGCGAGCGCCTTCGCCGCTTCGACGGACCCGACGACTCCGGGCACCTCGCGCCGCGTCGAAACGAGATGCCGGGCGACAAGGCGAACCGCCTCCTCAAGCTCCGGCCCGTCCCCCTGCACGACCAGGTTCAACGCGTTCAGTTGGTACGCAAGGACGATCCGGCCGTCGCCGTCCCGCACCGTTCCGAGCTCCGGCAGCGCAAGCCGCTGACCGGCCGATTCCTGCTTCGCTAGCGCGTAAGCGAGTCCGAGCAGCAGGTTGCTCGCGGCCTCGTTCCGTTCCAGATGCGCTTCGGCGTCGCCGAGAAAACGCGTCGCGCTATCGTACAGCTTCAGCTCCAACGGCTTCATCGCAATCCCCCATCCCGCTTGTTGACGTTTTTGCGTTCCAGTCGCATGTATCCTGATCTTAGCCTCGACGTCTGCGCCGGTCAAGAGCCTATGGTCGGCCGCAGGCAAAAAAGAGCCGCGCGGACGCGGCCCTCTTTCCCGCCTTTCGTCTATTCGTCGCCCGCGCCGTCCAGCCGGACTCCTTCCGCGAGCGAATAAACCGTACCTCCCAGCAAAACGGAATCGTATTCGGGCGGCGCCTCGTTGCCGGAAACGTCCGCGTTCCGCACCGCCTTCATTTGAATCGCGTGCTTCATGTAGCCGTGCATCGGATAGTCGCGGGTGCGGACGATCCGATTGCCCCGAAAGGCGAAGCCGTCGACGGAATGCCCGTATACGAGGCCGATGTCGAACGTTTCGAACCGGTTGTTTTCGATCCGAATGTTGCGGTGGTAGCATTCGCCGTACGCCTCCGGATCGGCGATCTCGGGATCGATGTCGATGACCGCCTTTCCCCAGTCCGGGCAGCAGTAGTTGCTGGACAGAAACAGGTTGTCCCGAATCGTCACGTCCCGCACCGCCCCCGATTCGAACCAAGAGCTCGCGTCGCCGGAAATTTTGACGGCGGAGCCGGGCGCGCTGATCGTGTTGTGCTCCAGCAGCACTTTGCCCGGCGTCGTAATGAGGAAGCCGCGCGCGCGGTTCGCCCGTACGGTGCAGTGGCGGACGGTCAGGTCGGGGTTCCACGTCGCGTTTTCCACAACGTCGCCGATCCGCAGCTGTTCCGGCAGCCGTTCGCGAAAGCGGATCAGCTGGTAATCGGCGTTGATCCGTTCCGCGCCGGCCACCGTCGCCGATCCGTAAGCGAGCAGCGAATCGCTCGCCACGACGTTCAATCGGTCGCCGGGTTCGGCGATAGCGACGCCTTTGGTCATCGGCTCCATCAGCTTGACGAGCAGCGCGTCATCCGCCGGCCGCCGTTCGATCCGGGAGTAAATGCCGTGCACGTTGCACGGATCGTCGAGCTGATTTTCGAACAAGCAGCGTTCCATCGTGATCGAGCCGCGGCAATTCGTAAAATGGGTCGCATCCGCCGTAGCGGTAAACACCCGGTCCGATCCCGGCTTCAGCCTCACGTCGAACTCCCGCAGGCGAATATCCGCGCAGCGCTGCGCGACCAGAGCCATCCCCGGCGCATGATGCACGGCTACTTGTTCGATGCGGATATCGGAGCTGTTTTGCAAAAAAAAGCCCGGATGCTCCCGCCGGCCGAACCGCATGCCGATCCGGTTGCCGACGGCCGGGACGTGCCGCGGATGCCCGGATACGCGAACGAGTCCGCGGCCGATTTCGTCGATCCGCAGCTTTTTGAACGAGCTCCAGCTGATCCGGTCCCCGCTTTGGTAAGCGTGAGCCATCGTCGCCGGATCGATGTCGTGCAGCCCCCATACCGGCAGCCAACCGCCGTCGTAGGCGAAATAAAGCTTCCCGTCTTTGACCTCGTAAGCCGTCCCTTCGCGAAGGCGAACGTCGAACGAGTCCTCGCCCTTTTCCACGACCGTGCCTTGGTCGAACATCGGCCGTTCCCAATCGATCGAAAACCGTTTCAGCTCGATCCCTTCGCATCGATCGATCGCAAACGGAATGATCGAGCCGTGGAAGACGAATTCGGACCCTTGGCCGTCGATCGTCAGGCCGGAATGCCCGGTCAAAGGAAAGGCGATTTTTCGCGTTCCGCCTTGATCGTGATTGGTAATGTACAAATGCCGCTCGACCGCCAGCTCCGGGCGGAAATGATACCGCCCCTGCGGAAACACGAGCTTCGCCCCGGGCCGGTCTCTGCAATCGCGCAGCGCCTCGAACACCGCCAGCGTCGCATCCTGCTCCCGGTCGCCTTTCAATCCGCGGCTCTCCATGTCGATTATCATCGCAAGCGTTCCTCTCCGTCTCTCTATGTTCTCTCTATCTGTTCATGCTCAATACGAAAAGGCGCCCGAAACGAGCGCCCTGCCGGTCATTCGGCCGCCCTACAACGTCACGACCAGACCGTCGTACGCGCAATGCACGCCGGCCTCCTCCAGCAGCATGCGGGACAGCGATTCGTGCGGCTCCACCTGCTGATGGGAAAAATGGGTCGCGTAAACCGGCGTCGAATCGTCGATGCAGCCCAGCTCCCGCATCCTTGCCAGCATCGTTTTCATATCGCCGACGCTCATATGGGTCGGCCCGCGCGTCCGGTTGCCGAGCGTGCATTCCATAATGACGGCGTCGAAACGGTGATCCTTCACCGTCTCCCATACATGCTCCCGGTACAGGCCCGTATCGCTGGCATACAGAAGCTTATGCCGGCCGTCGTCGATCACGTAGTTCATCGCCTCCGCGATGTGAGTCGCCTCGATCGCGTGCACCCGGTAAGGCGGCAGCGACAAGCGGTCGTTCGGCAGGCACGATACCCGCGCCAGGGCGGCGGAATCGTCCGACACGCCGGCGCCGCCCCACTTCGCGAACACCAAAGGCGAGGCCACGACCGTGAGCGGCCGCAGATCGGTTTGCAGCCGAAACCCTTTTTGCCGAAATGCGAAATTGACCGTCTGAAAATGGTCCGGGTGGCTGTGCGTGATCAAAGCGTAGCGCAGCTCCGTCAACGACAGCCCCAGATCGGCGCACGAAGCGTACAAATCCGGCCCCGCATCGACGAGCAAATCGCCGCCGATCAAAATCGACTGTCTTCTTCGCACGTTGCGTCCCCGATGCTCGCGCGCATGCCTGCACGTCGGGCAGTCGCAAAAAGGGAACGGAATGCCTTCGGCCGCCGCCGTTCCCAAAAACGTAATATCCAACTTCGTTCACGCTCCTTATGGCGCCGCTTGCCGGGCGTGCGGCGGGCCGGGCATACGGCGGGCCGGTCTTGCTGCTGCCAATGCCGTTGCCGGGGCCGTTGCCGTTGCCGGCGTCTCGCCGCTTACCCGGCCGCCGCCCGAAACCTTACTTGCTTTTTGCCGCCTTGAGCTTCTCGACTTCTTTGTCGATCGCTTCCTCGGTTTCGCGGATGACCGTATTGATATCTTTGCCGGCATACAAGTCCAGCGAACGGGTATAGGCGATGCCGAGCGCCGTTCCGTCGTATTCCGTCGGGTGCTTCGGATAATTTTGCTTGTTGTAGAACGCGGCCTTCACGTTTTTGCCTTTCGTATACGGCAAATCCGCGCAAAACGCGTCCATCGTCTCCTTCGTCAGCATAAACGGCTGCTCGCCGTTTTTCGAAATGACGATTTGCGACTCCTGCGATATCGCCGTTTCGACGACCTTGAACGCGGCGTCCAGCACCTTGCTGCCGGGATTGATGAACATGCCGCGGCCGCCGGCCGCCTGGGCCGTTTTCGGGTATTGCTCGAACACCGGATAGCTCGTCATGTCCCAGTTCATGTCCGGGACGGTTTGCAGTCCGGCGGAAATCAAGTTCGGCACGCCGATCATCGCCACGATTTGCGTTTTGTAAAAATCCTCGTTGTGCCATCTCGTGATTTGCTTCTGATCCTGGGGAAAGCGGTTTCCGGGAATCGCGATCAGCTCGCTGAGCAGCTCGTACGCCATCCGCCACTCCTTCGTCGACAAATTCGCTTTGCCGGTTTGCGGATCGAAGTAATCCCGGGTAATGCCCCCGGCCAAAAAGTGGATGCTGTTGTGGTCGAAGCCGATATATTGCGTCTCCTGCTCTTTCCGGGTGAGCCGTTTGGCCAAACTGACGATTTCCTTGAACGTCACCCCGTCCTTCGGATACGGAACCCCGAACTTGTCGAAAATGTCCTTATTGTAAAACAGTCCGATAAAATTGGTCGAATACGGCAGCGTGATGAGGCCGCCGCTTTTGCTGAACGTTTTTACGTAATTCAGCGTTTCCTGGTCGTATTTGCTCAGATCGATGCCGTACTTTTTGATCATCGGCGACATGTCGTAGTTGAAGCCGAGGTCGGCGATCGCCGGAGCCGTTCCGATATCGCTGATGACGATGTCGGGCACTTCGCCCGCGGTAATCATCTCGACCAGCTTGGCCGTCCCGTTTTTGCCGGGCTTGACGATTTCGAGCTGGATGTTCGGGTACTTTTTCTTGAGCGGCGCCAGCAGTACGGTGTTCCAATAGTCGTCGGAAAACTCCTGCCAATACGAGTACGCCACGACTTTGGCCGGCGCTTGCGTCTCCGGCGGCGTGTCGGACGATTGTCCCGTCTTGCCGTCCCCGCTCCCGCAGCCCGCGAGCAGAAACGACGCGGCCATGACCGGCGTCAGGGCCGTTAAGAATGTTTTTTTCAATTGCATTTGCGCACCCCCATGCGATGGTGAATTCGTTTTCAAACGGTGGACATTTCCCAGCGCGCCTTCTATAGTAAGTATACGGCCGCCGTTTAAGCCGAACAATGAACGATGTTGGCCTGAAATGGTAAAATGTTGTTCAGTTTCGGACGATGCCGGACGGTGGGGAGAGGGGATCGTCATGGAGCTTGTTCAGAAAAAAAACAGCTATATGTTCCGTTTTCGGGACGGGACTCCTTCTCCGCCCATCGGAATTACCGCCGTCGGCTGGGAAGACAACTTCGCCGGCTACAGCTTCGACGGCCTCACCCGTACGGACGGCGGCGGACCGTATTTGTTCCAGTATACGTTATCCGGCCGCGGGGAGATCCGCATCGGCGACCGAACGTTCCCGCTCGGACCCGGCAAAGCGTTCATGATTCCGTTTTACGGCGATTACCGGTACTTTTTGCCGGGCGACAGCGACCATTACGAATGCATCTTCATTTCGCTCGAAGGCGACGAAGTTGCAAAATGTTGGTCTGCTCTGGAGGGCGCCCTCGGGCCGGTTTTTTATTTGCCCGACTATTCGGTTCCGATCCGCACGCTCAAGTACATCCATCATGAAGCGTCGATGAAACAAATAACGGACGCCTACAAAGCGTCGGCGATGGGCTACCAGTTCGTCATGGAGCTGTATCGGTTCCGGAAAGGTTACGATTTGCAGAAAAAGTGGCCGGACGTCGTCGCCGAAGCGGCCAAGCTGCTGCAGGAGCAGTACGGCGAAATCGACGGGCTGGACGGGGTGGCCGCCCGGCTCGGCGTGACGAAAAGCCATTTGATCAAGCTGTTTCATCGCACCGTCGGCAAGACGCCGATCGAATTTCTTACCAAAGTGCGCATGGAAAAAGCCGTGGAGCTGCTGCGCCGCCCCGACTTGTCGGTGGAGGCGATCGCGCTGGCGGTCGGCTACGCCGACGTCAGTTATTTTGTGAAGGTGTTTCGCAAATGCTTCGGGCTTCCGCCGGGGCGGTTCCGCAAAAACCATTCGACCGACCACGTCGTCTTGTTCGATTAGGCCAGGCGGGCGCTGCGGCCGGGCGGCGGAAGCGGCCGGATAGTGCGCGAAAGCGCACTATTCGCCCGCCGACGCGGCGGTTTTGCGGGGATAGTGCGCTTAGGTGCGCTATCCCCACGGCGCAGGCGCCTCGCCCGCTCGGAAGCGGCCGGATAAGGCGCGAAAGCGCGCTATTCGCCCGCCGATGCGGCGGTTTTGCGGCGATAGTGCGCTTAGGTGCGCTATCCCCACGGCGCAGACGCCCCGCCCGCTCGGAAGCGGCCGGATAAGGCGCGAAAGCGCACTATTCGCCCCCGATGCGGCGGTTTTGCGGCGATAGTGCGCTTAGGTGCGCTATTTTTTCCACGGCGCAGGCGCCGCCGGTCACTCCAGGGCAATCGAATTCCCATGACGTCGGGCCGGTTTCGTCTGCAATCACGCGTTCGGTCAGGTAACTGTCTTTACTGCCTCTGTATGTATCGTTTTCGTTTCCCCGCCGCGACCGAGGATCGTGGTTTTACCGTAAAACCTCCTGTTATTTTGCCGATCCCCCCGCTGCTAGCCTCACTAGAGGGAAAACCTCCTGTTATTTTCGCCCAAATCGCGATTTTTACCGATGCGGCATAGATTTAACGGGAGCTTTTCCACTAGCGTTGCATCAAAGCTCACATATAAAAAAACGATCTATAATTTACTATTTGTTCCAAATATTATACCATTTTCGTGGACAAAACCGAAAAAAATCTCCATTGTAGAGGGTGCAGGATGA
>NZ_JARBDC010000008.1:0-189347 GCF_036577625.1 Paenibacillus sp. GYB003 | reverse complement strand
AAGCCCGGCAGGCCGGCTCGCCGCGGACGCCGCGCCGCCATCGCGGGGGCAAGTAGCCGCGGGCCGGCGAGCGATGCCGCAGCGGCTTGAGATCGCGGAACCGTTTTTCCCGCTGTACGGCGGAAAAACGGCTTCGCTATCGAAATTGCGGAACGGAATGTCCGACCGTTTTCCTTCAGAGACCGGTCCCGACCCATTTTCCGGCTGGACCGCTCTCTCTTTTTTTCTGCTATAATAGGGTCAAAAGCGTTTGTGTCAAAGGAGTCGGAAATGGAGCATTCCTCGCGAAAGGAAACATACCAGCGCAAACGAAGCCGCACCCGCCAAAAGCAGCGGCGGCGCCTGTTCACGTCGGCGTTCGTGCTCGCCTTTTTCGCATTGGCGTTCGTGCTTTGGCTGTCTTACGAACGGATCGGGAGCGACACGGCTTCCCCGCTCGACGCGAATTCGCGGCAGACGGCCGGACAAGGCGGCGCGGGGAGCGGCAATACCGGCTCCGGGAACGGCGGAGGCGGAGACAGCCAAACCGGGACCGGCGCGAAGCCGGACCCTGGCGGGAACGCCGGCAATACGCCGGGCGCCGGAAACGGCGGGACGAAGCCGGCGGGCGGCGCAGGCGGGACAAACGGCGGATCGTCCGATAAGCCGTCCGATCATCGGCCGGACGGTGCGACATCGGGAACGGCATCCGGATCGACAGGCGGCGGGTCCGGCGGTCCCGGCAATAGCGGCGGCGGTAAACCGGCCAGCTCCGGCGGCTCCGAAACCGGCGGAGACCGTCCCGGAAACGGGAACGCGGGCACGCCGCCCGCGGGGCAAGCTCCGCCGACGAAAACGGACGGCGAAGGCTGGCCGGAAGATCCGGACCGCGTTCGGCTTACGTTCGTCGGAGACGTCATTTTTGCGGACAACGTGGCGACGGCGCTGAAGGCGAACGGATACGACTACCCGTACCGGCAAGTGCGTTCCTACCTGGAAAACGCCGACTTGACCGTAGCGAATTTGGAGACGCCGATTACCGAGCGGGGAACGAAGCAGATCAAGGAATACGCGTACCGCTCCTCGCCGCTGGCGCTGCCGGCCTTCAAGGAGGCGGGCTTCGATCTCGTCAATTTGGCCAACAACCATATCCTCGACTACGGTACGACCGGCTTGCTCGATACGTTCGACCAGCTCGACAAAGCGGGCATCCGCTGGTTCGGAGCCGGCCGTAACGCGGCGGAAGCGTTCAAACCGGTCATCGTCGAGAAAAAAGGAATCAAAATCGCCTTTCTCGGGTTGAGCAAGGTGGTGCCGACGCAGGAATGGAAGGCCGGCAAGGACCGCCCCGGCGTCGCCGATACGTACGCCTTGAAGGCGCCGCTCGAAGCGATCCGAAACGCCAAAGAGCAGGCCGATCTCGTCGTCGTCGTCGCCCATTGGGGATTGGAGCAGCACGACCAGCCCGAGAAGTACCAGCGCGATTATGCCCGCGAATATATCGATGCCGGAGCGGACTTGATCGTCGGCGGCCATCCCCACGTGCTGCAAGGCTTCGAGTCATACAACGGCAAATGGATTGCCTACAGTCTGGGCAATTTCATATTCACGATGAACGAAAACCCGGTGACGTGGGAAACGGTCATTTTGCAGGCGTCGTGCTCCAAGGACGGCGGCTGCTCGCTGAAGACGGTGCCGGTGCTCAGCAAGCTGGCCAATCCGGAGCCGATGGCGGACGATGCGGCGGCGAAGCTGTTCAAGCGGCTGACCGGCCTCTCGTTCCAGGCGGAAATCGGCGCCGACGGCATCGTTCGGACGAAGCAGCCGCGCTGACCGGCCATCGGACCGACATTTACGATAGAGGAGACGGGAGCATGAGCCATTTTACCGATATTCGCAACATTTACTGCGTAGGGCGAAATTACGGCCTGCACGCCGCCGAGCTCGGCAACGCCGTGCCCGAGCAGCCGATGCTGTTTTCGAAGCCGACCCATTCGCTCGTCCCGCTGGACGGCGGCGAAATCGAAGTTCCGGGCGGGCGGGGCGAGGTGCATTTTGAGACCGAAGTCGTCATCCGCATCGGCAAAAGCTACAAGAAGGGCGCCCGTGCCGACGACTTGATCGACGGCGTCGCGCTCGGACTCGATCTGACGCTGCGCGACGTGCAGAGCGAGCTGAAGAAGAAAGGGTACCCTTGGCTGGCCGCCAAAGGCTTCCGCAATTCCGCGCCGATCACCGGCTTTCGTCCGTTCGGCGGAACGGAGGCGCTCGCGCGGAACGATTTCGGCTTGCTGAAAAACGGAGAAGAGGCGCAGCGCGGCAACGTAAACGATATGATTTTCGACCTGCAGACGATCGTCGATTATTGCGCCGAGCATTACGGCATCGGGCCGGGGGACGTCATTTTTACGGGAACGCCGGCGGGCGTAGGTCCGGTAGCGGACGGCGACCGGTTCCAGCTTCGATTCGGCGGCGACATTTGGGGCGAAGGCGTCATCCGTCTCGCGAAATAGTCCGGCGCATGGCCGGCTCGCGATCGGCGCGGGGGTTGCGCGAGCAAGATTTCCGCTCGGATCGCGGCGACCGGTTGACGGGCTGCCAAATCGCTCGGATTGCGGCGACCGGCTGAAGGTCAGCTAGAGCGCTCGGGAGACAGCGACTGGCTGAAGGTCCGCCAGATCGCTCGGAAGACGGTGACCGGTTGACGGACAGTTATATTGCTCGGACTTCGGCGACCGGATGACGGTCCGCCAAACGTTCTAACAAGGGACGGCCGGACTTTGCTCAAAAGTCCCGCCGCCTTTTTCGTTAGTAAAACATTTATATCTTTTCGGGTTTCTATTTGATGATCTCATGGTTCGGATGACTGAACATGTACGCTAAAGGATGCAGCAAGCAGCGCCTTTCGTTTCCACGCCCGACGGATCCGAGTCCTACCGGGCCGCCGGAATAGAACGAACGGGAAAACCTCCTGTTACCTCGCTCACTTGTAGGCGTCGTTTCGAAATAACTGGAAAAGCTCCAGGTAAAATAGCGTATAATCGGTGAAAGCGCGGTTTGGACGATTTTAGCGTGACGTTTTCCCGTTGTTTTGGCCCGCAAACGGGAATCGACCGAAAATAGCGGGAACATTTCCATCTCGTTCCCAACCCGCTCCCGTTTCGGCACAACCAAAAGGGTTTGCACAGCAAAGACCGTCCGTCCCGACCTTCGTGTAAGCGCCAAAACCGGAGCGGGTTTCCTGCTGCCGGCGGCGGGAAACGGCGATACCGGCTCGTATGACCTGCGCCGGCGTCGTCGAGAGTAGGAGCGGGGGGCGAGTATGGGGCGGCGGCGGCACGGACCCGAGTGTCTAACGGACATGGCGGCCGCTATGGAGCCTCATTTCAGCTTATTTTATTTCTAACGGACACAGGAGCAGCTATTTGGCGAAAAACCCCTTTTGGACGGCGGTTCGGTACAAATAAGCGCAGGTGGTGTCCGTTACGATTGGAAAACGGCCGATTTTCGCGAAATAAGCGCCGTGGCGTCCGTTACGTTTCGGAAGCCGACGGTTTTCGCTCATCCTCGAAATACGTCGATAGACGTTTTTTTTAGTTTCCGACGGAGTCCGGTGCAATCGCAATGTAAGCGAATTCGGTTTGGCTTGGCGTGGCGGAGCGGAGCGCTTATAGCGTCAATCAAGCGCGCGGCCTTGTTGCCGTCTTCGCGCTCCGATATGCGTCTCTCAACCGGAGGATCGCAGAGATACCGGTAAAACCTCCCGTTACTTTGTCGATCTGCCTACTGATCGGCCGCAAAAGCAGGAAAAGCTCCCGCTAATTTCGCCCGAATCGCCCGTTTCGCCGATGCGGCACGGTTTTACCGGGAGCTTTTCCCGTTAAACCGAAAAGATACCGGTTTGGAGACGAATTAGAAGGAGGTTTTCCAGTTACCTTCGATCTGCGGGCCAAGACAACGGAACGCCGAACGCACTCACATAAGTGAGTAGTGTGCATCGGTCTCCACTCCTGCGAAAGTGTGCGACGTGCCTATCGGGACTGTACGTTTACGCTGCGAAACGGTATAATACAAGTTAAGTACAAGTTTTTGAAATCGCTTACAAACTTATTGATCGATTCACATTCCAAAACGATACCGATGAAACCGGCGGAGTAGCTGGTTGCACGCACGAGCGTCGAGGCTGCTAGGGGGGGCTGCATAATCGATAAGAGCGCCCAGCTGGACGATCGCCGGCACCGCGACTGGACCGTCAATACGAGCGTCGAGCTCATCACCGGACGAGCTGCGCGATCGTCGAGGAGCGCCACCTAGCCAGCTGGACGATCGCCGACACCGCGACTGGACCGTCAATACGAGCGTCGAGCTCATCACCGGACCAGCTGCGGACCGTCGAGCCCGCCACTTGAGCTGTACCAACGAACGCACGTTACGAGAAAGGAGAGGCGCGAGTGAAAAACGGATTGATCGTACGGTTCGCCAGGCTGCCGTTTCGGCGCAAGCTGCTGCTGTATTCCATCGTTCTGAGCATTTTGCCCGTGCTGACCGTCGGGCTGCTTTCTTCGTATTTCGCCTCGCGCAGCGTTCAGCGCGAAGTCGATCAAAACCATCGCTACATGCTGAACCAGATGCAGGTGCAGCTGAACCAGTTCATGAAGAGCATCCATACGAACTCGATTTACATCGCCACCAATCTCGCAGTCGAGAAGTCGGTGAGAGAAGGGCCGGGCATCGAAAATTTGAGCGTTTCGCTCGAAATGAACGAGACGATCCGGCGCATCCGCAGCACGTCGCCGGTCGATTTCAACGTGACGCTCCTGTACAAGCGGCATAACGGATTCGCCTACTCGAACAAGTTCACGGACCAGGAGATCGCCCAAATGCGGCTGCTGACCATACTGGACAAAATGAAGCCGGCGGAAAACGAGGCGATCGTCGTTCCGGCCGGCACGTTCGACGATCAGCCGGACATGCTGCTGTACCGCCCCGTGCCGATTCAATCGGCGTATACGGACGGCGTGCTCGTGCTGCACGTCGGTCCCGACGACATTTTGAAATTCGTCGGCTCGATGGAGCATGGCTACGGCACGCGGGTCATCGTCGCGGACGAGCAAAACCGCATCGTCATCAGCTCGAACCGCAGCGAGATGGGCAAGCCGCTCGACGCCGTCATCCGCCCGGGCAAGGACGGGATGCGCGAGGAAGGGGCGGGCGAGGTGGCGATCGGCGGAGAGCCGTACAAGGTGTATGCGGAAAAGTCGGCGACGAACGGCTGGACGTACATCGCGCTGACGAAAGTCAAGGCGCTTACCGCCCAGTCGGAGCGCATCCGCCTGACGACATGGATCGTCGTCTCCGCGCTTGCGCTCGTCTGGACGATGCTCGCCGCCGTCGGCTCGAGCCGGATGTACGTCCCGATCCAGCGGCTGACGGAGCGGCTCGTCCCCCGTCAGCGCCGCGAGCGGAGCCGTGGAGACGGGCTCGCCGATATCGGCGCCTACGTGGAGCATTTGGCGGATACGAACCGCCGGCTGCTCGGACGGCTGAACGAACAGTTTCCGTATTTGCGCCAAGGCATTTTCCAGCAGCTGCTGCGCGGCGAAATGTCCGAGCGGGAGCTGGCGATCGCCGCCGAGCACGCGAACATCGCGCTGCAGGGCGAGTACGTATTCGTCTGCGTCGCGGAAGCCGACGACATTTCCGCCTTCGACAACACGTACCGCGAGAAGGACCGGTCGCTCATCCATTACGCGCTGCTTAAAATGATAGAGGAGACGTTCCACGGCGTGCCGTTTTGCGCCGGGTTTACGCCGAAGACGGGGCAGGTCGTCCTGCTCGTCGGCATGAACGACGCGGGCGAGGAAGCGAAGGCGTCGCTCCTTCGGCTGGCGGACGAAGCGCGGCGGCATGTGCGCGACTATTTCCGGTTCGCCGTCAGCATCGCCGTCGGCAGCCCGCTGCGGGCGTTTACCGAAATCGGCAAAGGCTACGAGGAGGCGGTCGCGCTGCTCGGCCACCGGTTCATTTTGGGCGAAGACCGGACGATCGCCGCCGAACAGGCGGACGAGAGGCTGATGCGGCTCAGCCGGGAGACGGGCGAGACGCAGAAGCGGATCGTGCACCACGTGCTGCACGGCAATACGGACGACTCGCGGGCGCTGCTCGGCCGGCTTGTCGCGCAGCTGCGCGAGGCGCAAACGACGCCGGAAACGGCGATGGGCTTGTTCGCCTACATGCTCGGCGAGCTCGACTATATGCTGCAGCAAACCGGCTGCGACATCCGGCAGGCGACCGGAGAAGACGTGTACCGGAAGCTGCACGGCCTCCGCTCGCTTCCCGGGCTCGAACGGTGGCTGGCGGACGAATTGTTTCCGGCCGTCAAGGCGCATCTCGCCGCCGAGTCGGTCACGAAGCAGACGAAGACGGTGCGGGAAGTGATGAGCTACGTGGAGCGGCATTTGGAGGACGATATGACGCTGCAAAAGGCGGCGGACCGTTTCGGCTTGTCCGTCTCGTATTTGAGCAAGCTGTTCAAGGACGAATCCGGCGTCAATTTCAGCGATTTCGTGCAGGAGCTGCGCATGAACAAGGCGCGCGACTGGCTCGAGCATACCGATATGCCGATCAAGGACATCGCGGGCAAAATCGGCTATGCGAGCGTGCAAAATTTCAATCGCGTCTTCAAGCAATGGTGCGGCGTTCCGCCCGGCGAATACCGCAAGCAGCGGCGCCGGCTTTCCGGATAAACGGCTCGCGAGCGCCCGCATGTTTCCATACTCGCCATGTCAACGAAACGAAACCGCCGGCGAACGGCATTCCCGCTCGCGCGGACGTCAACTTTCGCAGTCGCCAGGCAGCACGACGATCGGCACAGCATCCGCGATTCGCAAGTTTGTCCGCGCCTCCAGGCGGGTTTTTCGTGTTTTGCGGCGTTTTCGCGGGCTTCGGCGATACTCATTTTTTATTCCGATCGTTATCATGATTTGTTCCGCCCGATCCAAACAATAGAGCATTGCACGGAAGTGGAAGCGATTGCAAAATGAGAGCACAGGGGGGTTCCCTCCGGAGCCGGCTGCCGGCTCTACATCAAAATAGAAGGAGCGTGTTCCATGAGCAAATCGAAAAAGACGTTCGCTTCGCTGTTTGCGGTGTCGCTCGTCACGGCGACGGCACTGGCCGGCTGCGGCGGCAAAGACGAGAAAAACGCCGCGGACGGAGGCGGCCAGGCGGGGCCGAAACATTTGAGCATCCTGCTGTCGCACTCCAACGCCAAGTACGCGATGCAGGCGAAAGACGACGACCGCTACGTCAAGGAATTGTCCCGGCTGTCCGGCTACAATTTGAAATACGAATTTCTCGGTCACGGCGACGACTTCACGCAGCAGATGACGGTCCGCTTCGCCTCCGGGGAGCTGCCGGACATGATCCGGACGGACAGCATCGATTCGACGATGCATCCCGGCGCGCTCGACAAAGGCGTGTTCGAAGATTTGACGCCGCTGATCGAGAAGTACGGCCCGAACCTGAAGAAAAAAATTCCGGCCGAGGCGTGGAACAGCCCGAAGGTGAGCAAGGACGGCAAAATATTCGGCATCCCGACGCTTTCGGCGCTGCCCGCTTCCCGCGTCGTTTACATTCGCCAGGACTGGCTCGACAAGCTCGGCATGCCGCAGCCGAAAACGATCGACGACTATTTGAAATATTTCGAGGCGGTCAAAAAGGAGGACATGAACGGCAACGGCGACCCGAACGACGAGTACGGCTTGTACGTGCGGGAAAACCTCATCTATTCGAACTTGTTCTTCTCCAACTTCGGCTACGATCCGGGCATGTGGTATTTGAAAAACGGCCAGCTTCAGCCCGGCATGATTCAGCCGGAAATGAAGGACGCCATCAAGTTTTGGAAGTCGCTCTACGACAACGGCTACATCAACCCGAACCTGTTCACGAACAAGGGCGCCGATTGGATGGCCGGCATCAAACAGGGCAAAGGCGGCGCTTGGCTGCACGACGTCACCAACTACAACACCGACTGGCTGGCGTCCAACTTCGTCGAGAAGACGGCCAAGCTGTCGCTGCTCGAAGCGCCGGAATCGGCCAAAGGCAAAGGCATTTCCGCGCAGGGCGACCAAATTTATTTCGTCTGGGTCGTGCCGAGCAAAAACAAAAAAGCCGAAGACGTCATCAAGTTTTTGAACTGGGTATGGTCCGACGAAGCCGACGACTTTTTCGCGATGGGCATCAAAGATTACAACTACAAGGTCGAGAACGGCAAGCCGAAATGGGATATGAACGATCCGGTCAACAAAGACAACGACGCCTCCGTCTTTTACCAGCTGTCGATCAACCCGCGCGGCGACGGCCGGATGCTGGACAAGGTGCTGGACGTCTCGCCGAATACGGAAGCGATCAAGGCCGGCATCCAGACGGCGAAGAAAAACGTCATCAAAAACGACGCGCTGCACATGCCGACGCTGAACAGCTTGAAAACGCATCCGGAGCTGGCCGTCGGAACGGGAGCCGGCACGCTGTTCCTCGACATGTTCGCCAAGGTCGTCACCGGCAAGGAGGAGCTCGACGCCTCGTTCGACAAGTTCGTGGCGGAATGGAAACGGCGCGGCGGCGACGCGGCGATCAAGGAAGCGACCGATTGGTACAACAAGTTTAACAAAAAATGATTGCGCGGAGCGGGCTGCTCCGGTCGCGAGCTTTCGCGGCCGGCGCGGCCGCCGCCGATCCGACAAGGATGGTGCGCCATGCTCAAAAACATAATGTCCCGCGACGCGCTGCTGCTCTGGCTTCTCGCCTTGCCCGGCGTTCTGCATTTCGCCCTGTTCCGCTACGTCCCGATGTTCGGCAACGTGATCGCGTTTCAAGATTACAGCATCTTTTCCGGCATCGCGGACAGTCCGTGGGTCGGCTTCAAACATTTCGCCGACATGTTCACGTACGCCGAGTTTTACAACATTTTGCGCAATACGATGGTGCTCAGCCTGTATTCGATCTTGTTCGGCTTTCCGGCTCCGCTCGTGCTGGCGCTGCTGCTGAACGAAATACGCAAGGCGTGGTTCAAGAAGCCGGTGCAAACGCTGCTCTATTTGCCGCACTTTTTGTCGTGGGTCATCGTCGGCAGCATTTTTATCAATTTGCTGTCGATCGACGGGTTTCTGAATACGATAGTAGGCCGGTTCGGCTTGAAGCCGATCGATTTTTTGACGCAGCCCGAATATTTCCGGGGCATTCTCGTCTCGGTTGGCATATGGAAGGAAATGGGCTGGGGCATGATCATTTATTTGGCCGCGCTTTCCGGCATCAATCCGAATTTGTACGAAGCCGCGATGGTGGACGGCGCGGGCCGGTTCCGGCAAATGTGGTCGATAACGCTCCCTTCGCTCATGCCGGCGATCGTCGTGCTGTTTCTGCTGCGCGTCGGACATGTGCTCGATTCGAACGTCGAGCAGGTGCTCATCATGCTCAATCCGCTCGTGCGCGACGTCGGCGAGGTGATCGATACGTACGTCTATCGGGTCGGCTTGCTCGGGGCGCAGTTCAGCCTGACGACGGCGATCGGCATTTTCAAGTCGCTCGTCGGCCTGCTGCTGGTCGTCGGTCTGAATACGCTCAGCCGCAAGACGACCGGAGAAAGCATTTACTAGAATCGCGAAGGGGGAAGGCTTGATGCCGGTACGCAGAAGGCTCGACTGGTTCGCTTGGGTGAACGGCGCCGGCTTCGTCGCGCTCTGCTTGTCGATGATCGCCCCGATCGTCCATTTGGCGGCCATCTCGTTCAGCTCGCAGTTTTACACCGAGGCGAAGCTCGTCTCGTTTTGGCCGAAAGGGTTCAACGTCGAAGTGTACAAAACGATTTTCGGCATGGAAAACATTTGGAGGTCGATGTTCAACAGTATCGTCATTACCGTCGTCGGGACGCTGATCGCGCTGGCGTTCACCGCCTCGATGGCGTATCCGCTGTCGCGTCCGCAGATGAAGGGGAGGAAGTGGGTGCTGCGGGGCATTATCGTCACGTTCGTCTTTTCGGCTCCGCTCATCCCGAACTATTTGCTCATTCGCAGCCTCGGCATGGAAAATTCGCTCTGGGCGCTCATGATTCCGGGGGCGCTGAACGCCTTCAACGTCATCATCATGAAGACGTTTTTCCAGGGCATCTCGAGCGAAATGTTCGACGCGTCCAAAATCGACGGCTGCAGCGAGCTCGGCAGCTTCGCGCGGATCGCGATCCCGCTCTCGGCGCCGGTCATCGCCACGATCGCGCTGTTCCACGCCGTCGGCCAATGGAACTCGTACTTCGGCGCGCTCATCTATATCCGCAGCAAAGACTTGCTGCCGCTGCAGGTGCTGCTGCGCAATCTCGTCGTCGAGGAGCAGGCGAACCAGATGGCGAGCGCGACGGAAGTGTCCACGATGCTGACGCCGGAAATGCTCAAGGCGGGCATTACGCTGTTCGCCACCGCGCCGATCTTGATCGTTTACCCGTTTCTGCAAAAATATTTCGTCAAAGGGGCGATGGTCGGCTCCCTCAAGGAATGAGCCGATCCCGGTCCCGATTCGCCCGCGAACACGCCGCTGCGCCGCGCAGCGGCTTTCGTCCGTCTGCGGACCGGTTACGGCCGCTCCGGCAGATGATCCGCGTATTCGTCCCGCGCTTTCAATATCGCCGGCAGCCGCTCGAAAAAGACGTCGACGACGTCCGGGTCGAAATGCTCGCCGCGCTCTTCCTTGAACAAGTTCAAAATGCGGTCGAGCTCCCACGCCTTTTTGTACACCCGGTCGCTGGCGAGCGCGTCGAATACGTCCGCGATGGCGGTAATGCGCCCGTAAATATGGATGTCCGTCCCGCGGCGGCCGTGCGGATAGCCGGTTCCGTTCCATTTCTCGTGATGCTGCTCGGCGACGACAGCGGCAGCCTTCAATATGCGCCGCTTCGAGTTTTTGAGCAGATTGTAGCCGATCAGCGTATGCGTCTTCATCAGGTCGAACTCTTCGTCGGTCAGCTTGCCCGGCTTTCTCAGCACGGAATCGGGGATGGCGACTTTGCCGATATCGTGCATCGGGGACGCCATTTTCAATATGTCCGCCTCCGCCTGCGGAATGCCGAGGCCGAGCGCCACGATGTACGAATATTCGGCGACCCGCTTTACGTGGTTGCCCGTTTCCTTCGAGCGGCTTTCCCCGATTTCGCCCATCGTGAAAATGATTTCCCGCTGCGTTTCCTCGATTTCCTGCGTCAGCATCGCCGATTCGATCGACTTGCCCGAATACGAGGCGGCCAGCGACAAGTTGCGCAGATCGCGCTCGGAAAACACGGCGCTCTCCGTCAGCTTGTTGACCGCCTGGTAGCAGCCGATCACGTCGCCTTCGTTGTTGCGGAACGGGATGACCATCAGCGCCTTCGTGCGGTAGCCGGTCTGCCTGTCGGTAAGGAGCGCGCCGCTCGCCAGCGCGTCGCGGTATTCGACGTTCGTGTAAGCGTCGTCGATGAAGATTGGCTCGCCCGACATGACGGAGCGGCCGACCAGCCCGGCGCCGAGCGGAATGCGCAGCTCCTTGACGCCGTGGGCGACTTTCGACCACAGCTCGCCCTTCTGCTCGTCGAGCAGCCATACGGTGCAGCGGTCGGACACGACGATCTGCTTGCCCATATCGGCCATCAGCATGAGCACGTTGTCGAGGTGGCGCTCGTTGGCGATTTTCGCCGCGTAGTCGAGGATGACGCCGAGCAGCTCTTCCGGCTCCAGATCGTGTTTCAGCCGCGGCTTTTCGTAGTCGTACATTTCGTGCAATTCGTTCACTCCCCGTTATACGTTGCTCCCATTCAAATGTATTCCTTGAAGAGGTACTTTCTTCCTGCATCTTGTCGAAATAAAATTTGCAAAACGGCGAAAAGTCCCGCCGTTCGACAAAAAGAGTCAACGGCTTGACAGCGGCGCCCGGCTGCTCGATTGGGCCGGACGCTATGCGCTGGAACGGGGGAAGGCGAAGCTGCGTCTCGATTGCATGGCCGACAACGAGCGGTTGAATGCGTATTACCGGAGCGTCGGCTTCCGTTATGTCGGCCGGGCGGACAAGCCGCGGTTCAGCGCCAGCCTGTTCGAGAAGCCGCTGCGTAGGTCTTAGATTGACTGTCGGCGGCGTCCGTGTAAAACTAATAGGGGAATTCGAAAAGCCGCAACGAGGGCTATGAAGAGGCTTCTCGGCGACGAAAACCCCGGCTTTTCACGATGAAGACCGAAACGATGTCATATGCGGGAGGGCCTGCTTGTGGAATGGATCATAGGGCTTGCGGGGAGCGTTCTGATCGCGGGCGCCGCTTATGCGCGGAAATCGCTGTCCGGCTCCGGCTTCGCCGCCGCCGCAGCGCTCGGAACGGCGATGTACGCCCTCGGCAGCGCGGTATGGTTCGGCACGCTGATCGCCTTTTTCGTGTCGTCGACGCTGCTGTCGAAATGGAAGCGGAAGGCGAAGGAAGCGGCGGAAAGCGGCTACGAGAAAACGGGGAGGCGCGACGCCGGCCAGGTGGCGGCGAACGGCGGGCTGGCGCTGCTGCTGTGCGCCGCTAACGCCTGGCGGCCCGATCCGCTGTGGTGGTACGCCTATCTCGGCGTCATGGCGTCGGTCAACGCCGATACATGGGCGACGGAAATCGGCGGCCTAAGCCGGTCGCGGCCGAGATCGATCGTGACGGGCAAGCTTGTCCCCGCCGGAACGTCGGGAGGCGTATCGGCGCTCGGCCTCGCCGCGTCGATGGCCGGCGGCTTGTTCATCGGCCTGGTCGCCGCGCTGCTGTACATCGCCGTCCCGGGGCAGCCCGATCCGTCCGGCGCGACGACCGTCGCGGCCAAGCTGGCGGGATGGGCCGCGCTCGGCCTCGTATGCGGCACGATCGGCTCGCTTGCCGATTCGCTGCTCGGCGCCACGGTGCAGCTGACGTTCCGCTGCGCCGTCTGCGGACGCGACATCGAGCAGAGGCGGCATTGCGGCAAGCCGGCCGCGCGCGTACGCGGCTTCGCGGGCTGGAACAACGACGCCGTCAACGTCGCCGGCTCGCTGGCGGGCGGCATCGCCGCAGCGGCTGCGGCTTATGCGCTGCTAATTGCTTGACGGCCGCAAACGATTTTAGACTTACTATAGGTTGACGGAGAGTGCCGGCCGCCATGCAACAAAAAAACGCGCAAACCGCATTCGGTTCCGCGCGTTTTTTCTGCACCCGTACAACGTCAAGCCGTCGCGTCCCGCATCAGACTGGCGATCGTCCGCCCGACGCCGGACTCGAGATCGTGCGGCGCGATCGCGTCCGCCGCGGCCCGTACGTCGTCGGGAGCGTTGGCCATGGCGACGCCGAGACCGGCGAACCGAAGCATGTCGACGTCGTTCCGGTCGTCGCCGATCGCGACGACGTCATCCCGGCGAATGCCGAGCGTTCGGCACAGCTTGTCGAGAGCGGCCGCCTTTCCCGTCCCTTTCGGCTGGACGTCGATCTGATGCGGCTCCCCGGGGGCGCCGTATACGATCAGCTCCAGCCGGTCCGTGGCGAGCAGTCGCTCGTATGCCGCCAGCAAGCTTTCGCAGCTGTCCGATTTCAGCAGCACCTTGAGCCAGCTGTAATCCATTTGCGCCAAATAACTCCGTTTATCCGAATCGAACACGCCTTCGGCGCAATAGGCGCGATAACGGACATTATGCCGGAAGGCGAGCAGATGAACGGCCTCCACGTCTTTCCAGGACAGCACCTTACGGTCGAGCAACCGGCCTTCCGCGGACCATATTTCGCATCCGTTCGTCGAAATGATCGGCAGGCGCAAGCCGAGCGATTCGACGATCGGCATCATGCGAAGACGATGCCGTCCGCTGACGAGGACGACGTGCAGGCCGGATCGCTGCGCTTTCCGAACCCACTCCGCGTTTTCCTCCGATACCGTCCCGTTCCGGTCGAGAAGCGTTCCGTCCAAATCGAGCGCGAGCATTTTCCATTTCATCCGTATCACCCTCCCTTGATGTATGTCCCGGCTAGCTTTCGTTACATTTATGTTATGTATTGTAACACATTTGTGTGATTTCAACAATGAAATATCCGATTTGACGTTTATTTCGTCATATCCATGTGACGAAAAATAACGCGAATGCTGTCGAAAAAGCGGTAATACTATAATAAGCCATACTGCCGACATTTATGTCTTCGGCAAGCATGGCTTTTCGTCGTTTCGTATCAAGCTTGGTCGACCATATACGGCTTGAATTGAATCGGCAGCGTCACCGTAAACGTCGAGCCGACGCCGAGCTCGCTTTCCGCCTTGATCGTGCCGTTATGCGCTTCGACAAGCGCCTTGGCGATGCTGAGGCCGAGGCCGACGCCGCCGCTGAAGCGGGACCGGGATTTGTCCGCGCGATACAGCCGGTTGAAAATGTAAGGCAAATCTTGCTCGCTGACGCCGATGCCGTTGTCCTCGCAGCGAATGACGGTCCATTCGACGTTGTAGGAGACGCGAATATGGACCTGGCCGCCCTCGGGCGTATATTTGATCGCGTTGGAAACGATATTGGACAGCACCTGCACGATTTTGTCGCGGTCGACCTCGGCGTAGCACGGAACGTACGCCGGCTCGAACGTCAGCTTGATCCCTTTGCTGCGCGCAAGCGGCAAAAAATTGGAATAGACCGCTCTCGCCAGCTCGACCATGTTCGTCCGGCGCGCATGCAGCGAAAACCGGGCGCTTTCGGCTTCCGACAGCCGTTCGAGGTCGTTGACGAGACGCGACAGACGGATCAGCTCGTCGTAAATGTCCTGCAGCCGCTGCGAGTCGGCCTCGTACACGCCGTCGATAATCGCTTCGATCTGCGTCAGCAGCGTCGTCAGCGGCGTCCGCAGCTCGTGGGTCAAATCCTCCATCAGGTTGTGACGCCAGTCTTCCTGCTTTTTCAGCTCTTTGACCATTTCGTTCAGCGTCGAAGCGAGTCTCCGCACCTCTTCGGGGCCTTTTATCGGCAGCTCGACGTCCCGCTTGCCTTTGCCGATCTGCGACGCGATCCGGTATACGTTATTCAGATGCTTCGACAGGCCGCGGGCGATCGCCAGGCTGAACAGCACCGAAGCGGTAACGACGCCGATCAAAATGAGCTTGGAGCGGAACTGGATCGTCTTCATAAATTCGGCATACGCGGGCTCCAGCTCGTTGTTGCTCAATATATATTCCATTTTCAAATAGCCTTGAACTTCGCCGCCCGCCGCATAAGCGACTTCGACGGCGTTTTTCGATTCCGCGCCCGATTTGGAAAAGGTGTCGAACCAAACCTCTTTGCGGTCTTTGCTCTCGTAGCGGATCAAAATGCCGTACAGCGCCGCGCGCCGCTGCAGCCAATGCCGCTGATCTTCGGTAAGCGGACCGCGCACGATGCCGTGATTGCGCATATCGTCCATGACGAGATAGCCGTTTTTTTCCAGCTGCGTATCGTTGAACCGGTAAAATAAATATTGCCAGTTCGTATTGTTGAGGAGCGAGATGAGGAGAACGAGCACGACGGAATAGAGCAGCAAACTGATAAACAGAATGGAGCTCATTTTGCGAAAATAGGCGATCAGCTTGCTCATCGTTCGGGCTCGTCGGGCTGCATCGAAAATTTGTAGCCGGTGCCGACGACGGTGACGATGTACAGCGGGTTGCTCGGGTCGGGCTCGATTTTTTTGCGCAAATTTTTCACGTGCGCGTCGATGGCCCGGCCGTCCCCTTGAAAGCGATATCCTTGAACCGTATACGAAAGATCGGCTCGGCTGTATACTTTGCCCGGCTTGCGGATCAGGACGGACAGCAGCTTGAACTCGGTAGCGGTCAGCGGCGCTAGGCGGCCGTCGGTCATCACTTCGCGAGCCTCCGTATCGACGACGAGCTTGCCGCCGTAAAAGCGAATGATTTTCTCCTCGTTGTTGTCCCGCTTGACCGGCGCGATGCGGCGAAACAGGGCATAGATGCGGGCGATCAGCTCCTTGGCGCGGAACGGCTTGACGATGTAGTCGTCGGCGCCGAGGTTCAGCCCGTTGATCGTATCGATTTCGCGCGATTTGGACGTGACCATGATGATCGGAACGTTCGATTTCTCGCGGATGCGGGCGCACACTTCCTCGCCGGGCAGCCCTTCGAGCATCAAATCGAGAATGATCAGGTCGTGCTGGTGATAATCGAATTTTTGTACGGCTTCGATCCCGTTCGAAGTGTAATCCGTTTTCCAGCCTTCTTTCTCGAAATAGGCGATGAGTACGTCGCGGATTTTCGGCTCGTCTTCGACAATCAGGATATGCACCGGACTTCCTCCTAAAACAAGTTTCGCATTGAATCCATATTCATTAAAAATTCAACGGCGGGAGGATAAAATCCTCCCGCCGCTCGCTTCCAGATTCAAACTATTCGACCAAGCCCGTACGCTCGACGCCTTCGACGAACCAGCGCTGCGTGAACATGTAGAGCACCAGCGGGGGCAAAATGATCAGGAACGAGGACGCCATCTTCAGCGGCTCGTCGAAGATCGACGGACCGAATTCGGCGGCCTGCTGCGTAAGAACCGCGGAAATTTGCGAGATGCCCATCGACAGCGGCACTTCTTTGACGCCGTTCAAATACATGCTCGGCAAGTAGTAGTCGTTCCACGTCCAAACGAACGAGAACAGGAAGACGACGAGGATGGCCGGCTTGGCGAGCGGCAGCATAACTTTGTAAAAGATGCGGAAGACGTTCGCGCCGTCGATTTTCGCCGCTTCCTCCAGCTCCTTCGGCTGCGTGGAGAAAAACTGGCGGTAAATGATGACGAACAGCGCGCCCTTCAAGCCATGGCCGAACAGCGCCGGCACGACGATCGGGATATACGTTTTCATCAAGCCGAGCTGGCTGGCTGCGATCAAGTTCGGCAAAATGATAACTTGCGTCGGCACGATAAACGTCAGGATGAGGCAGAAGAACAGCGTCCGCTTGAACGGAAATTCGAGCCTGGCAAACGCATAACCGGCGATTGCGCACGAGACGGTTTGAAACACCGCTATCGAGAGCGACAATATCGCGCTGATCGTAAACGAGCTCGGGTATTTCAGCTTCGTCCACGCGTCCTGCAAAACGCCCGTATAGATCGCTCGCGGCACCCAGCTTACGGCGGGGTCGAGCAGGTCCGCCGAGTTTTTGACCATCGTCGTGATCATGAACAGGATCGGGTTCAAGTAAATGTAGGCGACGTCGATCAGGATGAGGTAGATGAAGGCGCGGAACAGAAGCCCTTTGTCCGCTTCCTTGCCCAGCACCACGTAGCGGGTACGGGTAAGCGCCAATCTCCAATCCAGCTTGTCGGCACGCCTCGTTTTCAAAGCCGTAATCAGTCGGGTCACTGGCTTTCCTCCTAAGAGCTTTTGCGAAGCAAAAGCTGGCTTCGTAAGCGTTAACCGAGCTTTTGCGAAGCAAAAGCTGGCTTCGTAAGCGTTAACCGAGCTTTTGCGAAGCAAAAGCTGGCTTGTATTTCATATTCCCGGCCTTTGCGAGGGCAAAAGCCGGGATGTCGCGAGCCTTTCCGTCAGCGTGAGGCGCCGAGGCCGGACGCCTTCTGCACGCGCTGGAAAATCCAGAGCACAATGCCGAGAAAGGCGAGAATGATAACGAAGTAAATCCAGGCGAGCGCGCTCGATTGACCGTAGTTGCTGCTGTTGACCTGAGTCAAAATCGGGTTCGTCGGGAACGTGAACAGGTCGACCGTCGTGTAAATGAGATTGAGCAATATAAACGGCGTCATGCCGGGCAGCGTAATTTTCCAGAACACTTCCCACGGCGTCGCCCCGTCGATCCGGGCGGCTTCGTAAACGGACGTGCCGATCGTTTGCCGGCCGGCCAGGAAAATCAGGATTTGCACCCCGGAGTACCAGAGAATCAGGACGAACGAGCCCATGACGGTTACGATCGGGCTGGCCCACGTCGCCGACAGGTTTTGCGAGACGAGCGACGTGATGTTGTACCGCTGAATGAAGCCGAGATCGCCTTCGCCCTGGTTCATGAATTCCCGTACGACCTGCCCGGTCGTGAAGATGACGGGCAGGAAGAAGATCGAGCGGAACAGCGCGCGTCCGCGAAACTTTTGGTTCAGCATGATCGCGACGAGCAAGGAAAAGATAAGAATGATCGGGATCATGATGATTGTTTGCCGGAGGAACGGGAACAGCTGGTTGTAAAGCAGCGCGGCGTTCTCGAGCATAATGTACTTGTAATGCTTCAAACCGACCGGCGTTATCTCGATCCCCGTACCCAGTATCCGCACTTGGTGAAAGCTCATGTAGAGCGAATAGCCGAGCGGGAACAACATAAACGCCAAAAATCCGAAAGCCCACGGGGCGATAAACAACGATCCTTCCAGCTTGCGAATCGTTTGACCCGACAGCCTGCTTTTTTTGGTCGTCACCGTGCCGTTCCTCCTTTCACGATCAAGTAGTCCTGCGGCTTAACGGTAATTCCGCCGCTCGAGTACGTCGTGTTGCCGTAGTTGACGATAATGCGTTTGCCGTTCGAATACGTCGTTTCCTTCACTTCGGGCGCCAGCGTACGGTGATTCACGATGAATTTGTTTTGCACGTCGCCGAGCGCTTCGTTCATTTTTTGGTACTGCTGAAGCGCTTCGGTTTCCCAGCCGCGGTAATCCGGACTGTACAGGTGAAGCTCGTCGGCGTTCTTGAAGTCTTCGGCGTTCTCGGCGATGAAGATGAACGAGAGCGCGGAGCCGTACTCCAGGTCGCGCAAAAATTGCTTCTGATACTCCTGCCGTTCGTTCACGTGCTGCGACGTATAGTTGACGAGTCCGTGCAGCGCGATTTGGATGAACGGGATCGACGTTTCGGAGAACGAGTCGTACGAGTAGTCGTCGATCAGCTGGTCGATCGTATTGAGATAAGGTACGGCGAACGTGGCCGATTTGGAGCCGCGCAGCTCGAGCGAAGCGTCCTTGAACTTCTGCATGATTTCCTGCTGCTTTTTCCGGCTTTCCTCGCGGCTGAACGGAAAGTTCGTATTATAGTCGCTGTTGACGGAGCGGCCGAACCCTTCCGACGAGAAGCCGACCGTACCGAACAGGACGCCGTCCGCGCCGAGCTTTTTGAAGTAAGGGATCTCGCGATCGACCACTTTGTCCAAGTAGCCGAGGCTGACGATCGTTTGGTCCTTGTACAGCACCGTGCCGCCCAAATCGCGCAGGCCGTGCTGTCTCCGGTTAAAGCCGCCGGCGTTCGTATTGTTGAACATGTAGTTCGTGCCGAGATAAACCGGAATGTCGTACATATGGGCGAATTCGATAAACTGCTTCATGCCTTTCTCGCCGCCGAGCCGGCTGTCGACCGGAAGCGGGGCGCCGAGGTCGCTGTAGCCGCCTTCGGCCCATCCCAAATAGTTGACGACCATGTTGTCGATGCCGAGACCGTACAGCCGCTGAACGATTTTCATCGCGTCCGACGTCGTCGTCGCTTTCAAGTAAGCGTCGGTAATGAGGCCGTTTTGGCGTTCCGCCCCGACGAGATTGACCGTGAGCGGCAGCTTCGTTTCGTTTTTCGGCTTGATCGGCTGCAGCTTGTATTTGTCCATCAAATATTGACGGTACCGTTCCGCCATGCCGACATAGTTCGCTTTCGGCTTGTCGAGCATAATGTAGCGGACGGCGCGGTCGCCGGTAAACCGTTCTTTTTTGTTGTACGTAATGAAGAAGCGGTTTTTTTGCTCGTTCGTCACTTGCTTGTAGGTCGAACGGTAGTTTTGCTGGGCGGTGATCCAGTTGTAGCCGCTGAATACGCCGGACGGCGAAGCGACGACGTCGGACATTTCCGCACCGTCTTCGATGACCGACAGGAAGCCTTTATCGGCCGATTTGGCGCCGAATACCGGCATCATGATCGGATGGCGCGACTGCGGTTCGTCGTTCGCCTTGAACGAGACGTCGGCGCCGTAAACGGGCTCCTGGTAAATCCGGTTGACGTTCGTCGAGTGCTGGCTGTACGGAATCAGCGCGCCCGAGCCGTCCGGTATGAACAAGTACCCTTCCTGGCCCGTCGAATGCGAGGCGCCGAAAAACGGATACAGCCGAATCCAGATGAGGCTGAGCGAGCCTTCCTTGATGCCGGAATCGATAATTTTCGTTACGACCGAATCGCCTTCCAGCTTGACTTCGATCGGAATCGTGAATTGCTTGGACGGCATGTCGAACGTCAGCTTGAAGCCGCCGTCGATATTGGCCACGTCGATAATTTTCCCCTGCTCATCGAGCAGGTTCGTTTCTTTCGGCTGCGTCACTTTGCCCGTCAAGTCGATATAGCGCAGCATGACGGGGGAGCGGAGATGGTTTCTCCAGGTCCCTTCCTGCTTCTCGTTCAGCCATTGTTCCGGATCGGGATACGACCGCCAAACGTTGCCGTTGCGTTTGTCGACGACGTTGAAATGGCCGGTCTTGGCGTCGAGCTTCAGCTCGAGCTGCCCGTTTTGGGCGACCGTCTTGAAGTCGGCTTCCTGCGGCAGCTCCGCAAGTCCCTTCTCCACCTTGACGGCGCCCACGTTGCCTTGTTGGGCCTGTGCGACGGCTCCGCGGTCAAGCGAGCTTATATCGAGTCGCGTAACGACGAACAGAAGCAGGGCGATGATCAGCACGGTCCATATCCAAACCGATACCGGTATTCGTTTGAGCAGCTTCACCGCAGCCTCACCTCCTGGTACACCTCATAGATGAAGTCTTTCAAGTCGCTGCTCAGTCCGAGAACGACGAGGGCCAAAATGGCGAGCGTCATGAAGGCGACGATCGTCAGGAAAATGTTCATGATCGTTTCGCCGACCGAGTAGTTTTGCAGCGATTGGATTTTCCAGAACACCATCAGGCCGGTCCAGATGTAAAGCACGTTTTGCAAGAAGTCGAATATCGCCTGCTCGGACAGCGTCATCGCGTTGGAGATGATCGCGAGCGGAATGCCGATCAGCACGAGCGGAATGAGCGCATAGGCGCTGCCGACGAATACGTCCTTGAAGCGGCCTTCGCCGCGGTAAATCGAGCTGACCAAGTAGTTGGAGACGACCCAGCCGAGCCAGATGAGCGCGTATTGCAGCAGCAGGCCGATAATGTTCACTCGGCGAACGTCGACCATGTTGAACGAAAAGCTCGTGTACAGCTTCAAAATGATTAGCGTCGCATAGGCGAGCGCGAGCAGGATGAACGCTCCGGCGTAGCCGCCTTTATTTTCGAAGCGCAGGGCGGTAAACCCGTCGATCGGATGCTTCAGCATGTAGAACATATGCTTGAACTGCACGATAAACCGGTTCGTCGACCGCTTGCGGGTGCGCCACGCTTTGCGCCATTTGGCCGAGCGGGTCGCCCGTTCGAAGACGGCGAGCAGGATGACGACGATGACGATGGTGGAGGCGAACAGCGAGAAGTGGCTTTGGAACCACTGCAGCCGGATTTGCCAGAACGCGTCGGAGTAGCCTTTATGATCGTCGCCGCGCTTGAACAGCTCGAGCGCTTCCTGATAGTTGCCCTGCTTGTAGGCCGCTTTCGCGAGGCCGAGAATGGCCGGTGCGAAGTTGGCGTTCAGGCGGAGCACTTCGCGCCAATGCGATTCGCTTTCCTCGTACCGTCCTTGCAGCGTCAGCTTGTTCGCTTCGTTTACTTTGATGCCGAATTCGGACAAGCGGAACAGCTGGATGACGCCTTCCTGTCCGTCGAGCAGGAACAGGTCGTTGCGGGAGTTGGCGTCGACGGCGACCGGGTTTTTCATGAGACCGAGCTGGGTCGTGTTCGCCGAAGACGGGCCGGCCCAGAAAAACAGCAGGTTGCCGTTCGCGTCGTACTGGTTAATATACTTGTAAGAAGAGTCGATCGCCGTCATGTTGCCGTTCGAGTCGATGGCGATGTCGATCAGCTGCGGCGTCACCTGGCCGCCGGTCGCGAACTTGATGTCGAAGCGCCGTACTTCGCCGAACGCTTTGTTTTCGAGCAGGTTGAGCCCTTTGATGCTGAGCTTTTTGATCTGCTCGGTTTTGATCCCTTGGCCGGCCGTCGTCGTGTACATGAACCCGTCGTGGTCGACGGCGACGCTGCTGATCGCGCCCGGCAGCTTGCTGATTTCGTTCGCGTACATTTGCTTCGTGTACAGCAGCCGCTTCATCGCGTCGAGCGGCGAGAAAATCGTTTTGTTCGCTCCGTAGAAGCTTTGGAAATTGCCGTCCGGATCGAGCTGGAGAAGACCTTGGTAGCCGCCGAGCACGGCGATGTACAAAAATCCGCGCTTGTCGACGACGAGTCTCGTCGGGTCGTACTTGAACGATTCCGGAATATACGGGGAATCCGGCTTCTTGTAATCTCGGATGAACTTGCCGTCCTTGTCGAGACGGACGACCCGCTTGTTGCCGGTGTCGGCGACATAAATGTCCAAGTTGTCCGTGACGAATACGCCTTCCGGCTTGTTGAACGCGCCGCCCGTATCTTTATCCAGCGCGATGAACCGTAAAAATTCGCCGCTCGGGCCGAATTCGACGATCCGGTTGTTGCCGGTGTCGGCGACGTAAATATGGTCCTGCTTGTCGATGAACAAATCTTTCGGGTTTTGCAGCGGCGACGCTACCGTTTCGCCCGGTTTGTCCTTGTTCGGGATCGACAAATCTTTGCCGAAGATCCCTTCGGGCGTATAGGCCGGCTGCGTCCATATAAGGCGTCCCTGCTTCTCTTTCGAGTTCGTCCAGTAAGGCACTTCCGCGAAAGCGGCCATCGGCGCGAGCGCCGTGGCGGCCAGCATCAGGACGAGTAGCGTCAGGATCCGCCGACTGATTCTTGATTTCATGGTCAGACCTCCGATGGTTTCGTGTCCTTTATTTGATGCCGGAATGCGCCATGGTGGCGATAACTTTGCGTTGGTAGAACAAGAAGAACAGCAAGTTCGGCAAGAACAGGATGAGAGCGGCGGCGGCGGCCGCGCCTTGCCTTGCGACGTTGTTGACGGCGCCGGTCGTAATCGTGCTCAGGAAGAACGGGAACGTCTTCATCGATTCGTCCTGCATGAACAGGCGGGACGTTTCCGTATTGCCCCATGCCGCCTGGAACGTCAAAATGGCGACGGTCGCCACGGCCGGCATGACGGTCGGGATGACGATCCGGTAAAAGACGGTGAATTCCCGGGCGCCGTCGATTTTCGCCGCCTCCAGCAGCTCGTTCGGCACCTGGTCGACGAACTGCTTCATCAGGAAGACGCTGACCGGAGCCGCCAAGTGCGGCAGCAGGTGGCCCAAATAATTGTTCATGATGCCGAGATTCGATGCGACCAAGTAGCGCGGAATACCGACCGTTTCCGGCGCGAACATCAGCGTGAGCAGAATCGTCGCGAACAATATTTTATGGCCCGGAAACTTGTGCTTCGACAGCGGGTAGGCGCACAAGGCGCTGACGATGACGACGCCGATAACGGTCAGGACGGTCGTCACGATGCTGTTGAACAAGTAACGCGTAACCGGCACGACCGACGAGCTGGACAGAACGAACAGCTCCCGGAAGTTGTTGAACGTCGGGTTTTCGACGTACGGCCGCGGCGGAACGATGAACAGCTCCTGGTACGGCTTGAGCGACTGGGCGAAAATGAACACAAGCGGTATAAGCATGAACAGCGACAACAGCGTCAGGAAGACGTACAGCACTTTCTGGAACGAATCCGCCCTGTCGAGCCGGTTTCTTCTCTTGGTCCGTATGGCCGCGAAAAAGCGCGTGACCGGGTTACTAGCGAGGCTAGCCATCATTCATCACCTCGGGATCCGAATAACTTATGTCCAAGCTTGTTGGCGAGATACATCATGACGAGCAAAAATACGGATATCGCCGAGGCGTAGCCCATCTCGAAGCGAATTTCCCCGTAGTCCTGAATATGGCTCATGAGCACGTGGCCGGAATATTGCGGCGTCGGGAACTGGCCGGAAAGCTGCTGCCCGATTTCGCCCGCTTTAAACGAGCCGACGATGGCCATAACGGCGCTGAACAGCATTTGCGGCTTCATCGACGGAATCGTAATGTACCATATTTCCTGCAGGCGGCTTTTTACGCCGTCGATGCGGCCGGCTTCGTACAGCTCCTTGTTGACGTTCAGCACGCCGGCGAGCTGGGCGAGGAAGCCGACGCCCATACTGGACCATAAAGTGACCGCGACCATCGAGCCCATCAAATATTTGGCGTCCGTTACCCACAGCACCGGCTTGTCGATCAAGCCGAGACTGAGCAGCACGCTGTTGATGTAACCGATCCGGTCGCCCATCAAGAGCGGAACCCAGACGGCGGTCATCGCCGCCCCGGCGACGAGCGACGGGCTGTAAATGATGAGCGCGTACACCGTGCGCGAATAGTTCGGCAGCTGGGAGATGAGCCAGGCCAGGATGAAGGAGGCGATATAGCCTCCCGGTCCGACCGCGAGCACGAATTTGATCGTGTTCGGCAGCGCGTTTTTCAGGAAAACCAAATCCTGCGACAGCAAGTACAAGTAGTTTTGCCAGCCTACGAAGCGGGGCGGCTGCAGCGCGTTGAAATACGTAAAGCTGAGCAGGATCGCCAGCACGACCGGTATAAAGATGAACGCCAGGAAGCAAAGGACGAACGGCGCGATAAACAAATACGAGAGGCGGTACGACCAAATCAGTTTCAAATACGCATTCAGACGTGTACCGAATCCGGCGTTCCGGTTTTTACTGAGGGGTACCGTCATTCCGGCTTCATTTTGGGACAAATCGGTCAACCCCTTCCCACGGTTTGGTGACTTGCGGCAAATCGAGCGTATGCAGTATCGTTCCGTCCGGCGCGATAAATCCGAATTCCTGCGCCTTCCGCACCATTTCGCGATCGATGTTGACGAGGCCTTCCTCCAGCGATTCGCGATAGTTCATGCCGTCGACGACGGTTCGGTTCCAGGCGTTGTTCAGTTCCCGCGGAACGAAATACGCGCCCGGCGGGTTCGGCATTTCTTTGTACCAGCGCCACTGCTCGAAGATGACCTTGAGATCTTCCTTCGGCCACGGCAGGCGGGAGAACGCTTCGATATTGGCCGTATTCCAGCGGAACATGACGCCGTAGAACGATTCCAGGTCGGAGCCGTACCGTTCCTGCACCTCGGCGGAAAGCAGCCATTTGAGGAACGTCCACGCTTCCTCTTTTTTCTTCGAGCTTTTGTAAATGAAGCCTGTCGTTTGACCGCCGGAAGACCAGCGGGCGACGGTGCCGTCCGACTGCTTGAAGCCCGGCAGCGGGGCGATTCCCCACCAGCCCGTCAGCTCGGGCGCCGCAACGGCAAACTGGATATACGAGTTGAAGTCGGCGATGCCGATCGGCATGGAGCCTTTCCGGAAATGCTGGTAGAAGCTCGGCACGCTACGTTCGAGATCGTAAATGTTGAACAGGTCGGTCCATTGCTTGAAGCCTTTGAACGATTCCGGCGTATTGAGCGCCGTGCTGAGGCCGTCTTTGTTGAAAAATTCGGCTCCGTTCTGATAGACGAACGTAATGAAATCGCCCGTAGGCACGTAGAAGTTGTAGCCGCTCTGCTGCAAGGTCGGCAGCATGTTGTAGACGTCGTCCCACGTGTCGGGAACTTTCAAGTTCAGCCGCTCCAAAATGTCTTTGCGATAAAAGAGCACTTTGAACGACTGCGTTTCGGGAAGGGCGTAGTAGCCTTTGTCGTAATAGAACGGCAGCAGCGCGCCCGGCGCGAACTGGCTGGCGACCTGCTGGAAGTCCGGGAATTTGCTCAAATCTTCGAGCGCGCCCCGCATCGCGAAGTCGATCGATTTGTCCTGCGGCTGGCCGAGCGCGACATCCGGCGAGATGCCGGCCGCGTTGGCGTAGATGAGCAGGTTTTCGTCGGGAAGCAGGTTCACCTTGACTTTAATGCCCGTCTGCGGCGTAAACATTTCGTTGCTCAAATCCTGCAGCAGGTTGACGTAGTCGCGAGGACGGTTCACCCATACGTTCAGGGCGGTGTCGGACAAGTTCGTCAAATCTTCCTTCTTGATGAAGGAGCGGAAGAAGTTCATGACCGACGCGCTCGTTTTTTCGAAAAAGTTCGCTTCCAGCCTCGGCGTGCTCGCGGCGGCCGGAACGACATAAATTTGATCGAGCTGCAGCGGCGATTTGATCAGCGTTTCGCGGATGGCGCCGACTTTTTCCTGCAGCGCGGAAATGTCGTCCATATAATACGGGATTTCGTTCGGATATTTCAGATAGTTGTCGATGTCCCGGATGGCGTTCAGCAAAATTTGCACGTTGTTTTCGCGGCGGCCGTTCGCCTTCATCATATCGTCGGCCATCAGCTGCATTTGCTGGCGGATCGTCTCGAGCCGTTTCGGCAGCTCCGGAAAATCTTCGTCGATTTTCCACGTCCGGTTTTTGTCGACGACGTTGCCCGTGAGCGCCTTCAGCTCCGCGGTCAGCTCGCGCAGCTGCGAGGTCGCCAGCTCGGACTCGATGATGACCGGCTGGAACGGCTCGATCGTCGCGGTCATCGACAACGTGTGCTCGCCTTTTTCCAAGTAAAACTCGTACGGCTTGCCCGCTTCGTCGGACAACGTTACGCCGACCCATTTGATGTCGTAAGGGAATTTGTAATTGAGCAGCTCCTTGAACGGCACTTTGCCGTCGATGGCGATCGTGCGGAACGTCGCCATGTTGGAGATCGTGTTCTGCTTGGCGCGCATCGAAATTTTGTAGCGTCCGCTTTCCGGCACGTTGAACGACCAGGTCACGGTTTGCCCGCCGGTTTGCCAGCGCGAACCGCCGACCGTGTTGAACGTTTCGTGCTTGCCGGCGGCCGGGGTCGAGAGCGCGTCCTTGTCGACGACCATCTGGATGGCGGCGTCGTTTTTCAGCGTCATGTTCTCCGCCTGGAATTGGACGATTTCCTTGGCGTTGCCTTGACCTTCCGGCAGCTTCGAGGCGTACGTCTTGTAATCGACGATCGTTTCGGGCGCGGTCAGCGTCAGGCCGCTGATGGCGATCGGTTCGCTGCCGGAGAGCCGGATCGTATGCTCGCCTTGCGGCAAGTACCATTTCAGCGGCTCGCTGTACGCGCCTCCGTTGTCGCGGAACGGCTCGTTCAGCCAGCGGTCGATCGAGAGCGATCGCGGACGGACGTCGTCGCCGTTTTCGTCCTGCTTGACGGGAAGATCGTCCTTGAACAGCTTCCGGAACGTGATCGCGCGCGCTTCCCGGAACGGGAACTGGCCGTCGATCGAGACGGAGAGCGAAACCGGTCTCCGGTTCAAGCCGTTCGAATTCGGATTGTACGGATAGTACTGCAAATTCATTTGATACAGTCCCGGTTTGTCGACCTTGACCTTGTACTCGACCCAGTTGTCGCGGTCGCTTTTCCAGAGCAGCACTTTGTCCCGGCCCTGGAACGAGCCCGTTTGGGCGAGCTGCGCGGGAGCTTGGGCGGAAATGTCGGCCCCGGCTATCGCAATGGTGCCGCTGCCGTTCGCGTACCCTTTCTGCGTCCAGTCCGCGAGCGTTTGGGCATAGAACGGTTCGAAGTTGTTGATCAAGCCGCCTGCGGCGATGGTCGATCCGGCGGGTTTGGCCGGAGCCGCGTTGTCGGCGGCATATACCGCTTTCCCTAGGTCGCTTTGAACGATGCTCGGGCCGGCTATCATGGAGGCGGCCAGCACGATCGCGACGGCGGCGCGTTTATGGTTGTTTCGGCGACGTTGCAATGGAGCTCCTCCTTTCTTCTTTTACGAATCGATCAGGCGTTGGCCGCTATCCCGATCGAAGAACAGCGCTTTATGCATGTCTACCGCTACGGAAATTTTCATTTCGTCGTTGTAGAAATTGCGAGGGCTCGTGCGGACGACGACCAGGTTCGGAATGCCGACGTCGAGATGGAGGAACCGGTCCGCGCCCATGAGCTCGTTGAATTTATGAATGCCGTTGATGACGGCGTTCGGGAACGCGTCGAACACGATTTGGTCGACGCTGATGTTTTCCGGACGGATGCCGAGCGTAACGACTTTGTTGACAAGCCGTTTGGCGATCAGCGCTTTGGCGATGCCTTGGGGAATTTCGAGCGCGAACCGGTTCGTATGGAACTCGAGCTTGCCGCCGTGCTCCTCGAGCCTTCCGTCGATAAAGTTCATCGGCGGCGAGCCGATAAAGCTGGCCACGAACGTGTTCGCGGGGTTGTTGTAAATTTCTTCGGGCGTGTCGACCTGTTGGATGATGCCGTCCTTCATGACGACGATCCGGTTCGCCATCGTCATCGCCTCGGTCTGGTCGTGGGTGACGTAGATGGTCGTAACCTCGAGCTGCTTGTGAAGCCGGATCAGCTCGGAGCGCATTTGCACCCGCAGCTTGGCGTCAAGGTTCGACAGCGGCTCGTCCATCAGGAACACTTGCGGATTGCGCACGATCGCGCGGCCGAGTGCGACCCGCTGGCGCTGACCGCCGGACAGCTGCTTCGGCTTGCGGTCGAGATACGCTTCGATTTCGAGCACGCGCGCCGCCCGTTTGACGGCGATGTCGATTTCGTGCTTCGGCATTTTGCGCAGCCGCAGGCCGAAGGCGATGTTTTCGTACACGGACATGTTCGGGTACAGCGCGTAGTTTTGGAACACCATGGCGATGTCGCGGTCTTTCGGAGGAAGCTCGTTGACGAGTACGTTGTTGATGTAAATCTCGCCCTTGCTGATGTCTTCAAGGCCCGCAATCATGCGGAGCGTGGTCGATTTGCCGCAGCCGGACGGACCGACGAAGACGACGAACTCCTTGTCTTCGATTTCCAGGTTGAAGTCTTTGACGACATTCTGCTTGTCTTTACCGTATTGCTTGTAAACGTGGTTGAACAAGATCCGGGACATGAGCCGATTACCCCCTCGATTCATAATTTGATGATGCCTTACGGAAAGCGGTTACATGGCAATATACTCTATTATAAAAAATGCGCTGTGAAATTGGTGTGAAGAAAACGACACAATTCGAGAGGAAACCGGCAATAAAGGGCCGATTCCATGTAAATTTTCAGTAAATCCCCGGAATACGGCGACGACAGACCGTTTCCGAGACCGCCCTCGGGCGGCTTCCGGGAACGCCCGATGAATTTCATGTGAAGATTGGCCGCAAATGATCCGGCGGACGCGCCGCCTGTGTATGATAATGGATAATGAAGCCAAACGGAGGGGAATCCTATGCCGTATGAGCAATATGAAGACAAGATTCGGCCGACCGGGCGAAAGTCGACAAAGGAACCGCGGTATTCGCCTTATTGCGACTTCGTCTACTACGAGTCGACCCGTACGCCGGGCGTCATGCTGGCCGCCCGCATCGTCAAGCCGAGCAGGCCGTCGTATATTGTGGCCGGCACGCACGGCTGGCATATGAGCATCCCGAAATTCGAAAACATGATGCAGCCCGAACCGGGCAACGACTACTTGCGGGTCGAGGTCGACATGCGCGGCCGCATTTTTTCCGACGGGGCGGCGGATTGCAACGGCTGGGAGCTGTACGACGTCATCGACGCCGTCGAGTACGCCCGCAAAGCGTACGCGGATTACATCGTTGACCCGGACATCGTCTACTTCGAAGCGGGAAGCGGCGGCGGCGGCAACGCGATGGCGATCGTCGGCAAGTTTCCGGACTATTTCGCGGCCTGTACGGCGCTGTGCGGCATATCCGATTACGCCCTTTGGTACGAGCAGGACGTTACGGGCGAATTCCGCGACGAGCTGGACGTCTGGATCGGCGGTAGCCCGGCCGACATGCCGACGGCGTACCGGTCGCGAAGCGGCCTCGAGCTCGTCGGCAATTTGCTGACGCCGATGTACTTGGCCCACGGCGAGACGGATATTCGCGTTCCGTCCGTCCATTCGAGGCGATACGCGAATCGGGCGGCGGAAGCGGGCAAAAGCGCTCTCGTCCGGTATGACGAGCTGCCCGGCGTCGGCACCCGGGATCATTGGGGCCATGCGACCGAAGCGATGATGGAACGCGTGAGGCGGGAGAGCGAGCGCAACCGGCTCGATCACCGGACGCCCGTCCGCATTCCCGGCGAAGGAACGTTCAAGGTCGGCGGGTATTTGTTCACGAAGCATTTTTCCGTCGTGCTCGATTCGCTCGACAAGGTGGCCGACCTGCGCTACGATCTCGCTTCCGGCACGTTCGACGTCTTCTGCGAAACGGAATGCGTGTATACGCTTTCGTTCGGCGGGGAAACGCAAGTCCGTCGGGCGACCGTCGTCCGGTAAACGGCGGGCGGGGCGGGACAACGCATACTACATTTTACACGGCGGCGGGGCAATTCAGAACCGGCGGCTGCGGCCTCCGTTTCGCAAAAATGCGCATTCGTCCGGACGACGGGAACGCGCGGAAGCGAAACGGAGGTTTTTCGCGTCCGATGGTCGGCGAAAACGGCGGCTGACGATTGACAAACCGGCGGCGAAGCGATATGATTGAAACGTTTCAATGAATACGTTTTCAGGGGAATGCTGCATATGAAAAGGAAAAGTCCGACGATCGTGGACGTAGCCAAATACGCCGGCGTTTCGATCGGAACCGTTTCGAACGTGTTGAACCGCCGCCGCGACGTTCCGCTCGCGGAGGATACCGTTTTGAAAGTGAACGAGGCGATTCGCGAGCTCGGCTACCGGCGCAATGCGATCGCCGCCAACTTGAGCCGCCAGCGCACGTACGAGCTGGGCATGCTGCTGCCGGGCTACGACGAATATTTCGTCAAGTTCGCCGGCGAGGTCGAGCAAATCGTGCTGGAGCGCGGCTACCATCTGTCCGTTTTCTCCGCGCCGGAGAAACCGGAGCTCGGCCGGAGACATTTGGAGCTGCTGCTGCAGCGCCGGGTCGACGGCTTGTTTTGCCACGGCTTGGCGATGCCTCCCGATACGGCGAGGAGAATCATTAACGAAGGGACGCCGATCGTCCTGTTCAACGCCTGGGGCTGGCCGGACGACATCGCCGCCGGTCGCGTCAATCTGGACGTGGTGACGGCGTGCGCCGAGGCGGTCGTTCATTTGTTCGAGCAGGGCTGCCGCACGATTTTGTATTTGGGCAACGGCAGAGCCGCGGCGACCGACGAGCAGCGGCGAATCGGCTTTGCGGAAGGCATGCGGCGGCTGGCCGGAGAGCCGGTCGCATCCGCCCTGCTCGATACGGGCACCCCGGGCTGGCTGAACGAGATCGGACGGCTGGCCGAGGCGGATCGTCCGGTCGGCGTGCTAGGCTTCGACGATTTGACCGCGTTCAACCTGATGTCGAAGCTTCTCGAGCGGGGATACCGGATTCCGGAGCAGGTCAAAATCGTCGGCATCAACAACACGTACGTGAGCCGCATGAGCTATCCCGGCATGACGAGCATCCAAAATCATTATAAAATGCAGGCCGAAGCCGCCGTACGGATGATGCTGCGCAGTCTGGGGGATGCGGACGAGGACGAAGCCGGACAAAGCGGCGCGGAATCCATCGCGCAATCGGTGAGCATTCCGCTTACGCTCATTCCCCGCAAATCGACGGAACGATAAACGGTCCGAGCGCCGGCTCCGGCAGCCGCGGCTTGCGACCGTTGGCGTCCCGAACGTCCGCCGACCGAACAAATAGATAGCTTCATTAATAGAGGACGCTCGTACAGTCTTTTTATGTCCCGACAGCGGTCCGGACAACATTTTGGTTGTGTTGAAACGTTTCAATCGATCTCGGAAAGGAGGTGAGGTCGGCGTACCGGGGCGGACGAACAAGGCGAAACGGCCGATCCGGAACCGTACGCCGGGCGAACCGGCGAACCGGCGAGACGGCGAATCGGAGAACGGTCGAACAGCCGGCCGAACCGACGGGACGAGCGAATAAACATGCGAAGCAAGCGAGTCGTGAAGGCCAAGACGGCGCGGACGACGCGCCGCCGGACGTATTTTGGAAGCGGTTAACGGAGCCGTCGAATTGCAAAAAGCCCAATGATAACCGAGGGGGTCCATGTCCATGAAGCGCAAAGTTGCGACCAGTTTGACCGTATTGTCGATTTCCGCCCTGCTTGCCGCTTGCGGAGGCGGCGGAAACGGGGGGGGAAGCGGTGCCGCGGGAGGCGGCGCCGACAATTCGAAAGATTCGGGGGCGGCGCCCGCCCCGCGCAAAGATCCGGTCGAGCTCGCGATCGTGAACGGCATGAGCACGATGACCGAAGATCAGTTTATGCAGGAATACGGCAAGACGATCATGGAAAAGTTTCCGCACGTCAAAATCAAATATTACATCGGAAACTCCAACAAAACGATGACCGAGCGGATTACGGCCGGCGAGCCGATCGACATCATTTTCGCCTCCAGCGGCCTGACGGTCGACAGCTTGATCGCCCACGGTCTGGAATACGACATCTCCGGGCTGATCAAGTCGTACAAGTACGACTTGAGCCGGCTCGAGCCGACGTCGATCGAGTTCCAGAACAAAATCGCGAACGGCGGCATTTACGGCTTGCCGGTCAATACGAATACGCTCGCGCTGTTTTACAACAAAGACATTTTCGACAAGTTCGGCGTTCCGTATCCGAAAGAAGGCATGACTTGGGACGAATTGTACGACGTGGCGAAAAAGCTGACCCGGCAAGAGGGCGGCGTGCAGTACCGCGGCTTCCTCATGTCGTTCCCGCACATGTTCCGGCTGAATCAGCTGTCCGTCCCGTTCGTCGATCCGCAAACGAACAAGCCGAATTTCGAAAGCGACGGATTCAAGCGGCTGGTCGACAACTTTGCGAGATTTTTCGCGATTCCGGGCAACGAAGGCAACGCCAGCACGGTGCAAAACCTGGGCAAGCAGAGAGACATGTTCGTCAAAGAAAAAAGCGCGGCGATGATCGCCGATTTGGGCGGCTGGTACGTCAACCCGGCACTCAAAGAGATGAATTGGGACGTCGTCCAACTTCCGTCGTTCAAAGACAAGATGGGCATCGGAACGCAAACGTATCCGACCTACTACTACATAACCGGAACGTCCAAATACAAGGAGCAGGCGTTCGAAATCATTTCCTACTTGACGACGGACGAATTCCAAACGGTTCAGGCGAGAAGAGGCTACGCCCCGATCGTCAAAAATCCGGAGATCGCGAAAGTGATCGGGCAGGATACGGACGTGCTGAAGGGCAAAAACGTCAAATCGCTGCTGCCGGAAAAATTCGCCTCCCCGGTCATGCTGTCGAGACAGTCGGCCGCGACGGAAGCCGCCATGTACAAAGCGCTGGAAAACATCGTCCAGAACAAATCGGACGTGAACACGGCGCTTCGCGAAGCGGTCGAGGGCGGCGACAAGGCGATCAAGGAGCTGGAAGCGAAAACGAAATAACGACGGCGAACGGAAGGCCGCTGCCGCGAGAAAATAAAGTCTCGCGCAGCGGTATTTTTTTGCAAAAATCGCATTGACAAATGATATTGATAACCATTATCATTTGTTATGTCAGTTGAGAATCGTTATCACTATTTGAACAATAACAAGCCGGAGTACGGACGGCTTGAGCGAGCGACAGGGAGGGCGTAAGCGAATGGCGCGTTTGTTCGCGGAGAAGCTGCACATCGCATACGGCGACAAGACGATCGTGGACCGGTTGGACTTGTCGGTGCCGGAAGGCCGGGTAAGCGCGCTCGTCGGGGCGAACGGTTCGGGAAAATCGACGATTTTGAAAACGATGGCCCGCATTATGAAGCCGCAGAAGGGCGGCGTTTTTCTCGACGGCAAGTCGATTCATCAGATGCAGACGAAAGAGGTGGCGAAGCGGCTCGCCATTCTCCCGCAAAATCCGGTAGCTCCGGAGGGGCTGACGGTGAGCGAGCTCGTCTCGTTCGGGCGGTTTCCGCACCAGCGGGGATTCGGCTCGCTTGGCAAGGAAGACAAGGACATGGTCGCCTGGGCGCTGGACGTCACCGGCATGACGGGCTTTTCCGACCGTCCGATCGAGCACATGTCGGGAGGGCAGCGTCAGCGGGCGTGGATTGCGATGGCGCTCGCGCAAGGAACGGACATTTTGTTTTTGGACGAACCGACGACGTTTCTCGACATGGCGCATCAGCTGGAGGTGCTGAAGCTGCTCGAGCGGCTTAACCGCGAGGAAGGGCGGACGATCGTCATGGTCGTTCACGACTTGAACCACGCGACCCAGTACGCGCATCACATCGTGGCGATCAAGCAGGGACAGGTCGTGTACGAGGGCGCTCCGGCCGACGTCGTCCATCCCGAAATGCTGAAGGACGTATTCGGCATTCGCGCCGACGTCATCGTCGACCCGCGCACGGGCGCGCCGCTCTGCCTGCCTTACGGCTTGGCCGGGGAAGACGAGCCGGCGGCCTACGACGCCCCTCGCGCCGGACGCAAGCCGGAAAGCGCGAACGCCTCCCCATCCGCATCCGGGGCCGTGAACGAGAAAGTCGGCGCGATGTAGCCGCCATTCATTTTGCAAACGAAAAAAGGGGATCTGACATGTTCAAACTTGTAAAACCGATCACGCTGCTTGTCGCGCTTCTGCTCATCCTGGCCGGCTGCGGCGCCAGTTCCGGCAGCCCGTCCTCCGCGCCGGCGGACGGCAAGCAAGGAAGCGCGGCGCCCGCCGGCGCGAATCCGGGGACGGCCGCGCCCGCGACGAGAACGATCGAGCACGCGATGGGAACGGCCGAAATTAAAGGCACGCCTTCGCGGATCGTCATTCTCGAATGGACGTACGCCGAAAACTTGCTGGCGCTCGGCATCCAGCCCGTCGGCCTCGCCGATATCGCCGGCTACAAAAAGTGGGTGAACGCGAAGCCGGAACCGGCCGCGACCGTCGTCGACGTCGGCACCCGCCAGGAGCCGAACATGGAAGTCATCATGAGCCTGAAGCCGGATCTCATCGTCACGACGACGATTCGCGCCAAAACGTCGTACGACAAGCTGAAGGCGATCGCCCCGACGATCGTGTTCGACCCGTATTCGGAGAAAGCGTCGAAAGATTTGTACGCGGCCATGCTCGACTCGTTCAAGCTGATGGCCGACATCGTCGGCAAATCGGCCGAAGCCGACAAGGTGATCCGGGATCTCGACAAGCTGTACGCGGACGCCCGGGCGAAGCTGAAGGCGGCGGGCAAGGAAGGCGCGGAATTCGTGCTGACCCAGGCGTACAGCAACCAAAATGCGGCCGTGTTCCGCCTGATGACCGAAAATTCCGCCGTCTCGCAAATTTACGGCAAGCTGGGGCTGAAAAACGCCTACAAGCCGGAAAAGTTCGAATCGCAAGGCTTTGCGACGACGTCCGTCGAGGCTCTGCCCGCCGTACAGAACGCGAACTTCATCTATGCCGTGCAAAGCGACGACAACGTGTTCGAGAAGCAGCTGAAAGACAATTCCGTCTGGAAAGGGCTCGCCTTCGTGAAGGAAAACCGGACGTACGCCATCGGCGGCGACATGTGGCTGTTCGGCGGCCCGCTGTCCGTTTCGAAAATCGTGGACAAAACCGTTAGCGTGCTGACCGCGAAATGAACGCGCCTACGGTAACCGCAGCATACGCCGGCCGGGGCCGATCCGGCCGGAACGCTTTACTCGTCTTCGGGGGCGGCGGGCTTGCGCTCGTCGTCCTTTTGTTCGTCAGCTTGACGCAAGGGGAAGCGAACATTACCGCGAAAACGGTCGTCGATGCGCTGCTGTCGCCGGCCGGCAGCCTGGAGCACAACACGGTGCTCACGATCCGCTTGCCGCGCGCGATCATGGGCTTGCTCGCCGGCGCCGCGCTGGCCGTGTCCGGCGCGCTGCTGCAGACGGTGACGCGCAATCCGCTCGCCTCGGCGGGAACGTTCGGCGTCAGCGCCGGCGCCTACTTCGTCGTCGTCGCCGCCGTCGTGTTCGCGCCGGCGCTCGCTTCGTCCGCGCCGCTCGCGCTCGCCCTGCTGGGCGGCTGCGGAGGGGCGGCCGTCGCCTACATGATGGCCGGCGGGCCGCGCGGAACGCCGGTGCGGATGGCGCTCGCCGGGATGATCGTCACGATGGTGCTGTCGTCGTTTACGAGCGCGCTGCAATTGCTGTTCGAAAACGAAACGAACGGCTTGTTTATGTGGGGATCGGGCTCGCTCGTCCAGAACGACTGGAAGGGCGTCCGGCACGCCTTGCCCTGGATCGCCGCCGGCTCGGCCGTGCTGCTGCTGTTCGTCCGGACGCTCGACATGCTCGAGCTCGGCGACGATACGGCCAAGTCGCTCGGGCAGCGGGTCGGGGCGGCGCGGATGTGCGCGCTCGCCGCGGCGATTTTGCTCGCCGGCGTCACCGTCAGCGTCGTTGGCCCGATCGGCTTCGTCGGCTTGATCGCGCCGCATCTCGTCCGGCTGCTCGGCTTCCGCCGACACCGGCTGCTGCTCCCCGCGAGCGCGATATGGGGCGCCGTCGTGCTGATCGGGGCCGATACGGTCGCGCGGATGTTCCGCAGCACGATCGGCGAGCTGCCGGCCGGCGCGGTCACGGCGCTGATCGGGGCGCCGTGGCTCATCTGGCTGGCCGTCCGGGGCGCGAAGGAGCGGCGCAGCGTGGAGGCGTCCAGCTCGATGAGCGTCGGCTTCCGCCTGCGGAGCGTGCCGTTCCCGCTCCTGCTCGCGGGTATCGCCCTGCTGCTTGCCGCGGCCGTCGTATTCGGGCTCGCTTCCGGCGGGCTGGCCATTCCGGTTCGCGACGTGCTCGCCGTCCTGACCGGCGGCGGGCAGGAGATGCACCGCAGCATCATGATGGAGATGCGCCTGCCGCGCATGGCCGTGGCGATGCTAGCCGGAGCCGGGCTGGCCGTGTCGGGCGTCATGCTGCAGGGCGCGGTGCGCAATCCGCTCGCCGATCCGTCGGTTATCGGCGTGACGTCCGGCGCGGGCGTCGGCGCGCTGCTGCTGCTCGTCGTCTGGCCCGAGGCGCCGGGGGCGCTGCTGCCGGCAACCGCCTTCGCCGGAGCGGTCGCTGCCGCCGCGGCCGTCTATGCGCTTTCCTGGCGCAAGGCGCTCCATCCGACGGTGCTGACGCTGGTCGGAATCGCGGTTTCCGCCATCGGCTCGGCGGCGATCCATTTTCTCGTCATCCAGTCGAAAATGGCGGCGGCGCCGGCGCTCGCCTGGCTCGCGGGAAGCACGTACGGCCGCGGCTGGGAGGAGCTGCGCTGGCTGGCGGCGGCAACCGTCGTCTTCGTCCCGCTCGCCTGGCTGCTCGGCCGCCGCATCGATCTGCTCGCCTTCGGCGACCCGGTGTCGCTCGGTCTCGGCCTCAGGCTGCAGCGGACGCGCATCGTCGCGGCCGGCGTCGGCGTGGCGCTCGCGGCGGTCGCCGTGTCGTGCGTCGGCACGGTCGGCTTCATCGGCCTGCTCGCGCCGCACGCCGCCCGGCTGCTCGTCGGCCAGCACCAGCGGAAGGCCGTCGCGCTGGCGGCGCCGCTCGGCGCGCTGCTGCTGCTGCTGGCCGACGTCATCGGCCGCACGGCGATCGCGCCGAAGGAAATTCCCGCCGGCCTCGTCGTCGCGCTGATCGGGACGCCCTATTTGCTCGCGCTCATGTATAAAAGCTTCGGCAGGCGCGGCGGGAGCTGAACGCGGTTTTTGTGTCATAATTCACCGATTGCGGGGCTTCCGCAAAACGGCCGGTGACGGTATAGTTGGAACTGTTTAACAGATGCAGCGCTGCAAAAAGGAGGGCGACCGATGGTACCGATGCCGGTTTTCGGACAGAAGGACAAAGGAAAAGGCCATTTTGGAAGAATCGTCAAGACGAACGACGATTTGAGAGCTCAGCCGCAATAAATGCGAATTCATTCCGAAAGAAAGCCGCGTACGGTATCGTATCGCGGCTTTCTTTTTGCGGTATTAAAGAGTTTGTATCTTTTCGGGTTGTCGTCGGGATCCTGCCGGGCGGTTGGAATATCGACTATCGAACGAACGGGAAAACCTCCCGTTAACTCGCTCTCGAATTGGCGTCGTTTTGAATTACCGGGAAAAGCTCCCGATAAAATGGCGCCGAATCGGCGAAAAGCGCGGCATGGACGAGTTTATCGGGACGTTTTACCGTTGTTTTGCCGGGAAACGGGAAACGACCGAAAATAGCGGGAGCATTTCCATCTCGTTCATGGGGCGGCGGCGGGACGGGCCCCGAGTTCCAAGTGCTAACGGACATGGCGGCCGCTAATGAGCCTCCTTTCGGCTTATTATTTTTGTAACGGACACAGGCGCACCTATTTGGCGAAAAACCCCCTCTTGGACGGCGGTTCGGAGCAAAAAAGCGCGCTGGTGTCCGTTACGATTGGAAAACGGCCGATTTTCGCGAAATAAGCGCCGTGGCGTCCGTTACGTTTCGGAAGCCGACCGTTTTCGCTCATCACCGAAATACGTCGATAGCCGTTTTTCTTGTTTCGGCGCCCGCCGATTCCTGTGTACGGAAAAGTGGCGCCGTGATATGATTACGGGTGAGAGACAAGGCTCCGTACGTTTACGGAGCGAGGAGGACGAAAGCCGTGGGAGAAACGATATGGACGAACGCGAAGCTGTATACGGGGTATCGCGTCATCGACAACGGGCGCATGATCGTCAGCGGACAAGGGACGATTCGCGCGATCGGGGACGAGCTGCTGCCGGTGCCGGCGCATGCGCAGGTGCGGGATTGCGGCGGCGCATTGCTGCTGCCCGGATTTATCGACGTCCATGTCCATGGCGGAGACGGGCACGGGATGATGGACGCATCGCCCGAGGCGCTTGACGGCATGAGCCGGTTTCATGCACGGCACGGGACGACGGCGTTTTTGGCGACGACGTCCACGGCTCGGGCGGACCGCATCGAGCGGGCGCTGCGCTGCGCGGCGGAGCGCGTCGGCGGAACGCCCGGCGCGGAGCTGGCCGGCATTCACCTGGAAGGGCCGTACTTGAACGAGAAGCGCCGGGGGGCGCAAAGCAAGGAGCATCTGCGGCTGCCGCAGCCCGAGGAAATCGATGCGTTCGTCGAAGCGGCCGGCGGCCATATGCGGCTCGTCACGCTGGCGCCCGAGCTGGAGGGCGGCCTGGCGGCGGTGTCTCGGCTGGCCGCGGGCGGCATCACCGTATCGGCCGGGCATTCGGACGCGACGCTGCGGGAGATCGAGGCGGCGGTGCAAGCCGGGCTGACGCATACGACGCACCATTTCAACGGCATGAGCCCGCTCCATCATCGGGAGCCGGGACTGGCCGGCGCCGGGCTGGCGCTCGGCGAGCTGACGACGGAGCTGATTTGCGACGGCATTCACGTGCACCCCGCCGTCGTCAAGCTGCTGTTCGAGACGAAAGGGCCGGACAAAGTATGCCTCATCACGGACGCGGTGTCGCCCGCCGGCTTGCCGGACGGGGAATACGGCGACGTCGTCGTGAGCGGCGGCGAAATCAGGCTGAAGGACGGCTCGTCGCTTGCCGGCAGCTCGCTGACGATGCTGCAGGCGCTCAAAAACGCGATGCGCTTTACCGGCTACCCGCTCGAAAAGCTGCTTCCGTCGCTGACGAGCGTCCCGGCCCGCCAGGCGAAGCTGGACCGGACGAAAGGCTCGCTCGCGCCGGGCAAGCACGCCGATTTCGTGCTGCTGACGGCGGGCTTGGAGCTGATCGCCACGTACGTCCGGGGCGCGGAAGTATACCGCTCGGGGCTTCCCGTCAACGCCTGACTTGCGGCGCGCTTCGCGGTCCGATACCGCTGCGCTGCCGTCGTTCGCCGGTACGGGTAGCCCCAGGAGCATCTTAACCTCGCATGACTGCCTCGCGACCAAGGTTGGCAGCAGCCTTTCGAGGCTCTTCTTTCGGACGCGAATGCCGATCATAAAGGAGTCTCAAACATCACTTCTTTTTGCCGGAAAGCAACTTTCCTTATCGGCAAAATGCCCGATGCGGGTGCGCTGTTGGGGACGCATGATGCTGGAGCGGGTACGAGGGCGGACCCAGGGTGCGGATGTGTAATTGGCGATGCGGAATGCAGGGGGCGCGCGGCATTGGGATGCCGGATAGCGTTGGCGGAATGCGGGAAATGGGATGCATGATGCCGGATACTGGAGGTTGATTCGGTGCGGGGGGGCATGTTGATCCGGGATGAAGCATGACGCGGGATGTAGAATGGGTGAGCGGAAGCGCAGCGAGAAGGAAGGCGGACTCGGGTTTTTAACGACCGGCTGCGTGCTACGGAACGGATACTAGAATACGGTGCGCGAAAGCCGGACTCTGTCGGCCGCGGCAGAAAAAACGGCAGCCCGCGTTCGCCCCGATCCGTCGGATCAAGTCGTACGCGGCACTGCCGGTTTCGGATGCACGGTCCGCCGTTCTTGCCCAATCTTATTTCGCTTCTTTTCCTTTGCTGCTCTCCCTTGTTCCTTCTAGCGTCCCTCGGCCTTCCGACCGTTTACTTCGCCAGCTCCTCCATTTGCCCGATCACGTCGCCGAACACGCTCATCGCTTGGCGAATCGGCTCCGGCGACGACATGTCGACGCCGGCCCGCTTCAAAATTTCGATCGAGTAGTCGCTGCCGCCGCTTTTCAGGAAGCCGAGATACCGGTCGACCGCCGGCTCGCCCTCGGACAAAATTTGCTTCGCGAAGCTGGCCGCCGCGGAGAAGCCGGTCGCGTATTTGAACACGTAAAAGCTCCGGTAAAAATGCGGAATGCGCGCCCATTCCATCTCGATCGGTTTGTCCACGGTCATCGCCGGGCCGTGGTAGCGGACGTTCAAATCGTAATAAATGCCGCACAGCTCCTGATGGGTCAGCGATTCGCCCTTTTCCGCCTTGGCGTAAATGAGCTGCTCGAACTCGGCGAACATCGTTTGCCGGAAAACGGTCGTCCGGAACTTGTCGGCGTAATGGCAGAGCAAGTACATTTTTTGCCGCGGATCGGTCGAACGGCGCAGCAAATAGTCCATCAGCAGCGCTTCGTTCAGCGTCGAGGCGACTTCGGCGAGAAAGATCGTATACTGCGCGCTCCGGTATTCCTGATGCGCGTCGGACAAATACGAATGGATCGCGTGGCCCATCTCGTGCGTCAGCGTAAACATGCTGCTCAAATTGTCTTTATGGTTCAGCAGCACGAACGGATGCGTGCCGTACGCGCCGGAGCAATAGGCGCCGCTGCGTTTGCCCTCGTTTTCGTAAACGTCGATCCAGCCGCCCTCGAGCCCTTTCTCCATAATGGCGCAATAGTCGGCGCCGAGCGGCTTCACGCTGTCCAGCACCGTCTTCTTCGCTTCCTCGTACGTAACGGTCATTTTATACTCCTCGACGAGCGGCGCGAACAAGTCGTACATATGCAGCTCGTCGACGTTCAGCAGCTTTTTGCGCAGCTCCATGTACCGGTGCAGCAGCGGCAAGCTTTCGTGAATCGTCGAGATGAGGTTGTTGTAGACGTCGACCGGAATTTTATCGCCGTACAGCGACGCTTCGAGGGCGGACGGGTACTTCCTCGCCTTGGCGTAAAACCTGTTTTTCGTCAAATTGGCGCCAAGCGTCGCGGCGAGCGTATTGCGCAGCTTGCCGTACGTCTCGTACATCGCCTCGAAGGCGCTTTTGCGCACGCTGCGGTCGCGGCTCTCCAAAAACTGAATGTACCGGCCGTGCGTCAGCTCGACGTCGTCGCCGTTTTCGTCCTTGACGGTCGGGAATTTCAAGTCCGCGTTGTTCAGCACGCCGAAAATGGTGCCGGGCGCCTGCGCGACGTTGCCGACCTGGGCGAGCAGCGCTTCCTCCGGCTTGGACAGCACGTGCTGCTTTTCGCGGACGATGTCCTGCAGCGTTTTTTTGTACCGGGCCAAGCCGGGGTCGTCGATCAGCGCCTGCAGCCGGTCGTCCGGCAGCGCCAAAATTTCCGGCGTAATGAAGGACATCGCCCCGTTCACTTCGACGCTGAGCTTCTTCACTTTGTCGAGCAGCGCCTGGAATTCCGGCTCGGCCGTATTTTCGTGATGGCGGTTGCTTGCGTATACGTACAGCCGCTCGGTCAGCAGCGACAGCTCGTCCTCGAGCTCGAAGCATTGCCGGATCGCCTCTCCGTCCGTCAGCTTTCCTTCGAAACGCCCCATTTCGGGAAGCCGCCGCTTCACTTCGTCGTACTCGCGGTCCCACGCCTGCTGATTTTCAAACAAATGTTCCAGACGCCATTTGGCTTCGGCCGGCACCTCGGAACGTTTCATCAACTGCTTCATCCGCATTCCTCTCCTTTATCGGTCGGTCAGACGCGAAGGTCCCCGACGGAAGCCGGGGACCGGTCATGCTGCGCGCAAAATGCCGCGCGCGTCGATCGTTACTTCGTCAGCTCTTCCATTTGCTCGATCAAGCTTTCGAACACGCTCATCGCTTGGCGGACCGGCTCGGGCGACGACATGTCGACGCCGGCGCGCTTCAAGATTTCGATCGAGTAGTCGCTGCTGCCGCTTTGCAGGAAGCCGAGGTACCGGTCGACCGCCGGATCGCCCTCCTCCAATATTTGCTTCGCGAAGCTCGTCGCCGCCGAGAAGCCGGTTGCGTATTTGAATACGTAGAAGCTGTTGTAAAAATGGGGAATGCGCGCCCACTCCATCTCGATCGCTTTATCGACGGTCATCGACGGGCCGTGGTATTTCAAGTTCAAGTCGTAATAGATTTTGCACAAATCTTGGTGCGTCAGCGATTCGCCCTTTTCCGCCTTGTCGTAGACGATTTTTTCGAATTCCGCGAACATCGTTTGCCGGAACACGGTCGTGCGGAATTGATCGGCGTAGTAGGTAAGCAGATACATTTTTTGCTTCGGATCGGTCGAATGCTTCAGCAAATGGTCCATCAGCAGCGCTTCGTTCAGCGTCGAAGCGACTTCGGCCAAAAAGATCGTATACTGCGCGGTCCGGTACTCCTGATGCGTGTCGGACAAATACGAGTGCAGCGCGTGACCCATCTCGTGCGCCAGCGTGAACATGCTGTTCAAATTGTCCTTATGGTTCAGCAGCACGAACGGATGGGTGCCGTAGGCGCCCCATTGATAAGCGCCGCTTCGCTTGCCCTCGTTCTCGTAAACGTCGATCCAGCCGCCGTTGAACCCTTCGCGCAAAATGCGGCAGTACTCCTCGCCGAGCGGCTTCAAGCTTTCGAGCACCGTCTTCTTCGCTTCCTCGTACGCGATGTCCATGTCGTACTCGTCGACGAGCGGTGCGAACAAGTCGTACATATGCAGTTCGTCGACCTTCAGCAGCTTTTTGCGCAGCTCCATGTACCGGTGCAGCAGCGGCAAGCTTTCGTGGATCGACGCGATCAGGTTCGTGTAAACGTCGAGCGGAATTTTATCGCCGTACAGCGACGATTCGAGCGCGGACGGATATTTTCTCGCTTTGGAATAAAAAATGTTTTTCGTCACGTTGGCGCCGAGCGTAGCCGCGAACGTGTTGCGCAGCTTCCCGTACGTGTCGTACATCGCCTCGAAGGCGCCTTTGCGCACGTCGCGATTGCGGCTTTCGAGAAATTGGATATAGCTGCCGTGCGTCAGCTCCGCTTCTTCGCCCTTGTCGTTTTTCACCTTCGGAAACTTCATGTCCGCGTTGTTGAGCATGCCGAAAATCGTGTCCGGCGCCTGGGACAGGTTGCCGACCTGGGCGAGCAGCGCTTCCTCCGGCTTCGACAATACGTGCGGCTTTTGGCGCAGCATATCCTCGAGCGTTTTTTTGTATTTCGCGAGCGCCGGATCGGCTACGAACGATTGCAGCTTCTCGTCCGGCAGGGCGAGTATTTCCGGGGTAATAAAAGAGAGCGCCTCGCCGACTTCGACGTTCAGCTTTTTCGCCTTTTCGGACAGCGCTTGGTATGTAGGCTCGGCCATATCTTCGTGATGGCGCATGTTGGCGTATACGTACAAACGTTCGATATGCAGCGAAATATCGTCCTCGAGGGCGAAGCATTGCCGGATCGTTTCGGCGTCGTTCAGCCTGCCTTCGAATCGGCCGATTTCTCCCAGCAGCTTTTTCAGCTCGTCGTATTCGTTGTCCCACGCTTGCCGGTCCGCGAACATATCTTCCAGCTTCCAGCGGAACTGCTCGGGAACTTCGGAACGTTTCATCAATTGACTCATAGGTACCCTCCTATCGATTTTCGGCGGTCTGTTCGTTTGAATGGCATGGGCGGGGACGGCGGCGATCGTGGCGAGGCAAACGGATGCTAGCAGCGGTTTGAGCTTCATCTGGCGTTCCTCCGTTGCGGTTCGAAAGATTCGCCTCCTAGTATGGCCGATCCGCCCCGCGATTATGAGATGCCGCCGCCGCCGCTAGTCGCCCGCGTAAAGCAGGCTGAATGCGATCAGAAAAAAAGAACAGCTGACGAGCACGATCGCGACGAGCGCCAGCATTCGCCGCAGCTGCGGCGGTATCGAATCTTTCTTCATGATGAGCACGAGCGCGAGCGAAAAAGCGAGGATCGTAAACAATACGATCGATCCGGTATCGTTCAATCTGCAGTCACCTCGGAGCCGGGAGTCCTTACCGACGATTGCGAACGAATCCGCCCGTTCGCGCGTAAAGCGCCGTGCGGGTCGACGGTTCTATCGTCTCTTATTCTCCAAGCGAGCGCAAAATCCTTTTTGCGGCGTAATTTTGCGGCGGAAATCAAGCGCCGGCGCCGTGCGGGCCATTCCTACTATATGGGGATCGGCGAACGGGCAGAACACGTTTTGCCGCCCGTGCGCGCGGGGCGCAGCGCATCGGACGCAATCAAGGAAGACGACTTATAAAAATTCGCCACAATGCCTTCGCGCGCACACTCATAAGTTACAAGCAGGGCGGAATACATTTGAAGAAACGGAATGCCCGCGCCGGTTGCGGGATGCGCCGTTCAGTTCATTACGCCGGGGAGGTGTCCCTTTCGCTTCCACCCGAAGCGGAGGGAAACGCATTGGAAAGCGGTCCGTTACCGATATGGCTCTCTGCAACGCTCGTTGCGCTGCTCGTGTTGTCGAACGGTTTTTTCGCGGCGGCCGAAATCGCGATCGCGGGCAGGCGCGGCGGCCGAGCCGATTTAAGCTTGCCGCAAGGCGGGGGGAGGCGGGCGAGGCTCGCCGGGGCGATCATGGCGAACGCGAACGGCTATTTGTCCGCTTGCCGGTTCGGCGTCACGCTGTCGTCGATCGGTCTCGGCTGGATCGGCGAGCCGGCCGTCGCGCGCTTGCTCGAATCGGTTTTGCTCCCGCTCGGCTTGCCGGAGTCGGTCATCCGCGCCGCCGCCTTCGCCGTCGCCTTCGGGCTCGTCGTTTCGCTGCATATGACGATCGGCGGACAAGTGCCGAAAACGTACGCGATCCTTCGGCCGGAGCCGGTCGCGCTGTGGATCGCCGCGCCGCTGACGCTGTTTTACAAGGCGACGGCGCCGTTCATCCGGGCGCTGAACGGGACGTCGACCTGGCTGCTGGCCCGGTCCGGCGTGCAGCAGGCGGCCGGCCCCATGCCGTTTCATACGGAGGACGAAATCCGCACTTTAGTGAAGGAAAGCCACGAAAACGGGCTGATCGACAAAACCGAGCTTAGTCTCGTCGACAACGCGTTCGAATTTTCCGAGACGAGCTCGCGGGAAATTATGATTCCGCGCACGGAAATGGTTTGCTTGTACGCGGGCAAATCGTACGAGGAAAACAAACGCATCGCGACCGAGCAAATGCATACCCGCTACCCGGTCTGCGATCCCGACAAAGACAACATCGTCGGCTTCGTGCATATTAAGGAAATGTTCAAGCACGACGCCGGCACCGACGGCATTGCGGCGATTACGCGCCCGCTCATGAAAGTGCCCGATTCGATGCCGATCAGCACGCTGCTTCGGCTGATGCAAAAAAAGCGGACCGAGATGGCGCTCCTGATCGACGAGTACGGCGGAACGTCCGGTCTCGTTACGATGGAAGACATCGTGGAGGAGCTCGTCGGCGAAATTCGCAACGAATTCGACGAGGAGCGGCCGAGAATCGAGCAGCGCGGTCCGCATACGTACTCCGTGGACGGCCTGCTGCTGATCGAGGAAATCAACGGCTTTTTCGGAACCGGCATCGCGAACGACGATTACGACACGATCGGCGGCTGGCTGAACGCGCAGGTCGAAATGCCCCCTCGCCCGAACCAGCGCGTCGAGGCGGACGGCTTCGTCTTTACGGTCGAGGAAGTGCATCATATGCGCGTCTCGCGTTTGCTCGTGCAGGTGCCGGAGCAGGCCGACATGCCGTTCCGCCAGGAAGTGTCGTAAACATGGGCGGCAGCCGTTAACAAAACCCCCGGAGCCGGCGGTTTCCGTCCGGCGTCCCCGGGGGTTTCGCGTTCGGTTTTATTTATGCGGCAGCGTACCGGACCGGTTTCCTGCCGTTATTGCAGCAGTGCATGGACGGGCGAGCAAGGTCGGGACGAAGGTGGGGACGAGGGCAGGGACGGGGCGGTCGGAACGCTCTTACGGACATGGCGACCGCTAAACGGTCGATGTCGACCCGTTTCGGATTCCGACGGACCGGGTGCCCTTATTTCACGAAAAGCCTCTTTTTGAACGGCAATCGGCGAAAATCAGGCAGTAGTGTCCGTTAACGAGTCGAAAAACGGCATTTTTTCGCAAATGGGGTCCGCGGTGTCCGTTACGGTTCCGGCTGCGCTCCGCTGTTTCGCATCCAACCCGTGGCAAAGAAAAAACGCGAACCGACGGATCCGCGTTTCTTCTTCCTTGTCCATTGTTTTACACTTCCTTGAACTGCTCCAAAATGTGCAGCCTGTCTTCCTCCGACCCGTCGAAACGGTCCTTCGCGAACGTTTCTTCGGCCCACTGCATGAGCGCCGGCCGGCTCAAAAATTCGAAATTGTCTTCGCCCCATTGGTCGGAAATGATGCGAACGACGATGCGCGACCCGTGCACTTCGGCGTTGATCATGTTCCATTTATCTTTTTTGTAAATTTGCATCTTTTTGATCATATCCGTTCTCCAATCGCTTGAAAGGTTCGTTTGTAGCATCATAGCGTATCGGGACGAGGAAAGCAATAGCTTCGCGGCGGCGGAGGGACGACGGGAAAAAGGCGGCTTAGCCGTTCGGACCCGGCCGTTGCGTCCGCTTTCGCGATTCGGCCGCACGTCCGGCGCCGTCGGCTTTGCTTCAAAAAACTCCCTTGATTTTCCTCCCGGTTGCCCCTATAATCTAGCAATACCCGAGGTTCCGGGTATGCGCATTGGAAAGCCGAGCCGAGAAGAGTCAAGCTCGAAGAGCCGAGGAGAGTGGAGATCGATGAAGAAGGACATTGAACGCAAGCAAGGGCAAACGGAACGTTACGATCAGGTCGGAGTGGCGATGACGTGCAGAGGCTTTGCCGAGTACGAGTTAATGTTCGGGCTGGACGAAGCGCTGCTCGGGAGAGGTCCCGTACTGGACGTGGCCGCCGGAGCATCGTCTTTCGCCGCGGAAGCGCGGAGCCGGGGCATCGACGTCGTCTGCGCCGATCCGAGATATGCGCTAACGGCCGGGCAGATCGCGGCCGAAGGGGCCGCCGAGATCGAAGCGTCGACGGAGAAGCTGGAGCGGCTGGCGCACCGTTTCGACTGGAGCTATTACGGCGACATCGCGTCGCACAAAGCCGGCCGCATCCGTTCGCTGGAGCTGTTCGTTCGCGATTACGAGCGGCATGCGGGGCGGGGGCGCTATACGGCGGATATGCTGCCGCGGCTGTCGTTTGCGGATCATTCGTTTGCGCTCGTGCTGTGCAGTCATTTTTTGTTTTTGTATCGGGAGCAGTTCGACGACGCGTTTCATCGCGCCGCCTTGGCGGAGCTGCTGCGCGTTTGCCGTCCGGGAGGCGAAGTGCGCGTTTATCCGCTTCTGTCGCTCGGCTGGGAGCCGTACCCGCAGTTTCCCGAGCTGATCGCGTTCGTGGAAGGACTCGGGGGGGCCTGTTCGCTCGAAAAGAGCGGCCTGCCGTTTATACCGGGCTCGACGGACATGCTGCGCATCCGCAAAACCGGGGACGCGACGGCGGAATAAACCGAACCGAATTGGCATATACTAGGCGACGTGCCGCATCTCGGCGGCGTTAAACAGCATACTTGGAGGTAGTCGGATTGAAAGGTACAGTGAAATGGTTCAACGCGGAAAAAGGGTACGGCTTCATTCGTTCGGATGAAGGAGAAGATTTGTTCGTTCATTTCTCGGCGATTCAAGGCGAAGGCTTCAAATCGCTCGACGAAGGCCAAGAGGTCGAGTTCGACAAAGTAGACGGAGACCGCGGCCCGCAAGCCGCCAACGTTCATAAAATGTAACCCGATTCCAAGGCGATAACCGAAAGCGAAACGAAGCTTCGGTAACGGCCGGGGTGCCGACACGCTCGCTCCAGAGGCGTTCGGCGCCCCGGTTTTTTTTGTCGGTAATGATCCCGCGGTCCGGATGACCGAACATGTACGCTAAAGGATGCAGCAAGTGGCGCCTTCTTGTTCCACGTCCGACGGATCCGAATCCTGCCGGGCTGCCGGAAAGGAACGAACGGGAAAACCTCCCGTTAACTCGCTCTCCTAGTGGCATCGTATCGAAATACCGGGAAAAGCTGCAGGTATTATGGCGTCGATTCGGCGAAAAGCGCGGTTTGGACGAAATTAGCGGGACGTTTTCCCTTTGTTTTGCCCGGAAACGGGAAACGTTCGAAAATAGCGGGAACATTTCCATCTCGCTGCCCGCTCCGCTGCCGTTTCGGCATAACCAAGAGGTTCGGTTTGCACGGAAAAGACCGTCCGTCCCGACCTTCGTTTAAGCGCCTAAGCCGGAGCGGGATTCCCGCTGCCGGCGGGACACGGCGATACCGGCTCGTATGTCCCGCGCCGGCGTCGTTGGGAGTTGGAGCGGATTTCCCGCTGCCGGCGGGACACGGCGATACCGGCTCGTATGACCTGCGCCCGCGTCGTCGGGAGTTGGAACGGGCTTCCTCCTGCCGCGGCGGGACTGGCCTAAGTGTCTAACGGACATGGCGGCCGCTAATGTGCCTCATTTCGGCATCTTTTTTTTCTAACGGACACAGGCACAGTTATTTGGCGAAAAACCCCCTTTTGACAGCGGTTTGGTACAAATAAGCGCAGGTGGTGTCCGTTACGATCGGAAAACGGCCGATTTTCGCGAAATAAGCGCCGTGGCGTCCGTTACGTTTCCGAAGGCGACGGTTTGCGCTCATCCTCGATATACGTCGATAGACGTTTTCCTTATTTTCCCGCAGCGCCGAAATTTTGACCGTTCCGAGGCGGAGGTGGTAAACTATTAGGTGCCATATTACGTACGAGGAGCGCTAACCGTTATGCCAAAGTTTAAAAATTTCGCGGCGAAAAAAGGGAAGCTGGATCAGGCGAAAAACAACATGTTCGTCAAGCTGGCCCGGGAAATTTATATGGAAGCGAGGAAGGGCGGTCCGAATCCGGACGGCAATTTCAAGCTGAAGACGGCGATCGCCAATGCGCGCCAGATCAATATGCCGAACGAGAATATCGAGCGGGCGATCAAGAAGGCGACCGGCGGAGGAGACAACGTCGAATACGAGGAAATCATTTACGAAGGGTACGGACCGGGCGGCGTCGCCATTATGGTAAAATGCTTGACGGATAACCGGAACCGGACGGCGGCCGACGTGCGGGCCATTTTCAACAAACGGGGCGGAAATATGGGCGAATCGGGCTGCGTGTCGTACATGTTCGACGAGAAGGGCGTTCTGACGATCGATCGCGAAGACCGGGAGCTCGACGAAGATACGGTCATGATGGAAGCGCTCGAGGCGGGAGCGGAGGACGTGATCGCCGGCGAGGACAGCTTTGAGATCATAACCCATCCCCACGAGTTCGAATCGGTCAAAACGGCGCTCGAGAGCGGCGGCTATACGTTCGACAGCGCCTCGATCCGCTGGGTGCCGCAAAATTACGTCAAGGTCGAGGGCGAAAACGCGGACAAGCTGATGAGGATGATGGAAGGCTTCGACGACAACGACGACGTGCAGGACGTGTACGCCAACTTCGAAACCGAGTAAAGCGCCGGATCGCGCGAGCGGCGATGCCGCTTGCCGGAACGATCCTTGGAGAACCCATCTTCGGCCTCGCGCCGCGGGTGGGTTTTTTTGCGGGCCGGACGGCCGTCGTCCTGCGCGAACGTTTCCGTCGCGACCGGACCGCGTGTTATGATAGTACGAAGCAGGGTAACGGTTCGATAAGCGCCGTGGACCAAGGAAGGGGAAGACCGAACATGAAATCTCTCGTGCTGGCCGAAAAGCCGAGCGTGGCCAAAGAAATCGCCCGCGTGCTCGGGGCGACCGCGAAGCAAAAAAGCTGGTTCGAAGGCCCGAAGCACGTCGTGACGTGGGCGCTCGGCCATCTGGTCGAGCTTGCGGAGCCGGAGGATTACGACCCGAGCTATAAAACGTGGCGGCTCGATGATTTGCCGATCGTTCCGGGCGAGATGAAGCTGAAGGTGATCCGGGAAACATCGCATCAATATAAGGCGGTCGCGCAGCTGTGCAAACGGTCCGACATCGGCGAGCTGATCATCGCGACCGACGCGGGCCGGGAAGGGGAGCTCGTCGCCCGCTGGATCATGGAGCTCGTCCGCTGGAACAAGCCGTTCAAGCGTCTGTGGATTTCGTCGCAGACGGACAAGGCGATCCGCGAAGGATTCGAGCGTCTGAAGCCGGGTCGGGATTACGACAGGCTGTATAAATCCGCCGTGTGCCGCGCGGAGGCGGACTGGCTGATCGGGCTTAACGTGACGCGGGCGCTGACGAGCAAATACAACGCGCAGCTCGCCGCCGGACGCGTGCAAACGCCGACGCTGGCGATGGTGATGGAGCGCGAGCGGGAAATCGCCGCCTTCCGGCCCGTCCCGTATTGGACGGTGACGGCCGATTTCGGCGGCTTTACCGCCATGTGGCGGAAGGACGACCGGCACGACGGCCGGCTGTACGATCAGGCGGAAGCGGAAGCGATTTGCGCGCGCATTCGCGGCAAGGAGGCGGTCGCGGAGCACGTTCGCCGGACGGAGCGGAGCGAGCCGCATCCGCTCGCCTACGATTTGACCGAGCTGCAGCGGGACGCGAACAAGCGGCTCGGCTTCTCGGCGAAGCAGACGTCGAACGTGCTGCAGCGCTTGTACGAGCAGCACAAGCTCGTGACGTATCCGCGGACCGATTCGCGCTACTTGACGTCCGACATGGCGCCTACGTTCAAAAGCAGGCTGGAAAGCGTGGCGACGGGGCCGTACGCCAGCCTGGCGCGCGCGCTGCTGCGGAAGCCGCTGGCGATCACGAAGCGGATCGTCGACGACTCGAAGGTGTCCGACCACCACGCGATCATCCCGACCGAGCAGTACGTTCAGCTCGGCGCCTTGAGCGCGGACGAGCGCCGGCTGTACGATTTGATCGTGCGGCGGTTTATCGCGCTGTTTTACGGACCGAGCGTTTACGACGAAACGTCGCTCGTCATCCGCGCGGGGGACGACCGCTTTTATGCGCGGGGCTACGTGCAGAAGGAGGCCGGCTGGAAGGAGCTGTACGGAGGCGCTCAGGCGGCGGACGACGACGAGGACGAGGCGGACGACGGACGGGAGTCCGCGGAGGATGGCGGCGGCCGGGCGTCGGCGAAGCTGCCGTCGCAGTCGCTGCCCGAGCTGGAGAGCGGCCGGCGGCTCGAGGCGAAACACTGCCGCGCCCAGGAGCATAAAACGAAGCCGCCGGCCCGGCATACCGAGGCGTCGCTGCTCGCGGGCATGGAGAAGCGCGGCCTCGGCACGCCGGCGACGCGCGCCGACGTCATCGAGAAGCTGCTCCATACGGATACGATCGAGCGGCAGCAAAACCGGCTCGTGCCGACCGGCAAAGGCAAGCAGCTGATCGAGCTCGTCGCGGAAGATTTGCGCTCCCCCGATTTGACCGCCGAATGGGAGCGGGAGCTGGAGCGCATCGCCCAAGGAAAAGGCGATCCGAAGGCGTTCATGGCCGGCATTCGCGCGCGGGCGGCGAGCCTTGTCGCCGAGGTGAAGACGAGCGCGAAGGAATACAAGCCGCATAACCTGACCCATTCGAAATGTCCGGATTGCGGCGAACGGATGATGGAAGTAAGCGGCAAGCGCGGCAAAATGCTCGTCTGCCCGAGCCGGGAGTGCGGCTACCGGCGGGCCGCCGAGCCGGCGCTGTCCGGCAGACGGTGCCCGCAGTGCCGGAAGCGGATGGAAATTCACGACGGCAAGGCGGGGAAATATTTTCAATGCCGCCCGTGCAACGTCGTCGAGAAGCTGGAGGACGGCCCCGGCGGCGGAGGCCGGGCCGGACGCAAGCAGCAGGCGCAGCTCGCCCGCCAGTACAGCGACAACGTGTCGCTCGGCTCGAGCCTCGGCGATGCGCTGAAGGCGGCGCTGGAGCGCGGCGGCGACAAGTAAGCGATCGTACCGCAAGCGCGGTCTTCCGCACGGCGGGCGAAGCCCGGCTCGCTTCGCGCAAACGCGGCGAATATGCAAAGAAACGCCTCGATCCGCAAGCTGAGCGGGTCGGGGCGTTCCCGATTTCACGGCCGGAAAAGCGGGAGCTTTTCCGGCTATTTTTAACGCGAAAACATCAAAGCGCCGCCATCGCGGGCCGCGTGCTAGTACATCAGCTTCCAAAGCAGCAAGCACGCCAGGCAGCACAGCCACGAGACGAGGCCGAAGACGATGACGATGCGGTTTTCCGACCAGCCGTATTTCAAGCTGTAATGGAAATGGATCGGCGTCATCCGGAAGATGCGCAGCTTCGTCCGTTTGAAGTACCATACTTGCAAAATGACGGACAGCTGCTCCGCGAAGTAAACGAGAAACAGAAGCGGGATCAGCAGTTCGACTTTTTCGAGCATCGCCAAAAACGCGAGCGAGCCGCCGATCGCCAGCGAGCCGGTGTCGCCCATGAACGCTTTGGCCGGGTACATGTTGTAGATGAGCAGGCCGAGCAGGCAGGCGATCATCGTCAGGCAAAACAGCTTCACTTCCGGATAGTCGCTGATGACGAAGAAGAAAAAGTAGGTCGGAATCGCCACCACGATCAGCAGCCCGTCCAGCCCGTCCGTAAAGTTGATCGCGTTGGCCGAGCCGACGATGAACAGCGACATGACGGCCAAATAGACGATCGGCGCCATGTCCAGCTTCCAGTCTCCGTAGACGGCGATGCTCGTCTCGAGCGGGACGATTTGAAACAGGACGGCGATGAGCGCGAACGTGAACAAAAATTGCAGCGCCAGCTTCATTTTGCCCGAGGCGCCGCGCGGGTCCTGGTAAGCCGCTTTCTTAAAGTCGTCGAGGAAGCCGATCGCGCCGAACAGCACGAACGCGGCGCATAGAAACAGGCTGAGCGGGCTGTGCGAGTACAAGCCGACGAGCAGCACCCCGACGAGAAAAATGAGGCCGGCCATAAGCGGCGTTCCTTTTTTCGCCTGGTGATCGGCCGGCAGCTCGGCCCGGATCGGCTGCGTCAGCCGCAGCGTCCGCAACCCGCGGATGAGCGCGGGAGTCAGCAGGGCGACGGATGCGAAGGAAAGGGCGGATACGCCCAAGGCGGTCCATTCCATGTCCGATTGGCTCCTTTCGCGAAGCTTCGGTCAAGCTTTCGCGTTCGGTACTCGTTTGTACTAGTATAGTTTCTGCGGTTGGACAAATATTCCTGCAAAAAATACGCCGGCGGCAAGACAAAGGCTGCCCGGGTCAGCGGACAGCCGTTCGATTCGGCGGGCAGTTATTGCACGATGGTCAAAATCTCGTCCACCTCTTTGCGGGCGAGACGGCCCGGCTGCTCGACCGGATGGCCGAGCGCGATGACCATGTTGATTTGCCGGCTCTCGTCGATGCCGAGATAGTCGCGCAGACGATGCTGCGCCAGCAGCACCGGGCCGGTCATCGGACACGTCGCGAGTCCGCGGGCGTGGGCGGCGAGCATCAAGTTTTGCGCCGCCAGGCAGCTGCTCTTGATGCCTTCCTCGGCCCAAACCGCGTCGTCGACGAGCGCGATCGGATCGAAAATGCGTTCGCGGAACTTGGAATTGTACGGCGTGGCGAGCAGGACGATCAATACCGGCGCGTCGGAAAACGCCGTCGCGTAAGGACCGAACGACTTCGTCAGCAGCTTCGCTTCGCGGGCGAGCCCTCTTTGCTCCGCCTCGGCGGCGCGCTTGTGCAGCTCGTCCCACGTCATTTGTTCGATTTGCTTGATTTTGTCGCGATTCATGACCGCGATAAATTCCCACGTTTGCGAGTTCGTATCGCTCGGCGCGTATCGGGCGCAGTCGATCAGCTCTTTGACGTCGTCGACGGATACGTCCTTGTCCGTAAATTTGCGGACGCTGCGCCGGTCGAGCACGATTTGCTTGAAAGCTTCATAGGTCATATGCAAAATTCCGCCTTTACAGGGTAGTCGATAGCACGGAAGCCCGGAAGCGCCCGGTCTTTAAGACCAGGTACTAATGCCTTTTCCATTATAGCCGATCGACCGGCCACTGTCACCCCGCAACGTCTCTTTTGCGAAAAATGGTCCAGGCGAGCGCGATAAAGACGGCGTAGTACAGGACGAGCATCGTGACGGAAAAGCCGAGCGTCATCCCTTCGAACGGGGGCTTGCGCCCGCCGAAGTAGACGCTCAGATCGGTATTGGCGAACAAAATGTATTTCGCCCACGTTTTTTTCAAATGGATCAAGGCGGTCATGACCGAACCGGAGGCGAACATGATGACGAACGCCAGCGATATGGCGAGCGCGCTGGAACGGAACACGGTCGAGATCATGAAAGCGAACGTGACGTTGATGACGAGCTCGACGAGCCGGAAGCCGTATTCGCGCAATATTCCGCCCATCGTGAGCGGCACTCCGTTCTGCGCCGCGCCGAACGTCAGAAAGCCGATGACGACCGTGCTTACGAACAGCAGCGCGAGAAGCGCGAGCATGAACAGCAGCACGGCGATATATTTCGCGAGCAGCACCTTGGAGCGTCCGACCGGACGGATGAGCAGCAGCTTGATCGTCCCCCACGTGAATTCGCCCGCCACGATGTCCGCCGCGATGACGACGGAGAAGATAAAGACGAGAAACGTCATCGACGACGCGTTGCTGATATACGTCATCGCGCTGGCGCCGCCGCCGACCGCGAACGATTTGAGCAGCACGGCGAAGGCGATCGCGGCCGCCAGCACGAGCGCGGCCATCGCCCAGGTGCGGGGACGGCGGTAAATTTTCATGTTCTCGTTCCGGATCAAATTTAGCAAGCTAGACAATTCGGCCACCCCTCGTCATTTCCAGGAATTGATCCTCCAGCGTCTTCGACGCCGCCTTGACCCCGTAAACGCGAACGTCCGCCTGCACGAGCAGCCGAACGAGCTCGGGAATGTCTTCGTACCCGAGGCTGGCGGCGAACCCTCCCGGCTGCGCCGAAACGTCCGCCCCCGGCATCGCTCTTGCGGCGACATCCGCCGCCAGGCGCGCCGGCTCGGCGACGAACGTTACCCGGACGGCGCCTTCCTCCGCCCCGACCAGGTCCCGCACCTGCCGCACGTCCACGAGCTTGCCGCTTTGAATGATGGCGACGCGGTCGCACATCAGCTCCATCTCGGACAGCAGATGGCTCGAGACGACGACGGCCGTTCCTTCCTCGTTGGCCAGCCTCCGCAAATAGTCGCGCAGCTCGCGGATGCCCTCGGGATCGAGGCCGTTCGTCGGCTCGTCCAATATAAGCACGTCCGGCTTGTGCAAAATCGCCTGGGCGACGCCGAGCCGCTGGCGCATGCCGAGCGAGTACGTTTTCACTTTATCGTGAATCCGGTTTTCCAGTTTCACCAGCTCGACGACTTCGTCGATCCGGTCGCGGGAAATGCCGGGGATCATTCGCGCGAAATGGATCAAGTTTTGATACCCGGTCAAAAACTTGTACAGCTCCGGATTTTCCACGATCGCCCCGACGTGCTTCATCGCCCGCTCGAACTGCTTGTTCACGCTGATGCCGTTCACGAGCACTTCGCCTTCGCTCATCGAGATAAGTCCGACCATCATCCGGATCGTCGTCGTTTTGCCGGCGCCGTTCGGACCGAGAAAGCCGAACACTTCGCCTTTCGGCACGTCGAACGTCAGACGGTCGACGATCGTTTTGCCGTGGATCCGTTTCGTCACATTGCGCAATTGTACAACGGGCTGCTGCGGCATCGTTCAACCTCCACTCGTGTAAGTAGGGAAATTATACCATAGGTTCGGCTCCGTACCAAAAAGCCGGGCGACTTCATCCGGCGGCTCGGGGAGATGCCGGGCGGAACGCGGGCAAAAAAGTGTAAAGCGACGCCCGTTTTTTGCATGGCAATCGGGCGCGGTTCCTTTTATGCTAGTGGTGTAAGCGCAGCTGCGGGCCGTCGGCAGACGGCTCTCGAACGAAGGAGCGGAAAGGAAGGTGTCGAGTATGTCGATGGCGCAAGCCGAGGTGCTGGCGACGGGCGGCTTGATCGGCTTTTGGAGCTTCGGCGAGCCGGCCGGGGAAGAGCGGACGTCGGCGGGACCGCATGCGTACCGGCTGCGCGAGATGAACGGTCCGATCGCCCGCGCGGACGAAGGGGTGTTCGGTCCGCACGCGGCCCGGCTCGAGTTCGGCCAATGGTTTCGCATTCCGCGGGCGGAATGTCCGGCGTTGGACGTGCATGGAGCGGAAGGGCGGGTAACGGTCGCCGCGTGGCTGAAATGGGGCCGGTCGGATTACAACGGCTGCGAAGCGGTCGCCGGCATGTGGGACGAGTCGCGGCTGAAGCGGCAATACTGCCTGTTTCTCAACCTGCGCATATGGGACAGCGCCGAGCAAGTGTGCGGCCACGTATCCTCGATCGGCGGTCCGACGCCCGGCTACCGATACTGCATGGATTCGGCGATCGGGCGGACGCCGGTAACGCGGGACGAGTGGCATTTCGTCGCCTTTACGTACGACGGCGTTTACGCGAAGGCGTACCTCGACGGGCGTCTGGACGAGCGCGAGCGGTTCAACCCGTACCGTTACGAAGGCGGGCTGTACGACGGCGGGCCGGACGGCGCCGATTTTACGGTCGGCGCGGTCAGCCGGTCCGGCGAGCCCGGCAATTTTTTCACCGGCCTGCTCGGCGGGCTCGCCGTATTTGACCGGGCGCTCGGGGCGGACGAGATCGAACGCCTCGCCGCAAGAACCGTCACGAATCGGTAGTCCGATAATGGTGCCGCCGGGCGAGTTTACCGCGAGCGGCTACGCGGAGCGAAGGGGAGTGCGATCATTTGCCGAAAAACCGTACGAAAACGGAACGATTCGCCCAATTTGTCGGCATATTTCTGATCGTCGTGCTGATCGCGATCGTCTTGTTTTTGCTGCTAGCGGCGCTTATCCCGGCGGCGGGCGATGCGGGCGTCGCGGTCCTTGTCGGCGTCGTCCTCTCGCTTCAGCTATCGTTTCTTATCGCCTACGTGATGACGTATGCGAAAAGGGAGTAACCGTGCGCGCGAGGAGGACCGGAGACGGAAAGGACGGGGGCGGACGGAAAGTCCTGACGGACATGGCGGCCGTTAATCGGTCGATTTCGGCCCGTTTCGAGTTTTTACGGACACAGCAGCCGCTATTTGGCGAAATTGTCTCTGTCGGGCGGCATTTCGTCGCAAATAAGTGCCGTCGTGACCGTTACGATTGGAAAACGGCGCATTTTTGCGAAATAAGCTCCGTGGTGTCCGTTAGATTCTTCTCCCGCGACGGTTGAACCCCCACGCCCGTTCGGGGGGAGCCGTCTTCCCCTCGGCCCGCCTCCGGCCGCGCGCTCCCCGTAAACGACCGGGCGCGGCCGCCGCACCGCTTCGCGCAGCCAAAAAACGCGCAACCGTCAGGTTCGCGTTTTTTTGGCTGCCCATTTTTTACTCCTTCAGCCGCATCCAGCTGTCGAACTCGTGAACGGCGTAGCCGCCGTACGACGGATGGCTCGACAAAGCCCCGACGACGGTACCCAGCTCGCTCGTCATCGCGGCCCGGCCTTTCGCGTAAAAGCTGCTGTTCGCCTCGTAATTGTTCATCGTCTCCACGCCGATGACGATCGGCTTGCCGGCCGCTTCGGTCAGCTCCTTGGAGACGGCTTTGACGATGCCTTCCGCGTTGTCGATGTACGCCATCATCGTAATGTGGTCGAACCGGCCGATGATGTAATCGGTCAGCGTCGTCGTTCCGCCTTTGCCGTCGGGAACGAGAAACCCGTCGAGCCAAACGGGAATGTCGACGCCCGTCGTCAAATACGAATCCGACTTCACTTGCTGGGCGAAGCCGCTGACCGTATCCATCCAGTACCCGATCAGCGTATCCCGGTCGGTCTGCCATTGCGGCAGCACGTACGGCTCCACGTCGAGATGGATGCCGCCGAACCTCTCGGACGACCGGGAGCCGTTATTGTACGCCTTTACCCAGTAAATGAAGTCGTACAGCTCTCCCTGGTGTCCGGGCAGCACCCAATCCGGCTTGCCGGCGAGCGCATGCACTTCGATGCCCCGGGCGCCGGCTTCCCGGATAAACGTCCGGTACACGTCCGGGGGGATGTCGTCGTCCGCCTGCAAGTAGACGAGGTTGATGCCGTTTTGGGCGAGATAATCGAGCGTCCCGTCCTTATCTCTCCAGATGGCGTACGTGTTCCACATCCACGTCGCGGCGATTTTGCCCGTGCCTTCGGCCGCCGCCCTCGGGGTCGGCCCGATTTGCGCAGGGAGTACGGCCGGCCCTGCGAGCGCGAGGCACAGAAGCGCTTTTGCGGCAAAACGGGTCATCTTGTTGTTCATCTCATCCTCCTATTATGTATTGGCGCCGGCAAGACGACTCTTGCCGGCGCGGATTTAACGGGTGCAAACGAACGTGCCGGAATCCTGCAGCTCCATCGCCGATTCGCATTTCGGCTGTTCCTTCACTTCCTCGTACGCGATGCCGTATTCGTCCAGCCGGTTTTTGTTCGAGAACGCGTAGGAGAAATAGGCCGTTACCGGCTGCTCCGCCTGCTTCAGCGTTTGCAGCTGGCGCTTCAAATTCCGGTTCGCGTCCGATTGCAGGTTGAAGTACGAGTACGACACCAGGGCGACGTTGACGAACAGGACGCCGACCATCAGCCAGCTGACGCCGCGAATCACTTTGCGTTCCTCGAAGCTGAAGCCGAGCAGCGCGATGATGAACGGCAGCAGCCACAGATGCGGAACGTAGCGGGCCCACCACGCCGCATAGTTGATAAAGACGGAAGCGAACAGGATGGCGAGCAGGCCGAGCACGACCATCGTTCGCGGAATGTTGAACAGAAACGACATGACCAGAACGAGCAGGCACAGGACGAGCACGCCGCTGAACAGCGGACCGAAGCCGCTGATCGCCGTATCCGGGATGCCGTAATATTTCAGCTCCTCCATTTTGACCGTAAACGGCGTCTTGAGCGTCGTCGCGTCCCGTTTCGTGCTGTTGCCTTCCGCCTGCGAGAAGTAGGAGACGATCGCTTCCTCGACCCGGTTCATCGTCATGAAGCTGGTCGGCGTGAACGCGGCCACGACGTCCTTGGCGTCCTCGCCGGCGAGCGGATAAAACGGGTTATGGTCCCGCACCGTGTTGGTCACGTACGGATTGAAGCCCAGAATGACGACTCCGATGATCGTGGCGGCCGTCATCGCGACGAACATCTTTTTAAGCACGTCGTGCTTTTGCGCGATATAGAGCGCGAGGATCAGGCCGATGCAAAAAATGCCGACATAGGCGATCGCCGTAAATTTGTTGTTGATCGTCAGCGCCATGCAGAGCGCGAACGCGACCATCAAGTAATGGCTGTACCGCAAATAGACGAGTACGCCGAGCGCCGCGAGACTGATGAGCAGCGAGCCGAGCTGGCCGTCGACGTAAAAGCTGAGGCTTTGGTACATGCTGACCGGATTGCAGGCGAGCAGAAGGGCGAACACGGCGGCGAGTCCCTTTTTGCGCGGCAAGCATTCGGCCAGGGCGGCGAAGCTGAGAAAGAACGAAGCCAAAATGAGCGCGAAGTTGAACACTTTGCTCAGCTCGATTTGCCCCGTCACGGCATACAGGGCGGCGGCGATCGTTTCCCCGGCCTTCGCGTAGTGGTCGATCCAGATGGCGTACGGAACGCCTTGCTCCCCGAGCGGCTTGTCGTAAAACGGGTTCCAGCCGGCGGCCATCTGCAAAATGCCTTCCTGGTGGTACGTCTGGCCGTCGTAGCTGAGGTCGTAAAAATGGCCGCTGATACCGAGGAAGACGCAAAACAGCGCGCCGGACACGATCAGGCCGATGCCGAAATAAACCGGATGCCGCTCCGGAAAGTAAGCTTTCGCCGCAAACCAGACGAACGCCAGCGTCGCGGCGAGCGCCACGAACAGGTTGACGGCCGTGACGGAAACGTTCGCGAGAAACAATAGCGTCGTTACCGCGAAGCAGGCGGCCGTAAAAACGAGCAGAAAAAATCCGGCAAGCAGGCTCGTATGTTGAATGCGGTCCTTCATGATCTATCTCTCTCCTTACTCCGCGAAAATTTACACCAAGAGCGAAGCGAGCCACCCGACCAGCGTGCCGACGCCCAGGCCGCCGGCGATTTCGATTTTCGAATGGCCCTGCTTCTCCCTCAAATTCGAATGCGCCCCGCCGGGATGTCTGCGCGAAATGTCGTTGATCCAGCGGGAATTTTCCCCGACTGCCCGCCGTACGCCGGTCGCGTCGATCATGACGATCATGAGCGCGGCGACGGCGAGCCCGAACAAGGGGCTGTCCCATCCGGCGGTAAAGCCGATCGTCGCCGCGATCGAGGAGACGACGGACGTGTGCGTGCTCGGAAAGCCGCCGTTGCCGATATGCTTCCGCGCCTCCTTGCCGTGCCTGACGGAATTGACGGCGAATTTCAGGCAGCCGGACACGACCCAGGCGATCGGCGGTACGGCTGCGAACAAATAGCTGTGTACGTCGTTCATCACGTATAATCGATCCCCCGTATGCGCAAGGCGTCTTTGGTCAAGCGCGCGAGATAAAGGCGACGCCGATTAAAATAAAGCCGATGCCGAGCCATTTCATGGCGCTGAACGATTCGCTGAACAAGTAATAGCCGGCCACGGCGACGATGACGTAGCTGAGGCTGACCATCGGATAGGCGACGCTGACGTTCATTTGCCTCAGCGTCAGCAGCCAGAACAGCGAGCTGAGGGCGTAGGAGCACAGCCCGGCCAGCACCGGCCACGAACCGAGCATTTTCACGACGGCCGGGCCGTGATTCCAAAGCGGCTTCGGATGAACGAGCCCCCACTTCATCAGCAGTTGCCCGACGACGCCGAGCAGAACGGACGTCAAAAGCCAGACGATTTTCATCCCGATCCCCCCGCATCACTCCAAATAAATCAAAATAAGCGCGACCGAAAAGGCGTACAGCATGACCGTAACGAGAATGTGCCGGTCTTCGAACAGCACCTTTTCCGGCTTGCCGCCCTTGTTTTCCATATGAATCAGGTACAAGTACCGGAACACCCCGTACAGCACGAAAATAAGCGTCCACATCAGATGAATCGTATGGCCGGACGTAAACGTGAACAAGGCGTAGCTCATAATCGTCGCCGTCGTCACGACGCTGGTCAGCTGGTTCAGCAGCTCGATCGAATAAAAATCGAGCACTTTCCGATGCGCCCCTTTGCCCGCCTGCAGCGAAGCGACTTCGTGCCTCCGCTTGCTGACCGCGAGGAAGACGGACAGCAGCATCGTACAGATGAGAAACCACGGGGTCAGCGACACGCCGATGACGAGGCCGCCGCCGATGGCGCGCAGCACGAACCCGGAGGCGACGATCAGGACGTCGACGATGACGACGTGCTTGAATTTGAACGAGTATCCGACGTTCAGCAGGAAATAGACGAGCAGCAGCAGGGCGAACAGCGGGCTGAACGCGAACGCCGAGACGAGCGAGAAGACGAGCAGCGCGGCCCCGAGCAGCAAAGCGCCTGCCGGATGGATCGCGCCGGAAGCCATCGGACGGTGACGCTTTTCCGGATGCATCCGGTCCGCTTCGCGATCGACGAAGTCGTTCAAAATGTAAACGCAGCTCGAGACGAGGCAGAACAGCACGAAGCCGGCGATCGAATGAAACAGCATGTCCATGCTCGACTTTTTAATGGAAAAGATCAGGGCGGCGAACACGAGCAAATTTTTCGTCCATTGCCGCGGGCGAAGCTGAATGAAGTACATGTAGAGCGAATAGGGGAACGAAGCCGCCTTTTTCGTCTTGGCGTCGACGTTCGAGTTCGGTATAGTCATCGATCAACCTTCCTTTTCTCCAGAGCTTCTGAACGTGCGGCGAACAAACGGACTCGCCTTGCTTGCCAGAGGGATACTCCTTTCCGAAACAATCTCCAATCTACGATTATAGTACTTTATAAAGAACGCCACATTTGATTATAAAGAAACAGTTGTTCTTTATAAAGCACAAAATCAGCGAGGTATTCGGGGGATTTCGGAGAAAAACGGGGGATTTCGTTCTTTTTATAGAATAATGTCGAGTATTTGCAATTTTTACTTTTCATTTTTTTGCGTTATACTCGTAAGTGGTTCTTTAATGAGAACGACAAGCGGCGACGTATACCCTTCGCAGGGAAAACTCTTACAAGGATGTCATGAGAGTATGATAGGGAAGCGAGTGAAGCATCTGCGCCTCGAAAGAGGAATCTCGTTGTCGGAGCTGGCGGAGTCTGCCGGAGTGGCGAAGTCTTACCTCAGCATGATCGAACGAAACATTCAAACGAATCCGTCGATTCATTTTTTGGAAAAGCTCGCGAAGGTGCTGCGGGTGAACGTGGAATATTTGCTTTATTCCGAAAGGGGGGACGAGTCCGGCAAAACGGCGAACGACCCGGGGGCGCTGCCCTCCGAATGGGTTCAGCTCATTCGCGGCGCGATCGTCTCGGGCGTCAGCAAGTCCGAGGTCGAGCAGTTTATCGAAGGAAAAATCAAGGAATTGTCGGACAACCGAATACGCAAATAGGCCGTCCGGCGAACGGTTCGCCTTGGCGGCGTTCGGCCAGCGGCTCATAGAGAGAGGAACTACCCGGAGCAAGGAGGGAAACGTACCGTATGACCGAAAGCGCATCGCACATTATCGTTCTCGCTTATCTATTAATCCTGCTCATCGTTCTCGTTTTCGTCGGTCTGTTCGGTTTGCGGGCCTGGTCGATCTGGTTCGATCGCCAAACGAAGCGGTACACGCTCAAGCATCAAGACTATTTCGAGTACGTCAAATCGCATCTGCACGAAGAAGCGCCGCTCGGCAAGCCGTCCGGCGCGCTGACGAAAACGGAGCTGAAAGTCATACAAAACAAGCTGTTCGAGTGGATGGAAAAAATCGTCGGCGGCGAGCGCGACAAGCTGACGCAGCTATGCCGCGACCTCGGCCTCGTGGAGCTGAACATACGCCGGCTGCGCAGCGAAATTCATTGGACCCGGCTCGACGCAGCGTACAACCTCGGCGTCATGCAGGCGCACGAAGCGATTCCGGAGCTGCTGCAGCTGCTGGGGGAGGAGCGTTACGGCTCTCCCGCCTTCGTCATCGCACGCGCGATCTCGAAGAGCGCGCAAACGGAGGACGAGCTGGACCGGATGGTCCGCACGATCGCGAAGCACCGCAAGCGGTCGCACCGGCTCGTCGCCGAAGTGCTCGCTTTATCGCGCGTCGACAGCACGCCGATGCTCATCGGCTATTTGCGGGAAAACGACGACGAGCTGGCGAAAATCGCCTTGACCGCCCTGCAAAACCGGGAGCTTCCCGGCGCGCTCGGCCTGCTGTCGCCGTTCGTCCGGGCGGACGATCCGGAGCTGCGGCTGCTCGCCGTGCAGGCGCTGGTCGGACAAGCCGCGCAGCTGACGGAAGGGCATATGGCGGAGCTGCTGCGCCACGAGGACGCGGACGTCCGGCTCGCCGTCGTCGACGCTTTGGGCCGTCTCGACCGGCCGTATGCGCTCGGCCTGCTGAAGACGGGGATGACGGACTCCGACCGGCGCGTCCGGTCCCAAAGCGCGCGGAGCCTGGCCGGTTTGGAGGACGAAGGCTTTCGCGCTCTGTGCGAGGTAGCCAGCGGCAGCGAGCCGGGGGAGGCGGCTCTCGCCGGCGAAGTGATTCAGGAGGAGCTGACGCGAGGCGCGCTCGGCTTCGACGATTTCGAGACGGCGATGCGGCACAGCCGCCGGCTCGGCATTTATCGGCAATTTTTTGACGCGCCCGAAACCGGTTTGCAGCCAAGCGGCATGGCTCTCGGCTTGTCGAAAGGGGATACTGCATGAAACAACTGCTACTTGGCTACGCCTTGTTCGCCTTATATTCGGTACTCGCCGTATACGCGTTTTATTTGGTCATCATGCTGCTGTCGCACAAGCGGATCATCCGCATCATCAAAGGCTCGAAATACGCGCGTTACCGCGAGCTGTCCGGTTCCGAGCAAGTGCCTCCGGTTTCCATACTCGTTCCTTCCTATAACGAGGAGCTGACCATCATCGAGAGCGTCCGCTCCCTCCTGAATCTCGGCTACCCTTCCTACGAGGTGATCGTCATCAACGACGGCTCGAAGGATCGTACGCTGCAGGTGCTGATCGACGAATTCGACCTGCTGCCGAAGGCGAATCATACCGCGGGCGAGGAGGAACAGCTCGAGGCGAAGCCGATCAGGGGCGTGTACTACAACCCCCGCTATCCGAAGCTGTACGTCGTCGACAAAGAAAACGGCGGCAAGGCGGATGCGCTCAACGTCGGGATCAACGTATCGCATTATCCGCTCGTGGCGACGATCGACGCCGATTCGCTGCTCGAGAAGGACGCGCTGATCCGGCTCGCTTCGGTCTATATGGAAAACCCGGAGGAAACGATCGCGATCGGCGGCAACGTCCGCGTCGCCAACGGCTGCAAAATCGAGAACGGCTGCGTCACGGAAGTGAACCTTCCCCGCAAGCTGCTGCCGATGTTTCAAAACATCGAATATTTGAAGTCGTTTCTCGCCGGCCGCATCGGATGGAGCGCGATCAACGGTCTTATTATCGTGTCCGGCGCGTTCGGCCTGTTCCGCAAAGATTACTTGATCAAGGTGGACGGCTACCGGGACGGGTTCCCGGGCGAAGACATGAACATCATCATCAAGCTGCACAAGCATATGCTCGACAACAATCTCCCGTACCGGATCGCCTATTGTCCGGACGCGGTATGCTGGACGCAGGCGCCGGAGTCGCTGCGCATCCTGCAAAGCCAGCGGAAGCGCTGGTCGCGCGGCAACATCAAAAACATTTTCAAATACAGCAGCATGATGTTCGTGCCGAAATACCGGGCGGTCGGCCTGCTGTCCATGCCGTATACGCTCATCTTCGAAACGCTCGGCCCGTACTTGCGCATTACCGGCTACCTGGCGCTGATCGCGTACATCTCGCTCGGCATGGCCGACTACCGGATGATGCTGCTTATCGTCGGCGTCAGCCTGCTCGTCGAAATATTGTTCAGCTGCGGCGCCCTGCTGATCGAGGAAATCGCGTTCCGGCGGTACCCGAGGTTCAAGGATTTGGTCAAAATGATGGTATATTCCGTGCTGATGACGCTCGGCTACAACCAGATCAACGTATATTGGAAAATACTCGGCCATATCGACTATATCCGCAACGACGACTCGTGGGGCGTCATGGTCCGCACGAGCTGGAAAAACGAAACGGCCGGTCCGAAGCCGGCGCTCCCCAACCAATCCGTCAACAATCAAACCGTGTAGAGGTGATGCGAAATGTCGACGCAATTATTCGGGCATACGGCGACCGCGCACGAGCTGTTCGTTCGGCTGAACCGGCTGCTCGTGGAATCGAACGAAACGACGTGCGGACTTATCGTGACCCGGCGCGTGCTGGACGAGAACGGTCTGAACCGGCTGAAGAACGATGTGACAAAGACGGAGGCAAGCCGAGAGGCGCAGGTCGTATACGAAGCGGCGAGCGGCCTGCTGGCGATTTTGCTTCCCGACCAAAAGCTGAGCGACACGCACTACGTCTCGCTCTCGGTCAAACGGCTTTTGCAGGGCGACGGTCCGGGCGGCGCGCTCGTCATCGCCGGCTTTCCCGAATGCGGCGTGCCGAAAGAAGCGGACATGCTGGCGATGCAGGACATGCTGACCGGCGAGGCGGATCAGGACGGCGCGATTTTGATCTACAACCAGCCGGAGCAATCGCGCCAATCGTTTACGATCCTGATCGTCGACGAAGACGAGACGGCGTGCGAGCTGCTCGATTCCCGGCTTCGCCTGAAAGGCTACGAGGTGTTCAAGGCGACGAACGGGCTGGACGGCTTGCGGCTGTTCGACGCGCTGCGGCCGGACCTAGTCATCACGGAGCTGTCGCTGACCGCGCTGGGCGGCTACGAGCTGATCCGCGCCATTCGCGGGCGGAAGGAAGCGGGCGGGACATGCGGCATTCTGGTGCTGTCGGAAAACCGCGTGGAGCGGGACATTAGCGCCTGCTTCGAGCTCGGGGTCTCCGATTATATCAAGAAGCCGTTTTCCCCGATCGAGCTGGAGGCGAGGGTGCGCCGGCTGCTGGAAAGAGAGGTGCGGCTCGCTTGATGAAACGGGCGAAAACGACCGGAGATTTGAGCGGATTGCGAAGGGAGCTGGAATTGTTCATTTACCGGGCGCAGCATTTTTCCCGCGAGTCGCCCCGCCCGCTCGATACGTACGTGGGGGAGCTGAGCGACATATTGCGCAAAGTGCTCGGCGACGGGGTGGATAAAGCGTGAAACGGTTCGACGACTACCCGAAATCGTTCAAAAAAATGGTCCGCTTCATCCGCCAGGAAGCGACGCTCGAGCAAATTCGCGGCATGCAGCACATTTTCGGCAGTACGGTCGCCTGGCGGCTCGAAATGCTGCAGCGCACGCCGCGGGACAACGAACCGCAGACAGCGTCCGGCCGTCGCGGCAAGTGAGGAGAATACGTAGCCCATATGAAACGAAACATCAAGCTTCGCCTAAGTCTCGCCATTGTTCTCGTCCTGCTGATCGGCTATTTCGGATGGCAGCATTTTCGGCCACTGAACGCGGAGGGAGCGCTCGTGGAAAGCGCAAAGCTGGATAACGGCCTGAACGTCAAATTTCGCACGCAGGGCGACCGGATCGAATTGTTCGAGGACGGGGACTGGAAGCCCTTTTTCGCCAAAGGCGTCAACGTCGGGGCGACCTTGCCCGGGCACGATCCGGGGGAGCTGTCGATCGACAAGAAGACGTTTATGCGCTGGTTCGCCCAAATCAAGGAGCTGGGCGCGAACGTCATTCGCGTCTATACGATTCACGAGCCGGTGTTCTACGAAGCGTTGGTCGAGTTCAACGAGGCGCACCGGGATTCGCCCCTCTATTTCATCCAGGGGGTGTGGTCGCCGGAGGAGCAATTGGTCAAAACGCACGACGCGTTAAGCCCGCTCGTGACGAAGGAGTTCAAGAAGGAAATCATTTACGCCGTCGGAGCCGTATACGGCGACGCGAACATTCCGAAGGAGGTCGGCAAAGCTCACGGCCGGTACAGGACGAACGCGGGGCCGTATTTGCTCGGCTGGAGCGTCGGAACGGAATGGGACCCGGTCATCGTCGAAGCGACCGACAAAGCGCATCCGGGGATCGAGCCGTATCAAGGCACGTATTTCAAGGCGAAGGAAGGCGCGACGGCGTTCGAAAACATGCTGGCGGAAATGCTCGACACGCTGGCGGCGTTCGAATCGAAGCAGGGCTGGCAGCATCCGTACGCGTTCACGAACTGGGTGTCGACCGACCCGCTTACGCATCCGGGCGAAATCGACCGCGCCGAAGATTTGGTCGGCGTCGATCCGATGCATATCGAGCCCGCGGGCTGGGAAGCCGGCTATTTCGCCTCGTTCCACGCGTACCCGTATTACCCGGAGTTTTTCCGCAGCGACGAAACGATCAAAAACGTGAAGAACGACAAGGGCGAAACCGACACGTACAAGGCGTATCTCCGCCTGCTGAAGCAGCACCACAAGGACGTTCCGATCATGGTGACGGAGTTCGGCGTTCCGGCTTCGCTCGGGATCGGCCACATCACAGGCCTCGGCCGCAATCAGGGCGGGCATACCGAGGAGGAGCAGGGCAACATCAACGCCGATCTGCTGCGCGAAATCGTCCAGGAAAAGTACGCCGGCGCGATCCTGTTCATGTGGCAGGACGAATGGTTCAAGCGGACGTGGAATACGCAGGATTTCGAGCAGCCGGTCGACCGGCGCAAATATTGGCTGAACGTGCTCACGAACGAGAAGCTGTTCGGGCTTGTCGGGATGTACTCGAGCAAGGACGGCCCGCTGCTGATCGACGGCAAGCTGGACGATTGGGCCGCCGTCAAGGACAAGAAACAGTTCGATCCCGGCGTGCCCGGCTGGAAAACGATGTGGGTGACCCACGACGAGGCGTACGTCTACGTCGCCGCCGAGCTGGAGCATGAATTCGATCCCGAGAAGCAGCTTCTGTACATCGGGGCGGATACGATGGAGGGCGGCAACCGGCACGCGAAGGAGCTCGGCGACCGGACGCTGAGCGAAGGGCTGGAGACGCTCGTTGCGATCGGCCGGACGATGGAGAGCGAGGTGCGCATCGCCTCGAACTACGACTTCACGACCCGCCTGTGGGGGACGATCAACGGCATGGCCCCGTACGACGAAAACGAAATGGTCGACGACTCCGGCCTGTTCAATCCGTGGCGTTTGATCGTCGACATGGAGTTCAGCCCGCCTGCGGCGAAGCACTACCGGCCGTACAAAGATCTTCCCGCCGGCCAGCTGAGACGGGGGACGACCGATCCGTCGTCGCCGGACTACAACTCGCTGTCGATGTGGCAGGCGCAAGGCAACGTCGTCGAGATGCGCATCCCGTGGATGCTGCTCGGCTTCGCCGATCCGAGCTCGCTGCGCGCGGTCAACTACGAGATCAAGGACGGCAAAATGCAAAACCAAAGGGTGGACGGCATCCGTCTCGTGCCGTGGCTCGCGGACCGGGCGACGAACCGGATCGTCGGCCTCGGCGACGGCAGCGCGCCGGTCGACGTATCCAAGCTGCCGAAATACAAGTGGAAGCCGTGGAACTCGGTGCAGTACCAGGAACGGCTGAAAAAGAGCTACCCGATCATGCAGAAGGCGTTCCATGACATCGGCGACGTCTACGACAACGGATAGAAGCTTCGGCCGCCTGCGGCCCGCCATAATCGCGACGATTACGGCGGGCTTTTCGCGCTTCCCGGGCGCGGCACCGGCCGTTCCGCCCGACGGCTGCCCTACCCTGTAGAGCGGCTCCCCACTTATCTTGAACGAACGAGGGGCCGTCTCACCCGCACAATCGCGTGTTGGCGGACGTTTGGGACTCTTATTTTTGAAATTCGGCCAGCGGGGATACGGATATCCGGCTTGCCGCCGAAGGGCGAATGCGCCGTTCCTGCACGGCCCCGCCTAGCCGCCGCCGCGCGCAACTTCTTTGCAAAGGTACATTTTTCGTTGGACGGTCCCGTAGAACGGAGCGGGTGCGCACCGGTATGATGAATACGGGATGGTGATGCGATTGAGGTCGGAAACGGTTGCAGGGGGAGCGGCGGACGAAGCGGCGCGGAAACCGGCCGGGGGCGGCAAGTCGGTCTGGAGAAGGCTGGCCCTGCAATGGGACGTCCAGCTGATGGTCGTGCCGGCGCTGCTTTTCATCTTCGTGTTCATGTACATTCCGATGTACGGCGTCCTGATGGCTTTCCAGGACTACGATCTGTTCAAAGGGTTTTTCGGCAGTCCGTGGGTCGGGTTCAAACATTTCCGGACGTTTTTCGAAGCGCCGGAGTTTTGGAGCGTCATGCGCAATACGGTCGTCATCAGCGCGCTGAAGCTGCTCGTCGGCTTTCCGGCGCCGATCGTCCTGGCGCTTATGCTGAACGAAGTGCGCCATCTGGCATTCAAACGGATCGTGCAGACGGTCAGCTATTTGCCGCATTTCCTGTCGTGGGTCATCGTCTCGGGGCTCGTCATCTCGCTCCTGTCGGTCGACGGCGGCAGTCTGAACATCGCGCTGCAAAAGCTGCGGCTGATCGCCGAGCCGATCCATTTTTTATCCGTCCCCGATTATTTTTGGGCGATTCTCGTGACGACCGGCGTCTGGAAGGAGGCCGGGTTCGCCGCCATCGTCTATTTGGCCGCGATCGCCGGAGTCGACCCGCATCTGTACGAGGCGGCGTCCATCGACGGCGCGAGCCGGCTGCAGCAAATGGCGCTCGTGACGCTTCCGTCGATCTCGCCCGTCATTGTCATTTTCCTCATCCTCGCGGTCGGGAACGCGCTGAACGCGGGCTTCGAGGACATCCTGCTGCTCGCCCGCAATCCGGCGCTGCGGGACGTTTCCGACGTCATCGATACGTACGCGTACCGGGTCGGCATACTCGGCTCGCGGTATTCGTACGCGACGGCGGTCGGCTTGTTCAAGGCGGTTATAAGCGTCGGCCTGCTGACGATCGCCAACGGCATCGCCAGAAAGTTCGGCGTCAGCTTATGGTGATTCCGCGCGAGGAGGTGAGCCCCGCATGAAGCCGAGCCGGGGGGACCGGATGCTGCAGGCGTCGATTTACGCGCTGCTGGCCGCGTTCGGGATCGCCACGCTGTATCCGTTCTGGAACGCGCTCGTCGTCTCGTTCAATACGGGCACGGATACGGCGCTGGGCGGACCGACCGTATGGCCGCGGCAGTTTACGCTGGAAAATTATGCGATCGTCTTTCAGGACGGACGGCTGTCGAACGCGTTTCTGGTGTCGGCGGCGCGAACGGTCGCAGGCACGGCGCTTTCGATCTTGTTCACGGCGATGTTCGGCTACGGCATGTCGGTCCGGGGGCTGATCGGCAAAAAAGGTTACATGGTGTTTTGCGTCGTCACGCTCTATTTCAGCGGCGGACTCATTCCGTTTTTTTTGCTCGTCCGCCAGCTCGGCATGATGAACAGCTTTTGGGTCATGATCGTCCCGTCGCTGATCGGCGTCTGGAACATGATCGTGTTCCGCACGTTTTTCGCGGAGCTGCCGGCCGGACTCGCAGAGTCGGCGAAAATCGACGGCTGCGGCCATTTCGGCGTTTTTTTCAAAATCGTCGCTCCGCTTTCCGGCCCGGTCATCGCCACGCTGTCGCTGTTTACGGCGGTGTATCATTGGAACGACTGGTTTACGGCCGGCATTTTCATCTCGAAGCCGGAGCTGCTGCCGATCCAGACCGTACTCCAGCAAATCATGAACTCGAACATTATGTCCGAACAGCTGATGCAGACGAACGCGGCGGCCCAGGAGCATATGGCGAGAATGACGGGCGTCACGACGAAGTCGCTGACGATGGCGACGATGATGGTCGCGACGATTCCGGTCGTCCTCGTTTACCCGTTTCTGCAAAACTATTTCGTCAAAGGCGTGCTCGTCGGCTCGCTCAAGGAGTGAAATTACGGGCATTTGCGATGGGGGGAATCGGCATGAACGTTTCGAACGGCAAACGCGCCCTGCTCGCGGCGGCGCTCGGTCTCGCACTGGCCGCCTCCGGCTGCGACAAGGGCGAGGGCGGGGAAACCGGTCAGCCGGACGACGCGGAAGGCAAGTTCGCGTTCGGCGAAACGCCGCTGTCGTTCAGCTTTTACGGCAGCTACGACTGGTACACGATGCAGCCGTGGGGCGAAGATATGGCGACGAAATGGATCAAGGACAACAAGAAGGTGAACGTGACCGCCATCCCGTCCGGCGGCGCGGCGGCGCAAAAGCTGAACACGATGATCGCCGCGGACGAGCTGCCCGACGTCATCTTCACCGAACGGGGACCCGACGTGGAACGGCTTCGCAAAGCCGGCAAGCTCGTGGCGCTCGATCCGTATTTGGACAAATACCCGAATTTGAAAACATGGGCGTCGCCGGCCGCCATCGGCATGCTCCGGTCCGAGGACGGCAAGCTGTACCAGTTTCCGAACTGGTACACGAAGCTGCCGACCGGCAACGGCGGCTATATCGTCAACAAAACCATATACAAGGAGCTCGGCGCGCCGAGGCTGGAAACGTTCGACGACCTGCATGCGTTCCTGAAAAAGGTAAAGGAACGGTACCCGAACGTCATCCCGTTCGAGGTTTCGATCGCCGGTCAAGGGATCGACGTGCTGTACTCCGGGTTCGCAAACGACCATCCGACCCAGTTCGTTTCGCAGCTGGCGGTGCCGCAGGGCGACCGGCTGACGTCGCTGTTCGCCGACCCGGTCTACAAGGAAACGATGCAGTTTGCGGGCAGGCTGTACCGCGAAAAGCTGATGACGCAGGACGCGCTGACGCAGACGCTCGATCAGGTGCGGGAAAAGGTGACGGCCGGGAGGGTCGCCGTCGCGGCGGCGCACAACGTGACCGACCTCGGCAAGCGCGGCACCGTCGCGCTGCAGGCGAAGGATCCGGAAGCCGGCTATTCGATTATTTGGCCGCTGCGCAAGGAAGGAGTCGACAAAACCAAAGTTTGGGCGACCGGGTACGACGCGCTCGGCTGGAACGTGAACGTCATTACGACCCGCGCCAAAAATCCGGAAGGCATATTCGCCTACCTGGACTGGCTGACCGGAGAGGAAGGGCAGCGGCTGATCAACTTCGGGCCGGAAGGAACGTACTGGCAAGGAGTCGACGATCTCGGCGCCCCGAAGCTGAAACAGGAATATTTCGACCGGTCGGCGGAGGTGGCGCGGCTGCTCGGGGTATGGGATACGTTCACATGGGCCGGCAACGCCTCGTTTTTGAGCGGGATCAACGATCGGGTCATGCGGCAGTATCCGCCGGGCAAGGAAGATTGGGGAGCGGCGGCGCAAAGCGCGGTAACGCGCAAAACGTCGTACAACGTGACCGAGTTCATCAGCCTCGATCCGGCGCCCGATTCGGAGGAAGGCATTATCGCCCAGCGCGTGCAGGACATTTACGCCGAAGCGCGAGCGAAAATGCTGTACGCGAAAAGCGACGACGAAGTCGCCGCGCTGCTCGACAAGGCGAACAAAGACGCGAACCAGGCGGGCTACGGGAAGCTGCTGAAATACAAGACGGACAAATGGCGGGAAAACCTGAAAAAAATGGGTGCGAAGTGACGGGGAAGGTGTTCGTTATATAGATCATCGACGCTTGCCGCAATTGCTCGAAATCGGAACGGTATTGACGAAAAAACGTACGCGGCATACAATCGTATTAAGGATTGATGGCGGAATCTCGGGCGAACCGACGTTCCGCCTAAAGTCCCATTGTTGCCCTTGATGTGCGTTATAATGAACAATGGGGGAGTGACGATGACGATTGCCATACGGCGAACGCGGCATGCGGCCGCAACGATCGCGGCGGTGCTGCTCGTATCCGGCTGCTACTCTTCGGCCGAGCCCGCCGCGACGCAGCCGCCGCAAACGGAGCAAGACGGGCCGAAGGGCGGCGAAACGGACGGGAGCGGCGGCTTCCGCCTCGGACAAGCCCCGCTTTCTTTTACTTTGTTCGGCAATTACGACTGGTACGAGATGCAGCCCTGGGGCGGCGACCCGGCGACGCGCTGGATCAAGGAGCATAAACGGGTCACCGTCGAAAGCGTGCCTTCCGGAGGGAAGGCGGCGCAGACGCTGAACGCGATGATCGCCTCCGGCGCGCTGCCTGACGTTATTTTCACCGAGCGCGGCGCGGACGTGGAGCGGCTGCGCAAAGCGGGCAAGCTCGTGCCGCTCGACGATTATTTGAACAAGTATCCGAATTTGAAAAAATGGGCGACGCCGGAGGCGATCCGTCTGCTCCGCTCGGACGACGGCAAGCTGTACCAGTTTCCGAACTGGCATACGGCGACGCCGACCGGCAACGGCGGCTACAGCGTGAACAAAATCATATACGAGGAGCTCGGTTCGCCTCCGCTGGAAACGTTCGACGATTTGTACCGGTATTTGCAGCGCGTCAAGCAAAGCTATCCGGACGTCGTTCCGTTCGAAACGAGCATTTTGGGACAAGGCGTCGACTTGCTGTACTCCGGGTTCGCGGGCGATCATCCGACGCTGTTCGTGTCGCAGCTGGCCGTTCCCGAAGGGGACAAGCTGACTTCGATATTCGCCGACCCGGTCTACAGGGAAACGATGCAGTTCGCGAGCAAGCTGTACCGGGAGAAGCTGCTGCCCCGGGATGCGCTCACGCAGACGCTGGAGCAGGTGCGCGACAAAGTGACGTCCGGCAAAACGGCGGTTATGGCGGCATACAACGTAACCGACCTGACTCGCCGGGGGAACTTGACGCAGCAGGCTTCCGCTTCCGGCGTCGGCTACAAGCTCATCTGGCCGCTGCGCAAGGCGGGAGTGGACCGGGCGAAAGTATGGCCGACGCAGTACGACACGACCGGCTGGAACGTATCCGTCATCACGACGAGCGCGGCCGATCCGGAAGGCATTTTCGCCTATCTGGACTGGCTTACCGGCGAGGAAGGGCAGCGCATTATGAATTTCGGGCCGGAAAGCTTGTACTGGAGCGGGACCGACGAGTCGGGAATGCCGCTGCTCAAGCCGAACTATTTCGACGAAACGGGCGAGATCAACCGGCTGCTCGGCGTATGGGACACGTTTCAATGGGCGGGCAATTCGACGTTTATGGGCAAAGTGTGGGAAAGCGTCGAGAAGCAGCGCCCGTCCTCGGAAAAAAGAAACGAGAAGGAGCCGAAGAAGGCGATCAACCTGGAAACGTCGTACGACGCGACGCCGTTCGTCAATTTGGACCCCGAACCGTCGTCGGAGGAAGGCCGCATCGCCGAAGCCGTCCGAAACATTTATACCGAAGCGAGGGCGAAAGCGCTTACGGCCGCAAGCGACGCCGAGGTGATCGCCGTCCTCGACCAAGCGGACAAGGAGGCGAAGGCGGCCGGCTACGACAGGCTGCTGCAGTACAAAACCGCCAAATGGCGCGAAAATCGCGCCAAAATGGGCGTCAAGTAGCAGGATAACGAGTCCGGGCCGGGCGTATAGATGATACGGGGCGGGAAGCGATTCGCGCCCGCCTCCGATCATGCTTCGGAAAGGAACGACCGCGCATGTACAAGGTGTTGCTCGCCGACGACGAGCAGCTCGACCTGGACGGGCTTCGCCGCTTTACGCCGTGGGAGGAGCTGGGGATGGAAGTCGCGGCCGCAGTGAACAGCGGTTATGCGGCGCTGGACGTGATGAGCCGGGAGACGATCGACGTGCTCGTGACCGATATCCGAATGCCGAACATGTCCGGCCTGGAGCTCGCGAGGCAAGCGGCCGCGCTTCGTCCCGGGCTGAAGGTCGTATTCGTGAGCGGCTATGCCGACTTTCAGTACGCGAAGCAGGCAATCCAAATGAACGCGTGCAGCTACGTGCTCAAGCCGGTCGACGACGAAGACATGGCGCAGGCGCTGCGAACGGCGGCGGAGTCGCTCGATCGGGAGCGGTTCGGCGACAACATGTTTTACGGCAAAGGCCGCTTGATCGGGCCCGGCGGCCGCGATCCGCGCGTCGCGCGGGACGTCGCGGAGCCGGATGCCGTGCTGGGCGACATGTTCGCGGCGATATCGCGCTACGAGCTCGTCCGGATCGACGACGCCATCGGCGATTTGTTCGCGCTGGCAAGCAGCGTCGGCACGAAGCATGCGGCGTATCATTTCGTCCTGTACGCGATCGCCAAGCTGGACGATTATTTGCGCGAGTTCAACGAATCGTTTTACAAGCTGACCGGCACGGAGCTGCAAAGCATGGAGCTGCTGTTCCGTTTCGAAACGGCCGAAGACGTAAGAAGCTGGCTGCGGCGCAAAACGTTCGAAATTTCCGAGAAGCTGCACCGCAAACGGGTCAAAAAAAACCGCCGGCTCGTCGAGGAAATCAAGCGGTACGTCGAGGAGCGTCTCGACGGCTCCGTTACGGTGCGCGACGCCGCGAACCGGTTTTCGTTCGCCCCGAACTATTTGGGCCACTTGTTCAAGGAAGAGACCGGGATCAATTTCAGCGATTACGTCATCGCCCGGCGGCTGGAGAAAGCGAGGCGGCTGCTGCAGGACCCGAAGCTGAAAGTGTATGAGGTCGCCGGGCTTGTCGGCTACCGCAGTCTGACGTACTTCAGCCGCCATTTCAAAGACACGTTCGGCATGACGCCGGGCGAATACCGCAGGCGGTGCTGACATGCGGGCCGGGACGATCTCGTTCGGACAAAAGCTCGTCTTGTCGTATTTGGCGTTCGTGCTTATTCCGGTCGTTCTGATCGGCGCGTACGCGTATACGTCGACGCGCCGGTCCGTCAAGGAGCAGTATTCCGCGGGCATTCAAGGGACGCTGCGTCAAATGAAAGACAACGTCGCCTACGCGCTGGAAGATTTGAAGCGCGTCTCCGGCTTGCTCTATTACGACCAGAAGCTGCAGCAGTACTTGCGCAGCTACGAGGAAGGCTGGGCGAGCTACGAGGCGACGACGAACTATTTGAAGCCGAAGCTGCTGGGCGCGACGAACGCGACCGGCGTTCCGATCTGGCTGTCCGTCTATGTCGCGAGCGACACGCTGCCGGAAATCTATTACGCCCAAAATCCGGACGCGGACCCGCTGCAATCGAAGGCCGGACGGTTCGAGCTGTACCATATCGGACGGATCGCGGACCGCGCTTGGTACGCCGGGCTGCCGGGGGCGGAAGGGAAACCGGACGCGACCGTTCGCTTCATGCAAATCGAAACGGATGCGGCGTTCCGCAACATTTCGCTCGTGCGCCGGCTGAACGACGAATACCGGCTGAACCCGCTCGGCCTCATCCGCATCACGGTAAAAATCGGGGAGCTGTTCAAGACGATCGACGCGCAAAAAATCGGCGACGCGACCTACATCGCCGTCCTGAACGAAAGGCGCGAGCCGATGTACACCTCCGGCGATCCGCCGCGGCTCCTGCCGGGAAGCGGGAAGGCGCGGAGCTTCTTCACCGTCGAGGAGGCGGTTCCCGAGCTCGGCTGGACGATCGCGGCTTACGTCCCGAACCGGCTCGTCGAGAGCGGGGCGGCCAAAGTGCGCCATTTGACGCTGTTCGTCTGCTTCGTCAGCTTCCTGTTTTTGGCGCTGCTCGGCGTCGTCGTCTCGCGGTTTTTCGCGAGCCGGGTCGCGAATGTGGTCGCCGTGCTCGACGCATTCCGCGAGGGCGACTTCCTTCGGCGGACGGCTTATTCCGGAGGCGACGAATTCGCCCGCATTTTTCAGGCGCTGAACGAGATGGGGGAACAGACCGACAAGCTGATCCGCGACGTGTACGTCGCCAATTTGCGCAAGCGGGAAGCCGAGCTGGCGGCGCTGCAGGCGCAGATCAATCCGCATTTTTTGTACAACACGCTGTCCTCGATCAGCCGTCTGGCGAAGTTCGGGGAAATCGGCAAGCTGCACGACATGGTGTTGGCTCTGGCGAAATTTTATCGGCTTACGCTGAGCGACGGGCGCGCGATCATCCCGATCGAGGACGAATGGCAGCAGGCGCGGGCGTATGTCGACATTCAGCGAATCAAGCATCGGGACCGGCTCCGCTTCAGCTTCCGGATCGACGAAGAGTTGTTCCGGTACGATACGATCAAGCTCATTTTGCAGCCGTTCATCGAGAACGTGCTGGAGCATTCGTGGTACGGCGACGAGCCGATTTGGCTGAAAATATGGGGCTATGCGCAGGACGAAACGCTCGTGTTCCAAATTATCGACGACGGCGTCGGCATGCCCCCGGGCAAAATCGAGGCGATTTTCGCCCCTTCCGGCGTCAAGGCCGGCTACGGCATCCGCAACGTGCACGAGCGCATTCGCCTGCAGTTCGGGGAGCCGTACGGCGTCTCGATCCGCAGCGGGCGCGGCATCGGCACCTCGGTCAAGATCGTGATCCCGAAATTCGCGGAAGGATAGCGCCGTTCGCGCGGCAAAGACTGCGCCCTTTTTGCTTCAAGCGGTGAATAGTGCAATTTTTCGTTGATGGGAGTGCTAAAACTTTCCTTGAAAGCGCTATAAGATGGAGGGGAAAGGAGGTCCATCTTATCATGCTTTGGCATCAAGAACCTGGCATCAAGGAGAGGATAAGCGATGATCAAGCGAAAATCGGCAATGCTGTTCATGCTGGCCGCCCTGTTTTCGTCCTTGTTTGCGTGGAACGCGTACGGGCAGGAACAGACGGACGCTCGGACGACGTCGGATGCGGGTCAAGGCGGCGGCGTGGAATGGACGGTGAAGCGGACGGAGGAGCTGACCTGGAAACGGACGGAAGAAATTACGTACAAGGCGGTCGACGGAAGCGGGGGCGGAGGAGGAGGCGGAGGGAATATGGTTTGGCAAACGAACAATACGGCTTATTTGAACTCGTACTGGTTCAGCGGGGTCGAGCCATTGACCGACGCGCAAATGAAAGAGCGCGTGCTGGAGCTGCAGAAGTATAAAATCAAATATCAACTGGCGGACATCGGCATTCTCGTCGACAGCGGCGACGCATACAACGGCACGCTTCCGGAAAATGGCTATGCGGAGCTCGGACGGTGGATGAAAATTTCGCGAGAGACGGACCCCGCGCAAAAAATTATCGCAACGGTCAATTACGGCAGACGATATTTTTGGGTAAACGGCCAGCGGGTCAGCAATCCGAACTTCGGAAACGCCGTCTTCAACGACAACTTGCGGGCGTTCGCCGACAAAATCGTCAATCAAGGCGTGCTGTACGAAGGACAATGGTACAAGGCGGACGGCATCCAGCTCGACATCGAAGGATTCCTGCCGAACGATCCGGTGCTCAAAGCGACGGCGCAGCACGTACGGACCGCATTGAGCGAGACGGCCGTCTATTCGATCGCTTCGCCGGCCGACCCGGCCGTTTGGTCCGACGCCTACGTCACGGAAATGGCCGGCATTTTCAATATGCTGAACCCGATGATGTACGATCAGATGGGCTGGGGCTCCCCGGTCGTTTCCCCGGAAACGTACCGGCAGCTGTGGAAATCGACGATCGTCCGGTACGCGCACGCCATCGCGAACAGCAGCCGGCCGTCCGCGATGCTGAATCCGACGATGCCCGCCTACGAGAAAAAGGTCGCGGAGGACGGAACGGTCTACCACGATCCCGCCGTCGAAAACATTCTCAACGCGGCGATAGGGTTGAAAATGGCGAGGGATCAGCTGGCGATCGACCGGAAAGCGGATCCGAGAATCGCCAAAAACGGCGTACACGGGGCGGGCATATTTTGGTGGAGCACATTCATTCTTATCGGTCCGGACCCGAACGATCCTTACGGCCACGATTACGCGCCGGACCGGGAATGGTGGATGAAGGAGTGGGTCGCCCAAAAGTAGCGCTCGGCTTAGGCATATCCGATTACCCGTCCCCGGCAGGGGGCGGGTATTTTTGCCGGAACGGGAACGACGCACGTAGTGCTTTCCGCTTAATTTTGCGTAAAACGGCCGTTAGACCTAACATTTGGGTCTTTGCTTACCGAAACATTCCAGTGTATGGTTAATCCATAATCGTCACCGAGAATCGGACATCCGGGAGGAAACGGAAATGAAGCGGAAAGCGGCGGCCGTCGCGATGTCGGCATTGTTTATGTTGTTGTGGGGGACGATCGCCGTATTCGGGCAAGCGGCGACGGGCGGCGAAGAGCCGCCGCAGCGGCAGGTCGACAATGCCGCTTATTTGAATTCGTACTGGTTCAGCGGGGCCGAGCCGCTGACGGACGAACAGATGAAGGAGCGGGTGCTCGGGCTGCAGCAATACCGGATTCGCTACCAGCTGGCGGATGTCGGGATGCTGGTTTCAAACGGCGGGGCGACGAACGGGACGCTGCCGGAGGGCGGCTACGCGGAGCTCGCCCGCTGGATGAAGGCGACGCGGGAGAACGCTCCCGACCAGCGCGTCGTCGTGACGGTCAGCGACGGCACGCGGTACGCATGGCAGGACGGCAGGCGGGTAAGCAACCCGACCTTCGGCAACGACGTCTACAACGCCAATCTGCGCGCCGTCGCGGACAAGTTCGTCAACCAGGGAATCCCGTACGAAGGGAAGCTGTACAAGGCGGACGGCATTCATCTCGATATCGAAGGGTTTTTGCCGGACGATGCGGTATTGCTGAAGACGGCGCGCCACGTCCGGACCGTATTGAACGACGAGGCGATTTTCTCGATCGCCGCCCCGACGGATGCGGCGGTATGGTCGGACGCGTACATTCGCGAGATCGCCGGCGTGTTCAATATGATCCATCCGATGATGTACGACCAGATGGGCTGGGGATCGCCCGTCGACAGTCCGGAAACGTACCGGCGATTTTGGGAAACGACGATCGTCCGGTATGCGCGCGCCATTGCGCAAAGCGCCCGCCCGTCCGTCAAGCTCGTGCCGACGATGCCGGCCTACGAGAAGAAGACGGCGGAGGACGGCACGGTCTACCACGATCCGGCGGTCGAGCATATCGCGAACGCCGCCGCCGGATTGAAGCTGGCCCGGGACCGGCTGGCGCTCGAGCGGACGAGCGATCCGCGGATCGACGCGAACGGCGTGCACGGAGCCGGCATTTTTTGGTGGAGCACGTTCATTCTCGAGGAGCCCGATCCGAGGGACGGTCACGACTACGCCCCGGACCGGCAGTCTTGGATGGACGATTGGGTGCGACATCAATAAACGCGGCGGTGCGTCGCAAAAAGGAAAACATCCGGTCTCGCCTTCAAGGGACGAGCCGGATGTTTTTGTATGTATTAAGATTTAATGATCTCGCGGTTCGGATGACTGAATTCCGCATCCGGCGCATCCAATTCCTGCCTGGCCGTTGGAATCGAACGAACGGGAAAACCTCCGGTTAACTCGCTCTCCTATCGGCGTCGTTTCGAAATACATGGAAAAGCTCCCGATAAAATGGCGTAGTATCGGCGAAAAGTACGGTTTGGTCGACATTAGCGGGACGTTTTCCCGTTGTTCCGCCCGGAAACGGGAAACGACCGAAAATAGCGGGAACATTTCCATCTCGCTTCCCGCTTCGCCTCCGTTTCGGCACAACCAACAAGGTTCGGAGCAAATAAGCAATGGTGTCCGTTACGATTGAAAACGGCCGATTTTCGCGAAATAAGCGCCGTGGCGTCCGTTACGTTTCGGAAGCCGTCGGTTTGCGCTCATCCTCGAAAGACGTCGATAGACGTTTTTGTTTGTGGGGATGAGGCGTCAGGAATCGATGGTCTGTTTCAGTTTGTTCATTTCGGCTAAAACCATTTCGTTGCTCGTCCGGATAAAGTCCAGGATGAGAAGCGTTTCCCGCTCGTCGTATTTCGAGATGATGTCGATCGTCGCCTCGGTGATCGACCGGAATAACGGCGAGATGCGCGCGGAGCCGTCCGATGCCGGTTTGACGATAACGCGCCTCCGATCGTTCGGATCTTTATCGCGGATCACGTACCCGGCCTGCTCCAGCCGATCGATAACGCTTGTAACGGCTCCCGTCGTCAAGCCGGTCAATTGCGCCAGCTGGCCGGCGGTCACCGGGCCGGAACGGTACAGGAAATCGAGGCATTTATGGTCGGTGACGTTGAGGCCCAGCCGATCGGATATGAGCTGGTGGAGCATAACGGCTCGCGCGCTGTTTTGGCGCAGCTCGTCGAGCAGCGCCTGCTGGGAGGCTGTCAGCTCCGCAAGCCGTGCGTCGTTATTTTCGCTTGACATATGAAAACCTCCAAGCTAAGATGATAATATCTTGATGAATTGAGATAATTAATTAATCGAGAATATTTTCTCATCAAGATTGTTATGCTCTTCAGTATAACATAGCCCGCATACACCGCCAAACGAATTCCCAATGGAGAGGAACGATGCGAAATGACGAATCAAGAAGATTTGAAAGCGATCGGCGAATTAATGGAAAAGTTGAGCGACAGCTGGAACAGAGGCGACGGCGCCGCCTACGGCGATTGTTTTACGGAGGACGCCGATTACGTGACGTTCATGGGGTAGCATTTGAAGGGGCGCAAGCAAATCGCCGACGTTCACCAAATGCTGTTCGACGGACCGCTTAAAGGCTCCGTCTTGGTTTCCAGCGTTTCGCGCGAGCTCCGGGCGCGGTTCATCGCCCCCGATGTTGCGATCATTCATGCGACAGGCGAGACAAAGCTTGCGGATCCGGCGCAAGATCGCGGCGACAGAGGATCGATCAATACGAATGTCGTCGTGAAGCGAAACGGCAGCTGGAAGCTGACCGCCTTTCATAACTGCCGTATCCAGGAGATGCCTGCGGGCAGGCGCTAAACCGGAATGGCATGCCCGAACGCCGGCTCCGCCAAGCTGCGGCTCCCGTCCTGCCGCTATCCGGGGCGTCAGGCGTGTAGAGTCGCAGCGGTTGCGGCAGCAATTGCCGCAGCGCAGCGAAGCGAAACGAAAGCGGAGCCCGTTTTCCGCTATGGGGCGGAACGGCCCACGAATACGGAGAAATAGCGGAAATTCGCTTCCTTTATTTGTCTGTCTGCGCCAGATTACGCAAAAATAGCGGAACGTTTGTTCCGCTATTTTCCGCCATTCGCCGTTTCGGCTGCCGCATATGTTCGGCTTTCGCAATCCGCTCAACTTCCGCAATCCGCTGTTCGCGGCTGCTTTCGTTATCCGTCCCGACCGCCGAAAGCCGCTTCATCCTTCGCAATCCGAATATCGTTCGCGCTATTGCAGCACGACCGTGTCGCCTTCCTGCAGCCCTTCCAGCACCTCGGTTTTGTCGGCCGTTTCGAGCCCGACCTTGATCGGCCGCTTTTGCGGGCCTTCGGGCGTTTCGACCATGACGTAGTAGCCGTCCTTGTCGCGCTGCACCGCGATCGTGGATACGGTAAGCACGTCTTTTTTGTTGTCCGTTTCGATCGCGGCGGTCAAGTTCAGCCCGGCGACAAGGCTTTCGTGCGTATCGAGCGAGATGACGACCTCGAATTGCGCCGGACCGGTATTGTTCGTCCCGGTCGTTTTCGGAAACTTCGACACTTTTTCGACTTTGCCGGTCAGCTTCGTCTGCTTCATCGCGTCGATCGTAATTTGCGCCTGCATGCCCGGCTGAATCCGGAAGACGTCGTATTCCCCGACCGACGTCGTCATTTGCAGCCTGGAGACGTCGACGATTTTGCCGACCGCTTCGCCTTCGGCCACCTTTTGCGGCTTGGCGGCCGCCGTGAGCATGAAAATGCCGGATTCGGGCGCGGTCACGGCCGCTTTCGCCAGCTTGTCCCGCTTCGTTTCGAGCTGGGCGCCGAGCAACGAACGGTTGATTTGATCCAGCTCGTCCTGTACGCCCTTCGAAGCGTGCTTCGCATAACGCTGCAGCGCCTCGCCTTCGTTCGCGGCGATCGTTTCGCCGGCTTTCGCCGCGGCGGCCTGCTCGGCTTCCCTAAGCTGCGCCTCCAGCTCGGACTTGCGAATCGCCGACGTCTGCTGGGCGATCTCGTCGCGAATCGCCTTGTCGTCGAGCTTGAACAGCGGGCTGCCTTTCTCGACCTGGGCGCCGTCCGCCGCCAGCCACTCGGCCACGTCGGCCGAAAACGGCGCGTATACGATCGTCTCCTTGACGTAGGCCGATTTCCCTTTCACCTCGACCGCGTTCGCCAAGTTTTCCTTCGCGACCTTGAACGTCAGCTTGTCGCTCTGCTGTGCCGCCGGCGTCCTCGGCGCGCCGGGATGGCTTTGCACGTACAGCAGGCTGCTGACGGCGAACAGCAGCACCGCGATCCCGAAGTACAGCCACGTTTTCTTTTTACGCATTGCGCTTGCTCCTTTAACCCGTTTCTATTCTCGCTTGATCGCGGTGAGGGCGTCGGTTCGCGACGCTTTGATCGCCGGGAAAATGCCGGACATGACGCCGGTCAGCACCGCGAAAAACATGCCGAGCGGCAAAATCCAAAAGCTGATGAACAATATTTCCGCGTCTCCGCCGCCCCCGCCTCCGTTGTTCGTGCGGATCAAAATGATGTTGATCCCCCAGATGACCCAATAGGCGAACAAAATGCCGGCCAATCCGCCGATGAAGCCGAGGAGCGCCGATTCGACGACGAACATGTTGCGGATCTGCTTCAAGTTGGCGCCGAGCACTTTCATGATGCCGATTTGCCGCCGCCGTTGATGCGTCGACATCGTCATGGCGACGATGATGGAGATCGAGGCGACGAATAAAATGAACAGGCCGGCGCCGCCGAATATGATGCGGACGATGACGAACTCTTTGCCGAGGCTTTCCTGCCGGCTCAAATTGTTCATCGTGCGCAGCTTCAGCGACTGGATCAGCCGGTCCGTCTCGGCGACGTTCGCCGCCTGATCGACCTTGACGACGACGGTGTCGTAGCTGCTCTCCGCGCTGCCGGCCAACGTCGTCGTATCCCCGCTGGCCGCGGCGATCGCCTCCTTGATCTGCCGGGCGAGGCCGGGCGAGATGTACGCCGTTTTTTGCGAGAAATAAAGGGCGCGGTCCGACGAATAGTCCGGGCGCTTCTCGATGGCGACGACCCGCACCGGAAATTCGACCGTTCGCGTCGTCCCGTCTCCGAGCGTGATCGTTTTGGTCAGGCGGATTTGCTTGCGGTACAGCGGGTACGAAACGATTTTGGCCGTTTCGCGGCCTTCGATGATCGCCCGCTCCTCCTCGGCCCGCTGGCGCTGCGCCGATTCGCTAAACGACGATTGGAGGTCGCGGAGCCCGAGCGTCGCCGTATAGCTGAGCACGATGACGTTGTCCTGGTCGACCGGAGCCCCTTGCTGAAACTCCGTCCCGAAATCGGCGAGCGTCGTCAAATCGGTGGCGAACAGCTCCACGGAGGCGACTTTGGAGTCGTCCGCGACGAACTCCATTTGGCCGACGTTCTCTTTGCCGGCGACGCTTTTCACGTGCGGCAGCGAACGGATGAGATTCAGCTTCTGCTTCGTCAGCACGCCGAAATCGTCGTCCCCGCCCGACGGTTGTCCCGAGCCGCGTGCGCTGTTCATGACGGTAATTTCGTCCGTTTTCAAATAATAGCTCATCTGCTTCGTGCTGTAGTGCGAGATCGATTCGCCGAACGCCAGGGCGACGACGATCGAAGCCGAGCCGATGGCGATGCCCATGACGCACAGCAGCGTGACGACTTTGCGGCGCCGCAGCTGATCCCAGCCGAGCACGATATAATCGCGCAATCTCATGGCCGCACCTCCGCAGGCCGCCGATTCGCGCCGCCCGGAGCCGGATCGTCGGGAGCGTCTTGCGGGTCCGGCTCGACGAGCCGGCCGTCGCGCAGCTGAATGATGCGCTTCGTCCGCCGGGCCACTTCGTGCTCGTGCGTGACGATGACGAACGTGATGCCGGAATTTTCGTTCAGCTCGATGAGCAGATCGATAATTTCCGCTTCCGTCTTCGTATCGAGATTGCCCGTCGGCTCGTCGGCGAAGACGACCGCGGGCTCCGTAATGAGCGAGCGGGCGATGCTGACCCGCTGCTGCTGGCCGCCGGACAGCTGCGACGGAAACAGCTCCGTTTTGCCCGTCAAGCCGACGCGCGAGAGCAGCTCGCCAGCCCGCTCGCGCCGCTCCTTGACGCTTCGTCCCTGAAAAACGAGCGGCAGCTCGACGTTTTCGCGCACGGTCAGGTGGGGAATCAATTCGTACGATTGGAAAATAAAGCCGATGTGGGTGCGCCGGAAGACGGCGAGCTCGTTTTCGCCCATCGCCTCGATCCGGCGTCCGGCGATGAGGATGCTGCCTTCGGTCGGCTTCATCAGGCCGGCCATCAAGTTGAGCAGCGTCGATTTGCCCGAGCCGGAGCTGCCGAGCAGCGCGACCATTTCTCCGCGTTCGACGCGGAAGTCGATCCCGGCGAGCACTTGCGTCGATTCGTTCCCGTTCGGGAACGAATGGGAAAGCTGTTGCACGACTAGCACGATACCCCTCCGAATAATTGAATTGCGCGCTGCCATTGTCCGTTGCCGCGAAACCGCTCGCGGACCGTTTCGCAAACAGTTCCTATGTTACAGGAAGGGGCTTAATAGTTTTTCAAGAAAAAGTGAAGTTTTTCTTAACGTTTTCGAGGGAAGGCGTCCGGTCGAACGGGGGGCCGAGCCGGAAGCGGCCCGGGCCATGAACGAAGCGTCCGCCTCGCCGTCGGCAAGGCGGGTCCAGTATTCGCTGGAGCAAAGCGAGGTTTCGCCGAAGCGACAAGGCAAGATCGGCTTATTTGTAAACGCGGGGAACGCGGCTGCCGACGGCGCAGACGACCTCGTAATTGATCGTGCCGAGCAGCGCGGCGATGTCGTCCGCCGTGACGCAGTCGTCTTTCGAGCGGCCGATCAGGACGACTTCGTCGCCGGCGCGGACGCCCGGGACGTCGGTGACGTCCAGCATCGTTTGGTCCATGCACACGTTGCCGGCGTACGGAACGCGCGCGCCGCGGACAAGGGCGCTTCCCCGGCCGGACAGCCGGCGGGACAAGCCGTCCGCGTAGCCGATCGGAACGGTGGCGATCCGGCTTTCGCGCTCCGGCACGAAGGCGCAGCCGTAGCCGACCGGTTGGCCGGGAGCCGTACGCTTGACGTAGGCGATTTTCGATTTCAGGGCGAAAGCGGGGCGCAGCGGATATTGCGGCAATCTCGCGTGCTCGGACGGATAAAGCCCGTACAGCGCGATTCCGACGCGCACCATGTCCAGATGCATATGCGGATAGCGCATCGTCGCCGCGCTGTTGCAGCAATGCTTGACCGGCACGTCGATTCCGTTCGCTTCAAGCCGGCGCGCGATTTCGAGAAACGCCCCGAACTGCCGCTCCGTATAATCCGGATCGCGGCCGTCCGCATCGGCGAAATGGGTGAACATCCCTTCCAGCGCGACGAGACGGGACGAAGCCGCTTTGCGGGCGAGCCGCAGCGCGTCGTCCGGATCCGACACGCCGATCCGGTTCATCCCGGTGTCGATTTTCAAGTGAACGATTGCCCGCTTCCGCAGCCGCTCCGTCCAATGGACGACCGCATCCAGGACGTCGCCGGTAAAAACGGTCAGCCCGACGTCGCGCTCGACGGCCGCACGAACCGATTCGGGCGGCGTATAGCCGAGCACGAGCACCGGCTGCGCAATGCCGGCGTCGCGAAGCTGCAGCGCCTCGTCGACGATGGCGACGCCGAGCCGATCGGCGCCGGCGGCGAGGGCGGCGCGCGCCGTCCGGACGGCGCCGTGGCCGTAGCCGTTCGCCTTGACGACGGCCATCAGGGCGGTGCGGCCCGTCATATTCGTTTTGAACAGCCTCGCATTGTGCGCAATCGCCGCCAAATCGATGTCCGCCCAAGTATGGCGGTATCCGATCGACGGCGCAACGCCGGTCGTAGGTTCGTCCATTGCAATCTCCCGCAGCGTAAAATATCGTATACGAGCAGTATAGGGCAGGGGGGCGGCCGCCGTCTTCGTCCGGCGAAACGAAAAACGGGGCGGGCGTTTGTCGGCCGCCACAACCGTACGTTCGGAGGTAGCTTCGCTTCGGACCGGCGGACGCTTGCCCGTTCCGCCGTCTTTATTTTTTCGCCCGGACCGGCTTCGAACGGCTCGCTTTCTTTTGACGGCGATTCGAGGTATCATTCTACTAGCCTATTTGTTTCCACGAACCGATCGGAACATACGCAAACAAGACACGAGAAACGAGGGATATGCGATTGGAACTGCGACCATACCGGCAGACGGATTACGATGGGGTGCTGAAGCTGGACGAGCTCGCCTTGCGGGAAGCGGGCGCCAATAAAGACGGCGGGCCGCGGGACGACGATTTGCGCGATATCGAGGCGGCCTTTGCGGGGAGCGGCGGCGAGTGTTGGGTCGGCGAGGAGGACGGCGATATCGTGGCAATGGGCGCTTTCCGCCCGACGTCGAACGATACGGCCGAAATCAAGCGGCTGCGGGTCGCGCCCGCGCTGCAGCGCCGCGGCTACGGACGCCGCATGCTCGATAAGCTGGAGGAACGGGCGAAGGCGCGCGGCTGCGTGCTGCTCCATCTGGATACGACGGCGGAGCAAACGGCGGCGCGGCGGCTGTGCGAAAGCGCGGGCTATTCGGTGCACGACCGGCGGGTCGTCGACGGCGGCGACCGCTACATGTACGCGAAATGGCTCGGCGACCCGGAAGCGGTCAAAGAAATGACGCCCGAGGAGGAAGCGAAGTTTTACGCCGATTGGGACGTGTCGCAGCAGCTGACCGAGTACGCGAAAAGCTTGCTGCGCGAAGGAGCGACGCCGGAGCAGGCGATGGAGAAGGTGCTCGGCTCGGAGCTGTATGCGGATTGGACCGGTACGGAGCGCTGCTTCCGGGTCGAATACGAGGGGATCGAGCTGTACGACGATTTGCTCGCGAACGTGGAATCGGAAGCGTATATCGCGAACATCGAGCGCAAGGCGGAGCGTTTCTTCGAATCTTTCGCCGCGGAGGCGAAGGAGGAAGCTTTGGACGACGCCGACGAAGCGGACGAACGGATATTCGCGCAAAACGGCATTCGCGTCACGCCTTCGCGTCTCGCCTGGGAAATGGCGCGGTTTTCGTGGGCGATCGGGCTGGCGAAGCCGATTCGCTACTTGCACTTTATCGCCTTGTTCTCGGGAGCCTCGATCGTCGATATGGAGCAGGATCAGGTCGACGTGTTGGTCGCGAACAAGGAGAAGGCGATCGAGCTGGCGGAGGCGTTCGCCGGAACGTACGGGGAAAGCCCGCGGCGGTCGGGCGACGCTCCGGAGGAGCGGTGAGCGGACGCCGAAAAGCGGCAGCCGGCGGACGCCAGGGCAGGCGCGATGGACGGGACGTACCGTGCTTTGGCAACTGAAAAATCAAAGGGACGGGAAAACATCCCGTTAAATTTTCGGTTTTCGCGCGGATAGCTTCATTAGAAGGAAAACCTCCCGTTAACTTCGCCCGGACCGCGCTTTTTGCCGATTCGACGCCGATTTACCGGGAGCTTTTCCCGTTTGTTCGACCCGGCTTCCATTTAGAGACGAAATAGCGGGAGGAATTCCGGTTATATTCGAGTCGGTTGGCCGGATGGGAGGTACGATGTACGGGGTGCGAGGTACGGGGTGCGAGGTACGATGTACGTGGTACGTGGTACGTGGTACGGGGTGCGAGGTACGATGTACGAGGTACGAGGTGCGAGGTACGGGGTACGAGGTACGAGAGAGGTACGCCGGAGTGAACGAACGCGGGTAATGCCGCGAATGGCCGCTTCATTTGCGATTGTCCCGGGGGTCGGAGCATTCTGGAACTTGGCGGAAAAACCCGTATAATGATAGGTACGCGCCCCGTCCCGTACCGAACGCGACGCGAAAAAGGAGAGCGGTCCGCCATATGCGCAGAGCGAGCGATTTTTTGTATGTACGGTTGTACAAAACGTTGAAAGATCAAATATTGACCGGCCTCATCAAGCCAGGCGACTATTTGGCGCCGGAAAACGAGCTGTGCAGGCATTACGGGCTGAGCCGCAACTCCGTGCGGAAGGCGCTGGACGAGCTGCACAAGGAAGGACTCGTCGTGAAAAAGGTCGGGCTCGGCACGTTCGTTCCCGCCGACGTGGCGATCGGCGACGCCGACCGCAAAAAGCTGCGGATCGTCGCGCCGTTTCCGGCCTACTTCGTGGACAACGGCTTGCCGCTGCTGTGCGACGCTTTTCGGCGCAAATATCCGCACGTGGACATCCACGTGCTGAGCCTGCCGAACGATACGTACGTCGAATCGCTGCTGCAAAGCGGCCGATTGGGCTTTACGCCGGATATCGTGCTGCTCGGCGAAGGGCAGCTTTCGCAGATGGACGATCGAAGCGCGTTCGCCGACCTGACGCCGGCCGTCGGCGAATCGGTCCGGGGACTGTACCCGCCGCTGCGCCGCCCGTTAGGCTCCGGACCGGCCGTCCGGGCCGTACCGGTCACCTTTTCGCCGCTTTGCCTCGCGTACAATCCCGAGCTGTTCGCCGCGGCGGGCGTCCCGGCGCCCGGTTCCGACTGGCGGGCGGACGATTTCGCCGCCGCGGCCGAACGGCTCACTTCCGTATCCGCCGGCCGCATCGACCGGTTCGGCTTCAGCCTGCATCCGTCGCTGAGCCGCTGGCTCGTGTTCGCCCTGCAAAACGGCATGAAGCCGGACGGGCCGGACAACCGGCGCGCGATCGCGCAGGCGCTGGAGCGGCTGCAGGATTGGCTGCACCGGAAACGGATCGCGACCGTGTACACGGACAGCAAAAACTTGACCAATCCGTTTATTTACGGCAAAGCGGCGATGACATTGACGACTTTGTTCGAAATGTCGACCTGGCAGGAGCGGGGGATCGACTTCGCGCCGATGATCGCGCCGCTTCCGTTCGGGGAGACGAAAGCGACGCTGATGCAGGCGAATTTGCTGATGGTGCCGAGCGATTGCGCCGATCCGAAGCTTTCGCTGGCATTCGTCGGCATGGCGCTGGAGGACGGCATGCAGCGGCTGCTGTCCGGGAGGACGCCGTTTTTGTCCGTTCTGGATACGGTCAATGCCGGCGTCCATTCGCCCGATTACTTGCGCGCCCTCAATATCGGGGACGGCTTGATCGACAACAATTTCTTTTTGCACGAGCTGATCGACGAGCAAATCGACCAGTCCGATTTGATGGTCGACATGAGCTTGTTTTGGCTCGGTCTCGAGGACGCCCGGGCGATCGCGGAACGGTTTTGACGCAATCAAACGGCAACGCCCCGTTCCCGCCTGAAGGCGGAACGGGGCGTTTCACGTTGCTTATAGGCCGGCTATAGGCCGAGCAGCGCCGCGGCGTTGCCGCGGCACAAGGCGGCGCGCCGCTCGGGCGCTATGTCGGCGGCGGCCAGCTGCAGCGCCGTCGCTTCCGGCACCTGGATCGGCGCGCAGGAGCCGTAGCCGAACCGGGTCCAGGCATTGCCGCGGCAAAGCGAGGCGACGACGCCGATCGGACCGTTCGCGAACCAAAGATCGAGCAAAACGCGGTCGGCTTGCTCGCCGTCGTTCAAATGCTCCGCGACGCTTTTCCATTCCGAAGCCCGCAGGCCGCTCAAAATGACGGGAAGCTCGCCCGCGCGGCGAAGCAGCTCCGCCACTTCGTGGAACGGGACCGGTACGACCGGATAGCGCGGATGGACGAGCCGCTCGTCCTCGAGCCGGACGCATAGGTGCAGCGGCAGCCCGTACCGGGCGAGCCGGTCGACGAGCCCGGCCGCTGCGGCTTCCGCGAGCCCGTACCGGTGGTAGCCCGGCACGAGCCGAATTCCGCGCGCCCCGGCGCCGGCCGCCCAGTCGAGCTCCCGTTCCCAGCCGGCTTCCGCCGGGTTGACGATGGCGAACGGAAGCAGCCGTTCGTCGCCGGCCGTTTCGCGCAGCAGCTCCTCGTTGCCGGTTCGCGTATCGAAGCCGAAGATGGAGGCGATATGGCTGACGCACAGCGCGCCGAGCCCGAGCCGGTCGGCCATGGCCGACAAATCGCCCGCGGAAGCGCGGACGGGCAGTCTGAACGGCCATTGGCCGATAAACGCGGTCAAGTCGACGGCCCGCTCCGCGGCAAACGGCGCGAGCATTCGTTTTGTCGCCGGGGACTCTACCGCATTCGCATTCGTCCGAACCGGCTCCGAAGCCGCGTCCGGCTTCGCTTTTTCGTTTCTGGCGGTCATGTCGTTACCTCCTGGTCTTAGCCGATCGATTCCGCGGCGTTATAGTCGTCGCAGGCGCGTTCCAGCCGGTTCAACGCCTCGGCGATATCGTCGTCCGCGTGGCTGAAATTGACGTACGATACGTTATACATCGAGACGCCGTGCTTGTAGGCGAGCCGGAAAAAGCGCGGCAGCGAAGCTCCGGCGCCGCCTTCCTTCGCGCCGAAAGCCGGGCACGGCCAAAAGCCGCGAAGCGCGATCGGGATTTGCTTGGCCTCGAGCAGCCGGTTCAGGCCGCTCCACATCGTTTCGCCCTGCTTCCATAGAAAGCCGACGACGTCGCGGCTTCGGTACGTTTCCATGCACGCCTTCGCCGCGGCGAGCGACAGCGTTTCGCCGCCGAACGTCGAAGAAACGACCGCTTTGCCCGGTCCGCAGCACGACATGACTTCTTTCCGCCCGGCGTAGACCGACAGCGGCATCCCGTTCGCGATCCCTTTGCTGAAAACGGCCAAGTCGGGCGTTACGCCGAAATATTGCTGCACCCCGCCGATCGCGACGCGGAAGCCGGTCACGATTTCGTCGAACAGCAGCAGCGTTCCGTGCTTGTCGGCGAGCGACCGCAGGGCGGGGTAAAACGCGCGTCCGGCTTCCATCCCGGCGTAGTCGGCGGCGACGACGACGGCCGCGATTTGGCCGGCGTATTCGTCCAGCAGCCGCTCCAGCGCGGGAATGTCGTTCCACCGGCAGGCATGGTGGAGCGCGCTCACCGCCGCGGGAACGCCCGGCAGCGTGCGGGCGGTGCGGCCCGGCAGCTCGGCGCCGCCGACGGCGCTGGCGTTCAGCCAGCCGTTGTAGCCGATTTGCACGACATGGTCGCGGCCCGTGTAGGCGCGGGCGATCTTGATGGCGGCGGCGATCGCCTCGCCCCCGGTTTTCAGAAAGCGCACCTGCTCCGCGCACGGGATCAGCTCGCGACACAGCTCCGCGACTTCGGCTTCGAGCGTATGCGGGTGCCCGTAGACGATGCCGTTGTCCAACTGCCGGCGTATCGCCTCGTCGACCGCGGGAAACCCGTAGCCGAGCGTAACCGGACCGAGTCCGTTGCGGAAGTCGATATAGTCGCGGCCGTCGGCGTCCCATACGCGGCATCCTTTGCCGCGCACGATCACCCCGGGCTCCTCCGGCGCATACAGCGGCGCTTTCGAGCCCGTGCTCGATCCGCCCGGTATCGATTCGTTCAGCCGCTTCGTCCAGCGCTCGGACTGCGTTGCCTGTACGTCCTGCATGTTTCTCCCCCCGGTATTCATCCGAATGTCATGTTCAGCGAAACAACTTATCGGGTGGTTTTTCCCGATCATTCTTTCGTTCAGACGGTCAGGCTCTACGTATCGTTTCTTGGACGGCCGTTCCGGAAATTAGCGCGGCCGCGTCGACACTTCTTCCAGCAGCCGCGCCATATTGCCGCCCATGACGAGCTCGAATTCGTCCGCGGAAAGGCCGGCCCCCATCACTTTGCCGATGTTGCTCGCCAAGCAGGCGCCGTACAGGTCGGAGCCGAAGATGACCCGCTCCGCGCCGAGTCGGCGCACCGCAATGCTCACCTCCGCGCCGCCGATCGGCGTCCCGGACGTATCCGTGTAAACGTTCGGATACGGAGCGATCGCATGGACCGCGCTTTCGACCTGTCCGGCCATATGCGCCATTAGGATGCGCGCTTCCGGATAACGGCGCGCCAAGTTCGCGACATGGGTCGCGGTCGATTCGTAGGGAAGCTGCCCGACCGTCTTGCGCCACGCGTGAATAAGAATCGGCGCGCGGTATTCGATCGCCCGCTCGACGAACGGATAGACGAGCGGATCGTCGCACAGCGTGGCGACCCACAGCTTGAGGCCGATCATGCCCTGGTCCTCGAGGCGGCGGCGGAAATCGTCCAGCGCCTTGGCGCCGTGGCGCGGATTGACGTAGCAGTAAGCGGAAACTCTTTCGGGATGGCGGCGCATAACGGCATGCAAATGATCGTTCGATTCGCGCACCTGGTCGAACGTCGGGTAATACCCGATGCCGACGACGGTCGAGCAGACGAACCGTTTCACTCCGAGCCGGTCGCCTTCGGATAGCGTAAGCGGATGCAAGTCCGCTCCCTGCAAATGCACATGCGCGTCGATCCAGTCCAAACGGCATTCCCCCAGTCGATTGACGATTGCATTGAAAAGTAATAATGGTATATGTACCTTACCTATACCATATCAACGATACCAGTATACCGCCGCATCCCGTTGTTTACAATATAAAAATTTCACGAATGCGACGATAAAAAGAGGCCGAAGAGCGAATGCTCCCCGGCCTGCAATATGTGATTCGAGAGACCGGCCCGAACCGCGCTCGCCCCGCGAATGCGGCTCCCTTCGCTCGCCGCGGCCGCCGCCCGACGTTCGCCCCTCAACGCTGCGGTCCGATCGCCTCCATCCCGTACATGTACGGTCGCAGGGCGGGCGGGATATATATCGAGCCGTCCTCGCGCTGATGGTTTTCGAGCAGCGGGATGAGAATGCGCGGCGAAGCGATCGCCGTATTGTTCAGCGTATGGCAGTAGCGGAGCTTGCCGTCTTCGTCGCGGTAGCGGATGCCGGCGCGCCGTGCCTGAAAGTCGTGCAAATTCGACGACGAGTGAGTTTCCCCGTAGCTTTGCCGGCTCGGCATCCACGTTTCGATATCGTATTGCTTGTAATTTTTTTGCCCCATGTCGCCGGTGCAGACGGCGACGACCCGGTACGGCAGTTCCAGCAGCCCGAGCAGCTCTTCGGCGTTTCGCGTAATGTCCTGCAGCATCCGCTCCGATTCCTCCGCTTCGCCGCGGCACAGCACGACCTGCTCGACTTTGGCGAACTGGTGGACGCGGTACAAGCCGCGCACGTCCCGGCCGGCCGAGCCGATCTCGCGGCGAAAGCAGCCGGATACGGCGGCGAGCCGGATCGGCCGCGAGACGTCGACGATTTCGCCGGCATAGTAGGAGACGAGCGACGCCTCCGACGTGCCGACGAGCCATTTGCCGTCCGCGGGCAGCTCGAACGTTTGCTCCCGGCCGCCGGGGAAAAATCCCGCGCCGGTCAGCGCCTCCTCGCGCACGAGCAGCGGCACGTCCATGACCGTGAAGCCTTTCGCCGCGAGCCGGTCGACGGCAAGCTGCTGCACGGCCCGGTGCAGATGCAGCCCGGCGCCGAGCAAATAGTAGTTGCGGCTTCCGGCCGTCTTCACGCCCCGCGCGATATCGATCAAGCCGAGCGACTCGCCGAGCGCCACATGATCCTGCGGCTCGAACGCGAAGTCGGGAGGCGAGCCGACGCGCCGGATTTCCACGTTGTCCGCGTCCGACGCGCCGATCGGCGTATCGGGCGAGACGACGTTCGGGACGAGCAGCATCAGCTCGCGGAAGCGGCCGTCCAGCTTCTCGAGCCGCGGCTCCGCCTCCGCGAGCGCATTCCCGATCCGCTTCGCCTCCGCTTTCAGCCGGTCGGCCTCGTCCCGCTCCCCGGCGCGCAGGAGCGCGGGCACCTGCGCCGAAAGCCGGTTTCGCTCGCGGCGCAGCCGTTCGACCTCCGCGAGCAGCCGCTTCCGCTCCTTGTCCGTTTGCAGCAGGTCGTCCAGCGGGTCCGGCAGCCGTTTTCGCTCGGCCGTCAGCCGCAGCAGCTCCTCGTTTTCTTGAATAAACCGAATGTCCAGCATCCGTTCCACATCCTTTTCCCGAAAATGACAAAAAGCGCCCGTCGTCTTTGGGACGAGGAGCGCTTTGAACCCGCGGTGCCACCCAATTTGACCGGAAATCCGGTCCGCTTGGTTCCGCGGTAACGGGGCGGTGGCCGGTATGCTTAGAGGATGCGAGACGATCCCGATCGCAAACGCCTCCGAGTTGGATGCTCTTCATCGGCATAATGCGCATATGTAGTTGAGCAGTAGTATAGCGCAAGCCGGCTCCGTCTGTCAAACGGCAATCGCCGCCCGCCAATCGCCGCGACGAGACCGCCGGAAAAGTCGGAATCGTGCTAGCGGAAGTCGATGCATGGAAGGGCGGGACGGGCTCCGTTCTGCTATGCTGGAAGCATCGGCTGACAAATACAGGGATAATCGCCATACTCTTGGTCCGGTTAAGGGGTTTCCTTTTCTCGAAACGGCATGAAACGATAACAATGCAAGAGGCTCCCTTGCAAACGGGCGAGAAGCGAAAGGAGAGGTGCTGAATCCGGTTGAACCAGGTTGCGGCTTCATTGAATGTAAGCGCTATCTTGTATGCCAGTTCTTTATGGGAGGGATCACGCATGATGAAGAAAAGAGCGGCGATTTGGAATGTCGCCCTGCTGTCCACGGCGCTCGCCGGCTGCTCGGGCGGCGCGGGCACCCAGCCGTCCTCCGACATTTCCCCCGAAAACGCGAAACAGACGGAGCCTGTCAAGCTGCGCTTTTATATGTCTCTCAGTCAAACGGACGAATGGATTCAACAATTCATCATCGCTCCCGCCCAAAAGAAATTTCCGCACATCACGTTCGAAATCGTACGAAGAGGAAACGGGACAAACCCTGCCGAGCTGCTGGCGGCGGGCCAGTTTCCGGATTTCTTTTATACGAGCACTCCATGGCTCGGCGAGTTCATCGATCTGGGACTTGCTTACGATATGAACGAAATGATGAAAAAGCATGGCTTCGATACCGGCAAGCTTAAGCCGAGCGTGATGGACGCGATCAAAATATGGGGAGAAAAGGGCGAGGTGTTCGGCCTCCCGTTTTGGATGAACTATTCGGTTCTCTACTACAACAAAGACATTTTCGACAAATTCGGCGTTTCCTATCCAAAAGACGGCATGACTTGGGACGGTGCGATCGAATTGTCCCGCAGCTTGTCCAGAACGGAAGGCGGCATAGCCTACCGAGGCCTCGCTTTGAGCGGAAGTACCGATCACGCGAGTCAATTGTCGCTGCCGTACGTCGATGCGAAAACGAATTCCGCCTTGCTGAATACCGACGGATTCAAAAAAGTGTATCAATTGGTGCTCGACGTGAGCAAAGTGCCGGGCAATAACACGACGGCCGGCGGCTGGGGAAGAGACTGGTTTTTGAAAGACAAAAATTTGGCGATGTGGCCTTTTTACGGGGACGTGCCTGCGTGGATCGCCGATATGGAGGCGAAGGGGGAAACGATAAACTGGGATATGGCGACGATGCCTTACTTTGCCGGAACGCCGGAGCATGCGTTTCAGGTCGATTCGCACAATTTGCACATCTCGAGCGTCAGCAAACATAAGGATGCCGCGTTCCAGGTCGTCTCCTATTTGCTTACGAAAGAGCCGCAGCTGGAGCTGGTCAAGAACGGGGTGCTGTCGGCATTGGTCGACCCCGAGATCGATAAAAGCTTCGGAGCAAATTTAAGCGTGCTGAAAGGCAAAAACGTTCAGGCGATCCTCAAGGCAAAGCCCGCTCCCAAATATAAAATGACGATCTACGATCAGCTGGCGATGAACGAATTCAACAAAGCGTTGGCGGACGTCCAGAAAGGAACGAAGGACATCAATACGGCGCTTCGGGACGCCAACGAGTCGGCGAACAAGGAGATCCAGACTATGCTTCAGGGGAAGAAAAAATAAATCGTCAGCGAACCGTCGGCGTCCCGTTGCGTCCGGCGGTTATTTTTTTACGGCCGAATGCTTCCGAATTTCGCGCCGTCGGGCATAATGTCATAATATCGGCAAGAGGCGCCGCGAAAACCGCTTGCGAAAGCCGGGCGAAGCGCGCCATAATGAGAGATAGTCACTTATCGAAAGAAAGAGGTGCCGGCGACTGCCATGAAATCGATCACGGTTCAAGATTTGGTCAATCGCTTCCATCTGGAAATATTGGCCGGCCATACCGAGCTGCACCGCACGATCAGCAAATCCCGGGTGCACCGGCCGGGGCTCGAGTTCGTCGGCTATTTCGATTTTTTCCCGCAGCAGCGCGTACAGGTGCTGGGCCGCAAAGAAATTACGTACTTGCATAAGCAAACCGAAGAGGAGCGGGACGCGCGCATCGGCCACGTCGTGCAGTACCATCCGCCCTGCTTCGTCGTCACCTGGAACCAGGAAATCGAGGGACTCCGCTACTTGATCACGCACTGCGAGAAGGAAGGCATCCCGCTGCTGCGGACGCCGGAGCCGACGACGAAATGGATCGGCATGGTCGACGCGTTTTTGACGAAATCGCTGGCGCCGGAAATTCAAGTGCACGGCGTATGCGTCAACGTCGCCGGAATCGGCATCCTGCTGCGCGGCAAGTCCGGCGTCGGCAAAAGCGAGACGGCGCTGACGCTCATTCGCCGCGGGCACCGTCTCGTCGCCGACGACGCCGTCGTACTGAAGAAGCTGAGCCCGGAAACGATACTCGGCACGCACGACGGCAAGACGAAAGAATTTCTCGCGCTGCGCAGCGTCGGCCTGATCAACGTCGCCCGCATTTACGGGCGGGGCGCGTTTCAGGACGAAACCCGGATCGTGCTCGATATCGAGCTGACCCAATGGAAAGAAAACGAGCTGTACAACGAGCTCGACGTGGAGCCGAAGTTCACGACATACATGGACGTGCAAATCCCCCACATCCAAATCTCGCTGCAGCCGGGCCGCGACGTGGCCGGTCTCGTCGAGGCGGCGGCCAACAACTGGTATTTGCGGCTGCAAGGGTACAGCGCCGCCGAGGAATTCATGCAGCGGATCGAGGCGTCCGTTCAGCAGCAGAAGCCTTGACCGCATGCATCGCCCACCAACCGTTTCGCCCTATGCGGAACGGTTTGTTTGCGTTTTTTCGCGTTCGAACAAAATAACAAATCCGGCCGAACATTCAAGCATTCATCCGCGCTCCCCCAGTGATTATGATGGAAATGAAAAAAGTTCATCCGAGCATAGGAGTGGGTCTTCGATGCCTCATGCAACGGCAGAGGAAAATAAAAAGCCGGGCACGCTTGATTGGCAAATGACGCGGTTTCGGTTCGATTCCGCCGAAACGGTGCAAACGTCGCTCATCGGCGGCCTTCGCTCCCGGGCGATTGAAGGATACGCCTCCCGCACCAGCGTATACCCGGGGGAGGCGATCGACCTGATGGTCAGCGTCGAGCCGGCGTGCCGGTTTACGATGGACGTTTACCGGCTCGGCTATTACGGCGGGACCGGCGGCAGGCATATGGGCTGTCTCGGCACCTTCGACGGAGAACCGCAGCCGGTCCCGATGGAGACGGTCGAACGGCTGCGGGAATGCAGCTGGCGGCCGGCCGCGACGCTGCAAATACCGGGCGACTGGGCAAGCGGCGTCTATTTGGTCAAGCTGACGCGGCAAACGTCCTCCCGCGCCCAAAGCTATATCGTCTTCGTCGTGAAGGAACGGCGCAAAACGGACGTGCTCGTTCAAGTGAGCGATCTGACGTGGCAGGCGTATAACAAATGGCCGGGCATGAACTCGATTTATGACGACGGGACGCTGGACCTTTGGTATATGGGGCCCAACGTCAGGGTGAGCTTCGACCGGCCGTACGCGAAATATTGCCAAATCGTCGACTCGCCGCTGTCCTGCGGCTCGGGATCGTTCCTCTTGTGGGAATTTCCGCTCGCTTTCTGGCTCGAGGCGGAAGGCTACGACGTGACGTACTGCTCGAACCTCGATCTGCATCTGGATCCGGGCTTGCTCGGCAACTGCAAAGTATTCGTTTCGGTCGGGCACGACGAATACTGGACGCGCGCGATGTTCGACAATGCCGCCGCGGCCCGGGATGCCGGGGTCAGCCTGCTGTTTTTGAGCGGAAATTCGATCAATCACGATGTCATTCCGTACGACAACGGGCTCACGGGGGCGCCGTTCCGCGCTTTTGCCCGGAAGCAGCGGTTTTTGGACGAATACGAGCTGATGGGGGCGACGACATTCGGCCCCGGCTACGGCGACTGGACCGTCGCGAACCCGGATCATTGGGTGTTCGAGGGCACCGGCATGAAGGAGGGGGACAGCATTCCGGGCTTGGTCGGCTGGGAATACCACGGGGCGCCGTTCAAGGCGATCGAAGGCTTGGAGCTGCTCGCGCACAGCGAGTTGACCGGCGTAACGGCTCCGTCTTCCAAGCAGAAGCACGCCAGTCCGAGGGTCGGGGACGGGAAGCATGCCGCCGTCATTTATCCCGGGCCGAAGGGCAACTGGGTATTTAACGCCGGCACGATCTGGTGGGCGCAAGGGCTTAGCAGTCCGCCCGGACATATCCCGGCCAAGGGCGTTTTCGGACGCGTACAGGGACCCGATCCGCGCGTTCGGCAAATCACGCGAAATTTGCTTGCAAGGTGCATCGGACGGCAAACCGGGCAAGGCAAGGAGGAAACGCCATGAAGCGAGAGATGGGCGATCCGTTAAGCAGAAGAAAGCTGCTGACGCTCGGGGCGGCAGGCGCCGCGGCGGTTGCGGGCACATGGCTTGGCGGGGGGAGCGCGCTCGGCAACGGCGCGGTGACGAACAACGTTTACGGCAGCGCGGCCGGCGGCGACGGTAACGGCAACGCGGCGGGCATTCGCCGGGTCGCGGAAGAAGTGGTGCGGGAATATGCGGACGGAATTACGGCGCAGTTGGCGAAGAGAGCGGTATTCGTCGATCATGTCGCGGCGATGAAAAGCATGGACGACCCGACGGAAGGAGGAGTCGTCGTCACGCTCGGCTACTATGAGCGCAATGACGGCGGCGGTGCGGTATACAGCATCGAGCGCAGCGCCGGCTTGGCCGAAGACGGCGGTTCGATTCACAACTTGCCGGGCGGACTGCAGGCGAAGCTCATCGTCAAGGACAACACGATCCATTTGAAGCAATTCGGCGGCAGCGAATCGATCCCGGACAATGCGCCTTACATCCAAAGCTGTTTAAACTACCTGGACTCCGTAAACGGAGGCTATCTCGTCATTCCGCAAGGAACTTTCCATGTCGTCGCGACGAAACGGACGATCCTTTTAAAGTCGAACGTAACCGTGCAGGGCGTGCACCGCGATTTATCGATTTTGAAAATTCACGGCTCCACGGGAAATTGGGGCGAATTGTTCACGCATCCGGTTCCGAACCATGTGCTGCAAAATATCGCGTTCAAGCAGCTGACGCTCGATTGCAACGTCGACAATGTCGTCACCGGCTCCGAGGCATGGACGAGTCACCGCACCTTTTTCAACGGCGGAGAAGGCCGCAACTATTTGCTGGACGACTTGAAGGTCATTGCGAACGGAGTATGGGTGTTTCGCGGAGACGTCAGCAACAGCACGTTCCGAAACTGCGAGATCGTCTACGATTTCAGCCGTTTCCCGCTCGGCTGGTTCGATATTTCCGCGTTTTGGATTGCCGGCGAAAACAATCATATCGAAAACAATTTATTTTACAGTCAGAACAGAACGACGTTCACGCCGGAAACGTGCATCGAATTTCAAGGCCACAATACGCACTGCAACGATAACATATGCCTCGGTTTTACAAACGGCATCATCGTAACCCCTTCCACCTCATACGATAACGGCTTGATAATTTTGGAGCCGGGCGGCTACGGCTGCAACGTATACAACAATACGATCGAGTCGTCGAACAAAGGGATCTTTTTATGGCCGATGAGCTTGCCGGCCGGACATTTCGGACCCGTTAAAATATCCGGCAACAGCATCCGGATTAACGATATGCGGCAAGGCCATTCGGAGCCGAACGCCGGCATCGACTTCAAGCTGCAGACGCCGACATGGGTGCAGACTACGCCGATCCGAAACGTAATCATTCAGGACAACTATATCGAGTACAAGACGAGAACCGTCTCGGACAGCCTGTATTCGGGCGATGCCGGCATCAAGCTTTACATCAACGTGGAAGCGACCGGGATCGACATCCGGCAAAATACGATTGTGAATTGCGGAGGAAACGGGATAGCGCTGCATATGGATACGGGCAGCGCGAACCGGATCAAGCAAGTCACGATCGAAGGCAACGTGTTCAAAAATACGAGATTGCCGATCTGGGTCAACCGGAACGTATCCCAGGTGCTCATTCGAGGCAACCTGTTCCAGCAGTACGAGGCGTACGCGGCCGATTCCGACAATATGAAGATGACGATCAAGACGCTAAACCGTTCGCACGCCTCCAACGCCGATTTCAAAATAAAAGGCAACGAGATCAGCTGCGCTCCCGGCGTCAAACCGTATTACCCGGTCTATGACTTGTCCGATATCGATAGCAACTCGGCATACCCGTTATCCAGAGGCATGATTTTGGAGAAGAACACGCCGGAGTCGAGCATGCTTATCGAGCCGCCGCCGGGGCCGGGCGTTACGACGACTGTAGCCAAAGGGCAATACATTCGCAGGCTTGACGGCAAACTGTACAAAACGAAATTCAACTATCCGTCGACGATCGGCAGCCTGAAAGGCGGCGACGGAACGTCAAACGTTACGATCGTCAGATGGATTTCCAATTCCAGACTCGAAGTATCGGATGCGGCGAACCTAAAACCGAACGAAGCGCTGTCGCTCGATTGGCGCCATTTGTTCAAGAGCGCGGTCTTTTATGTGCAAGCGGTTACAGGGAACGTGATCGAAACGTTTGCCGGGCTGGGCGCTCTCCGTCAAGACGGCGTAACCCCGGAGCAAGTCGTCGGGGCCGTCCTCGGCTATTATACGGATTTGACGGAGGTTGACGGAAGCTTACTCTAAATGCGGGGGGATAAAATGAAAAGAAATGCGACAAACAAGTTTTTGCCGATCGCCTTATGTTCATCGCTCGCGGCTGGCTTAGCCGGCTGCGGAGCGGCGCCGAAAGAGACCGTCGAAGCTTCCGCGCCCGTCGGCAACGATCCGGTGACGTTAAAAATGTTATTGTATCAGCCGCTTAGCGACGAAGAATTGAATACGCTGCTCGTCGAGCCTTTGAAGAAAAAGCATCCCCATATCACGCTCGAAAAGATGAACAGCTCCGTCGAGAACGCGGTTTCCACGGGCAATATTCCCGACCTGCTCGTCCATTGGAACGGAGGCGCCGGCGTATTCATGCAGCTCGGCATTCTCGGAGACATGACGGATCTCGTAAACAAGCATAAGGTCGACCTAAACCGGTTCGAACCGGCGACGCTCGATACGATCAAGGCTGTCGCCGGCAACGGAGAGCTGTACGGGCTTCCCTACTCCATGCAATTTAACGCCTTGTACTACAATAAGGATCTGTTTAATAAATTCGGGGTGCCGTACCCGAAGGACGGCATGACATGGGACGAGGCGATCGAACTCGGCAGGAAACTGACGCGCAAGGAGGGCGACGTTCAGTATCGCGGGCTCAGCTACGAAAACATTCACAGGCTCGCCTTTCCGCTGTCTCCCGATTACGTTGACGGCAAAACCGAACGCGCCAACGTCAATAACGAGTTATGGAAAAAAGTGTTTGAACTCGGCAACCGGATCAACTCGATACCCGGAAACAGTCCGACGACGTCGCACGACGACTTTATCAAAAAGCAAAACGTGGCCATGTACGGCTCGATCAATCTGTTCTACGCGCTCAAGGATGCCGTGAAAAACGGGTTTAATCTGGGAATCGCGCAATATCCGAGCTTCAAGGAGCAGCCTAACGTATTCGGCATGGTCGACGCCCACTATATGTTTATTTCCAAGCAAAGCAAGCATCGGGATGCCGCGATGCAGGTGCTCGCCACACTTACGTCGGACGAGGTTCAGATCGACAGCGCCAGAAAATTTATCAGAAGCTCTCCGCTCAAAAATCCGGAAACGAAAAAACAATTCGGGGCGGAAACGGATTATTTGAAAGACGTGAGCCTGCAGTCGATTTTCAAGAGCAAGCCCGCGGCCGCTCCCGCGTTGTCCAAATACAATAAGGATGCCGGGAACATCGTGCTGAAAAAGTTCGAGGAATACAACAAGGGGGCCAAGGACCTCAACACCGCTTTAAGGGAAGCGGAAGAGGAAATCAACAAAAAAATCGCCGAACTGAAGTAACGCCGGCGGCATTATTGCGCGGCGGACGGACCGGCGCGCCGGGAGCGGGCATCGCTCTATATGCAAACGGTTACACGATGGAAGCGCGCGTTCCGGGTTTATGTTCAAAGCTGCGCCGGCGCGCATTCGACTGGAGGGATACGCATGATTGGGAAAAGGTTGCTCATGCTCGGAACCGCGGCAATGACGGCGACCGTGCTCGGCTGCTCGAATCAAGGCGGGGGCGGTACCGGGGACGCGGGGAAGTCGCCGGAGGCGGTTAAGCCGCCGGAGCCGGTCGTGTTAAACATATTGGCGCCCGAATCGTATTTTCCCGGCACCGATTTTCAGACGCTGCTGGCGGAGCCCGTCAAAAAGAAATATCCGCACATTACGCTTGAGAAGGTGACCGGAAGCTTGCTAGACATTCTCGCCGCGCGGGAGCCGCTCGATTTTTGGGTTTCGTATAACGGCGAGCTGTCGAACCATTTGGATAAAGGCATTTATTTGGATTTGATTCCGCTCGCCCGAAAGCACAATTTCGATTTGAACCGGTTCGATCAAGGGGCGCTGAACGTCATCAAGCAATATTCGGACAAGGGCGAGCTGTTCGCGCTGCCTTACGCCGAAAACGTCGTCGGCCTTTATTACAACAAGGACATTTTCGATAAATTCGGAGTCGCTTACCCGAAGGACGGAATGACCTGGGACGAAGCGATCGAGCTGGCCGGCAAAGTTTCGCGCCAGGACGGGGGCGTGACCTATTACGGGCTGCAATCGACGGCGCTTTCGCTGATCGCCCAGCTGTCGCTGCCGTACATCGACTATAAAACCGAAGCCGTGCTCGTCAACAGCGAGCCGTACAAAAAAGCGTTCGAGCTCGGCAAACGGATCGTTTCGATTCCGAACAATCCTTACCTCGGAACGTATCAAACGATGTACGACCAGTTTATGAAGCATAAAACGGTCGCCATGCTGGCGCCGCAAGGCAATTTGTTTTCGATGCTGAAGGGCGTGCCCGAATTGAATTGGGACGTCGTCCAGAAGCCGTTTTACCAAGAGCTGCCGGGCATCAGCGGCTGGTATAATCTTCATCTCCTCATACCGACCAAGATGAGCAAGCATCCCGACGACCTGATGCGCGTTATGGAGGTGCTGTTCTCCGATGAGGTGCAAACCGGGATGGTTCGGAAGACGGCGAGGAAATCGACGCTGAGCGATCCGAAGTACATTCAAATGTTCGGGGCGGATATGCCCGAATTGAAAGGGAAAAACGTGACGGGCATTTTCAAGGGCAAATCCGGTCCGGCTCCGCAGCTGTCGCGGCATTTCAGCAAAGCGACGAGCCTCATGGACGCGGAATTTACGAAGGTGGCCAAAGGCCAGACGGACGTCAATACGGCGCTCCGCGATTTGGAAGACCAGATCAGGCAGTATATCGCTTCGCAGGATCATCCGAAAAAATGACGCGACAGCCGACGTTGCGGCCCGGACGTACTTCATCTTCGAGAAGTGCGTCCTTTCCTTTTTGGTTTCGTGACCAACCATTGCCGCAGTTGTGGTAAAATGGGAATTATCGCACCGAATATGTCCGCTTCTGCGAGCGAATGGACGAGGAGGGCTCCTATGCGCGGTTTGAAAGAGTATGCGACCGAATATGCCAAAATGGCGTTTTATAAACCGTCCGCTTTGGAAAGGGAGATCGGCATATGTCCGATGTTCGCCGGCCGTATGGTAGCCAAGCCGCATTACCAAACGATACCGCGCACGTACTCGTACTATATTTTGCAATTCGTGCTGGACGGCCAAATGATGTTCCGGGCGGGCGGGGAGCCCGTCTATTTGGACAAAGGCGACATGTTTTGCTTGTTTCCGGAGAAGACGGTTCAATACGGGGTGATTCCGGAGAAGCCGCAGCTGCAGCTGATCTGGTTCGGCTTGGAAGGGGAAGGCGTAGGCTCCTTGCTGCAAAGCGTCGGAATTAAGGAGGAGCGGCCGTATGCGCGGAGGGCGTGTTCGCACGGCATACCGGGCATGCTGCATCAGCTGCTGGACGAGTTTTTGCTGCTGAAATCGGGCAGCACGAGCTACTACCGCTGGATCAGCAAGCTGTACGAAGTATTCGATCAGCTCGTGATCGCCAGGCCGCCCGGGGCCGCGAATTCGCGGGAAAAAAATTCGTACGCATGGATCAAAGAAAGCGAAACGTTCATGAGCATGCATTACAATGAAGATATTTCCGTTCAGGACGTGGCCGATTACGTCGGCATACACCGTTCGCATTTCACGGTAGCTTTCACGAAGCTGCTCGGCATTTCGCCGGGGCAATATTTGCTGCGGCTGCGGATGACGAACGGCGCCCGCTTGCTGGAGGAAACCGATTTTTCGATTACCGAAATCGCTTTGTCGCTCGGGTATTCGGACATTTTCGCATTTACGAGGGCATTCAGCAATTATTACCGAATGCCCCCGAGCGTATATCGGTCGAACCGCCGGATCGAGCAGGAGCAAGCCGGGCCGTTGCGTTCAGACGCGCCCATGCCGGGCTGACGGGGCCGTCTGCCGCGCCGCGCCGGCCCGCTTCTCTTCGATGCAGTCGGCGACGTAAGCGGCGAAAGGCAGCGAGCAAGTAAACGCGGGAGATACGGCATTCAATACGTGCATCGATTGCTCGTCGCCCTCGAGCACGAAGTCTTGGACCAGCTCGAGTTTTTCCTTATGAAGCAGCTGGGCGCGGATGCCCGGCTTCGCGAACGCGCCGAACTGCGCGCGGTCCAGCTTTCGGGTCAGCTTTAACGCAAGTCCGATCAAGTTCGATTTGCGGTATTTTTTCATTTCCTCCACAGCCAGGCGGCGAAATTGGAAAGCGTTCGTCATAAACAGCTTCGCTTCGTAATAAACGATTTGCAAACATTCGCTTAGGCGGAAATGGCGCCAGCCTTCGTAATTTTCCCGCCAAAAGGCCGGGATGGCGGTCGGACCGATCTTGATCGAGCCGTCCGCCGTTTTGGTAACGTGCACGCCGAGGAACGGGTTGTTCAAGTTCGGTACCGGGTAAATGTGCGTGCGCGCATCGGTGTCGGTGCTGGCGTATTTCAAATAAATGCCTTTAAACGGAATAATCGTGTAGGCGGTGCCGAAGCCGAAATCGTGCGCGATTTTGTCGGCGTACAGACCGGCCGCATTAATGAAATAGCCGTACGCAATATCGGTTTTGTTCGTTCGGACGGTGTTCCGGTCCCGACCTCTGTATTCCGTATTGAACAAAAGCTCGACGCCGCCGGCGATCACTTCGTTTTTCATGCACCTGCACACCTCCACCGGGTCGACCGAGGCGGTAGACGGCGAATAAAGCGCCTTCTCGTACGTTTTGGCGTTCGGATCGATGCGCTCCGCTTCCTTCTCGTCCACCCAGTGCAGCTCGACGCCGTTTTGCTCCGCCCGCCTTTTCAGCTCCTCGAGCCCTTTTAGTTCGGTTACGTCCTTCGCGACGACCAGCTTGCCGCAGGTGTTGACCTTCAGGCCGTTTTCCTCGCAATACCGCTTCATGGCGCGATTGCCGTCGCGCGTGAAACGGGCTTTCAAGCTGTCCGCCGCATAGTAGAAGCCGGCGTGCAGAACGCCGCTGTTCCGCCCGCTCGCATGGACGGCGACGTCCGCTTCCTTCTCGATGACCGCGATCCGGGCGCCCGGCTCCCGCTTCATCAGCTCTCTCGCAATGGTCAGCCCGACGATTCCGGCGCCCGCGATCAAGTAATCGTACCGCATCAAGCATCGCTCCCGGGACGGCCGGCGGCTGCCTGCCGGTTGAAGTCGACAAAATCGACCGGTTTCCCTTGAGACTGCACCGATCGGACGGAAAGCGGGAAGACCGAGCTCCACGTAACCGCGTCGTACACGTCGATCAGCGGCTTCCGGCTTTCGAGTATGGCCGAGCCGAACTCGTCCAGCACGAAAAAATCGCTGCCTCCGTGACCCGCTTGCCCGGCCTGGGTATGCCATTTTTGCCAAGCCGGATGCTCGTACTGCTCCGCGTAATTCCACAGCGGCTCCCATTCCGCCCCGGGCTCCGACGACCTTTGCGGCGAAGCTCCGGGCGAACGGCCTTTGATCCAGACGATCGGATCTTCGTCCTTGTGTCTTCCCGTCAAATAAGCGCCGTTCGCTCCCTGAAGGCCGTAATGGGCCGCCTGGATCGGCCGGGCGGATTTGACGTCGTACCGGAGCTGGATGAGGACGCCGTTCCTCGTCTTGATAAGCGCGACGGCGGAATCGCCCTGCCGCCAATAATCGCGGCTCGCTCCGGGATGCTTGTCGCCGAACAGCTCGCGGAAATAATGGTGGTTCGCCACCTCCTTCGATACGAAGCAGGTCATCGATTCGAAGGCGTCGCCGTTTTGCTTGTTGATTCGGAGCCAATGGGCGATCGGGCCGAGCGAGTGGGTGGGGTATACCATGCCGTTCGCGTCTCTGCGCAAACGTCCCCGCCAAGTAAGCGTCCCGTCCGAATGATGCTGCAGATGGCGCACGTCGTGGATATAGCCGCCTTCGGCAAACGATATTTCGCCGAAAACGCCCGAATGCGCCATTTGCGCGACCATCATATTGGAGCGGGTAAACAAGCAATTTTCCGCCATCATGTAGGTGAGGCCGGATTGTTCGACCGCTTCGACCAAAGCCCAGCTTTCCTCGATCGTAGTCGTCGCGATGACTTCGCTCAGCACATGCTTGCCCGCACGCAGCGCCTGAATCGCTTGATGAGCGTGCACGGTGAACGGAGTCGCGAGAAATACCGCGTCGACATCCGGACAATCGAGCAGCTTCTCGTAGCTGGCAAACGTAAGAAGGTCCGGCTTCTGCTCCTTCCACATCGCAATCAGTTCTTCGCGCATGTCGCAGAAAGCGACCAACCGCAGTTTGTCGGATAACGGCGCGAGTACTTTGAGAAACGCGGCTCCTCTGCCGCCGCCGACGATCGCCAGCCTTACCGGTCCGGTACTCAACGGCTAAACCTCCCGAATGCAAGTAGAATGGTTGTTTCGCCATTATCATAATCGTTTTGCCGCGCCGGATGAATGTCACAATGTTCGGTCGGAATTGCCATTTTGTACGGTTCGGGTACAGGGGACCCGGAGACGGGATGCGGGGCGAAGGTTGACAAAGCGGTTTGCGCTCTTTAAGCTTAGACTAAGCGAGAAACGAGCGGAATTCGTATGCGAACAAACAAGAGCGCGCACCTATGCGCGAAAATCGGGGGAGGAACGGTCATGCTTGCGGCAGAACGCAAAATGCGCATCGTGGAATACGTAAAACAAAATCGGGTCGCTTCGGTCGCCGCGCTCGCTCAAGCGTTTCAGGTGCACGAAGCGACCATTCGTCGCGACCTGGCGGAGATCGAGCAGGAAGGGCTGCTGAAGCGCACCCACGGCGGCGTCATCGTCGACCAGGGAGCGAACAGCGAGCCGTCCTTTTCGGAGCGGGCGCACGAGCAGCTGGATCAGAAGAAGCGGATCGGCAAGCGGGCGGCGGAGCTCGTCGAGGACGGGGATCACATCATTCTCGATTCCGGGACGACGACGCTGCATATCGCCCAGCATTTGGTCGATCGCACGAATTTAACGGTCGTGACGAACGATATGAACGTCGCCGCCGAGCTGCGCGATTCGAAAGGCATTTCCGTCATCGTGACGGGGGGCTCGCTGTACCATTCCAGCTATATGCTGAACGGGATGTTTACCGATCAGGTGCTGTCGACGCTGCACGTGCAGAAAGCGTTCATCGGCACGCCGGCGATCCATTCGAAGTACGGCCTGACGCATCCCGAGGCGCAGCTTGTGCCGACGAAGCAGGGGATGATCCGCGCGGCGCAAGAAATTATCGTCGTCGCCGACGACACGAAAATCGGCAAGGCGTCGCTCCATTCCGTCGCGCCGATTCACGCCGTGCATACGTTCGTCACCGGCTCGGAGGCGTCGGAGGCGCAGATCAAGCTGTTTCGCGACGCGGGCGTGAAAGTGATCACGGTTTAGCACGGGCGGTTTGACCAAATAAAGGACGATTGAGGCTCTTATTTTCGGTTGTTCGGGCGAGGTTGCGCTCGACGGCCGCGAATAAGAGCCTCTGACGTTTGCCGACGGCTCTCCCCTTCGATTCCCCGCACGCCGGTCCCGACGAGGACAAAATATGCGCAATTTGCCCGCCAATCAAGCAAATATGGCGTAGAACGTCTGCTTTTTATTCCTTATGATCGAATCAGAGCATGCGAATTTCCAACAGACAAGGTGTGACGAACATGAAGCAATATGTCGTTTGCGGCGTCAGCGGCCGGGCGCTGGCGATGTTTATCGGCCCGCTCGTCAAAACGTTCGGCAAGGGGCATCGGATCGTCGGACTGCTCGATATCGATCCGCTCCGCTTCGAAGTATGCAAAGCCCAATATCCGCAGCTGAAAGACGTTCCCGGATACGGTCCGGACGAGTTCGCGAAAATGGTCGCCGAAACGAAGCCCGACGTCGTGCTCGTCGCCGGCCAGGACAGCACGCATGCGGAGTATATCGTGCAGGCGCTTCGTCTCGATCTCGACGTCGTGACCGAGAAGCCGATGGCCGTCTCGAGCGAGCAATGCCGCGACATTATCCGCGCGGAGCGGGAAAGCAAAGGGAAAGTGACGGTAACGTTCAACTACCGCTACAGCCCGTATCACCGCAAAATCAAGGAGCTCGTTCTCGAAGGCAAAGTCGGGCGCGTCACGTCGGTCGACTTGAACTGGTACGCCGATACGCACCACGGCTCGAGCTACTTCAAGCGGTGGAACCGGAAGCGCGAAAACTCCGGCGGCTTGTCGATCCATAAAAGCACGCACCATTTCGATCTGGTCAACTGGTGGATCGCGCAAAAGCCGGTCGAAGTGTTCGCGTACGGAGCGCTCAACTACTACGGTCCGGACGGCGAGCTGAATCCGCGAAAGGAAGACGGCCGCCACTGCGAAACGTGCGACGTGAAGCCGAGCTGCCGGTACGTCATGCGCTGGACGACGCGCAGCAAGGAAGTCGTGCCGCCGGACGACCATTTGACGGAGCGGACGTCTTCGATTTCGCAGCGGTTTTCGACGTACCGCCCGGACGCGTGCATATTCGACTCGGAGATCGACATCGAGGATACGTACGCGGTCGCCGTCAAGTACGACAAAGGGGCGCTGCTCAGTTATTCGATCAATTTCTCCGCGCCGTACGAAGGCTACCGGCTGGCGATCAACGGCACGAAGGGGCGGATCGAGACGACGGAATATCATGCGCCGGGCCGCATCCCGTTCCCGATTCCGGTTCAGACGATCGATTACATCCCATTGTTCGGCTCCAAGGAAATAATCGGCGTCGTGCAAAACAGCGGCGGTCACGGCGGCGGAGACCCGCTCCTGCTGGAAGATTTGTTTCTCGGGTCGGACCCGCTGCGGGAGTACGACATTCTCGCCGGAGCGGCGGACGGCGCTTATTCGATCGCCATCGGCGAAGCGGTGTGGAAGTCGGTTCGCGATCATAAGCCGATTTCGATACGGGACCTGCTGCAGGAAGCGTACTGAGAGGCGGCCCGGCGGGACGGCGCGGGCGAGCGGCGCCGCCTTGACACCGCGGCGCGGCGTTTTGTATACTGAGGCCATGCGGCAGCTGCCGGCCCGACGCCGACAAGCCGCGCCGCATGCGATTTTTATGACATCTGAAGGAGGAAAGGAAATGACGTTTTTATCGACTGTTCTGATTCGGAAATTGGCGTAAACGGGAGAAGTCTGCCCATTTTGCACGATACGCCAACCGGAGAACAGTGGATAAAGAGCGAATTCCTTTTCTTTGCGATAACGATGACCGCAAAAGGCAAGGCGACGTTCGCCCTGCCTTTTTTCGCTTTTTTTGGGGAACGACAACCGAACGGACGGCTACCGGCACCGAAGCCGGGCCCCGCAACCGAAATACGTCGACGGACGCGTCTTCTTTGCGCTGTTCTCCGGTTGGCTTCGAATTTGAAGCCGAAGGAGACGATGGACATGAGCTTGATAACGGCAGAATGCGTTTCCCATTCGTATGGGGACAAACAGGTGATTCAAAACGTCAGCTTCCGCCTGCTGCGGGGGGAGCACGCCGCTCTCGTCGGCGGCAACGGCGCCGGCAAATCGACGCTGCTGCGTCTGCTGACCGGGGAGCTCATCCCCGACCGGGGGAACATCGAGCGGTTTCCGCATGCGAAAATCGGATATTTGCGGCAGCATGCGGATTTGCGGGCCGGAACGACGATCGGGCAATATTTGCAGGGCGCTTTCGCGCATTTGTACGAAATCGAGTCGCGCATGCTGCAGGCGGCGGAACGGATGGCGACGGCGGGCGACCGTCTGGACGACCTGCTCGCCCGTTACGGAGCGTGGCAGCATCAGCTGGAAAGCTCCGATTTTTACCGGATCGACGCGCAAATCGAAGAAGTCGCGGCCGGACTCGGCATCGCGGAGCTCGGCATGGACCGCGACGTCGCGCGGCTGAGCGGCGGCGAACGGACGAAGCTGCTGCTCGGCAGGCTGCTGCTCGAAAAGCCGGACGCACTGCTGCTCGACGAGCCGACCAACTATTTGGACGACGCGCATATCCAATGGCTGACCGACTATTTGCAAAGCTACGGCGAAGCGTACCTCGTCGTGTCGCACGACGAATCGTTCCTGAATCGAATCGCCTCGACGATTTTCCATCTGGAGGGCGGTTCGATCAAGCGCTATCCCGGCGGCTACGAGGCTTTCGTTCGGGCTTCCGAGCAGAGCCGGGGCCGGCTGCTGGAGGCGTACGAGCGGCAGCGGAAAGAAATAGGCAGGCTGGAGGCGTTCATCGAAAAAAACCGGATCCGCAAAGCGAAGCAGGCGAAAAGCCGCGAGAAGGCGCTGATGCGGATGGAGCGAATCGACGTGCCGGCGAACGCCCCGCGGCCGCGCTTCGACTTCCGGGTTCACGACGAGCCGTCCGGCCTGATCGCGGAAGCGGCCGATTTGCGGATCGGTTATACCGAGCCGCTGCTGCCCCCGATCGGACTGCGGATCGAACGCGGCGACAAAATCGCGATCGTCGGCCATAACGGCGCCGGCAAATCGACTATGCTGAAAACGCTGCTCGGGCTCATTCCGCCTCTCGGCGGCGGCGTCCGGCTCGGCGACCGGGTGCGGGTCGCCTATTTCGCCCAGGAGTCGGTCCCGACGGAGCAAACGCCGCTGGAGCGGCTGCTCGCGTTCCGGCCCGATCTGACGCAGAGGGACGTTCGCAAAACGCTGGCGATGTCCGGCTTGACCGACAGCCATATCCGCAAGCCGCTCGGCTCGCTAAGCGGCGGGGAGCAGGCCAAAGCGCGCCTGAGCGAGCTGATGCTGACGCCGAGCAACGTGCTCGTCCTCGACGAGCCGACGAACCATCTGGACGCGCGGGCGAAAGAAGCGCTGCGTGACGCGCTGCGGGCGTACAAAGGGACGATCGTGCTCGTCTCCCACGAGCCCGATTTTTACGAGGGCTGGGTGACGCGGGTGCTGCCGGTCGACCGGCTTCGCTAACCGGCCGAAGAAGCCTCCGATACGCATGATGCGTGCCGGAGGCTTCTTTTTGGCTTCAGCGGGCGTCGCGCGCCGATTCGGCCGGGGCGGAGGCGGGCGCGGCGACCGGATGCGTCGCGGCCCTCGGCTTCGGCTTCCGCTTCGGAGTGCGGGTTCCGCCGCTTCGCAGGAAGTTGGCGCCGAGCACCCCGGCGATGATCATCGCCCCGCCGGCGACGTGATAGACGGTCATGCTTTCCCGCAGCACGACGACGCCGGTCAAGATCGTGATAAGCGTCGCGACGTTGTTGAAGGCGCTCATTTTGTACGCCTCCAGCCGCGCCAGCGCGTAATTGGACAAAAACGACGAGGCGAGCGAGGAGAAGACGCCGAGATAGACGATCGAGAGCGCGAACAGCCCGTTTCCGAACGGCTGAAAAAAAGCCGGCAGCGTCCCTTGCGACATATGGCGGACGACGGCGGCGCCGTTGAAAGCGACGAAGCCGATCAGCGACATCATGAATGTAATGTCGGATACGCTGCGCGACTGCGCCATTTTGCGCGTCAGTACGCCGTAGCCGGCCAGCGACAGGGCGGACAAGGCGATCAGGCCGATTCCCGCCAGCGAGGCCGATTCGGGGCTTGCCCCTTTCATGGCGAAGATGAGGACGACGCCGGCGACCGACAGCAGCACCGACAGCTGCTGCCATAAACCGGGACGTTCCTTCAGCACGAAGGCCGCGAGTATCATCGTCAGCGCCGGGGCCATCGCCTGCACGATGCCGGCCTCGGAAGAAGACGTATACGCCAGCCCGAACGTCTGGAAGGTGAAAAACAGCGTCGGATACAGCATCGCGAGCGGCAAAACGGCCCCTATGTCGCGAAGCCGGACCGTCAGCTTCATCCGGCCCGTCAAGACGAGCGCGGACGCGGCGACGAGCGAGACGGTAAAACGGTGCGCCAGCGTATCGAGCGGCGACGCCGCTGTGAGCGCGAATTTGACGAACAAAAACGAGAACCCGATGATCAGAGCGTATACGAGCACGGCCGCATAAACGGATCGATCGCGCTGCGTGTTCATGGGCGTCAGCCTCCTCTGCGGCAAAATGGGGGCGCGGCGGATCGTGCCGCCGGCCGGGCGGATACGTCTATCGTAATCGGCGCCGCCTTTTGCTACAATTAGAAAAATAGTCAACTGTATCGATACAGATGCGGAGGGAAGCGAACGATGCACAAATATATGCGGCTGTTGAACGAGCTGGAGCTTGCGATCGGGAAGGGGACGTTCCGGGAAGGCGACAAGCTGCCTTCGGTGCGCGATTTGGCGCAGCGGTACGCCTGCAACGCGGGGACGGTCGTGCGGGCGATGCAGGAGCTGGAGAGGCGTCATCTGATTTATTCCGTCCCGAAAAGCGGGTACTATGTCGTGGTGCGGGGGACCGAACGCGCGACGGACAAGCGGGAGCCGCTCGATTTCGCCAACTTTTCGCCCGATCCGGACGTGTTTCCGTATTTGGATTTTCGCCACTGCATCAACAAGGCGATCGACACGTACCGCAACGAGCTGTTCGTGTACGGCACGCCGAAAGGGCTGCCTACGCTCATTCCGGCCGTGCGCAGCCATTTGGCGAGCCATCAAGTGTTCGCTTCGGACAGCCGCATTTTCATTACGTCCGGGGTTCAGCAGTCGCTGTCGCTGCTCGCCTCGATGCCGTTCCCGAACGGGGGGACGACCGTGCTGGTCGAACAGCCGGGCTATCATCTGTTCGGCGAGCTGCTCGCGGCGCACGGCATACCGGCCGTCGGCATTCGCCGAACGGCGCGCGGCATCGACATGGACGAGCTGGAGCGTTTGTTCCGGACCGCGAGCGTCAAATTTTTTTATACGATACCGCGTTTTCAAAGTCCGCTCGGCTGCTCGTATTCCGAGGCGGAGAAGCGCCAAATCGCGGAGCTGGCCGCCCGCTGCGGCGTTTACGTGGTGGAGGACGATTTTTTGGCCGATATGGAGCCGAGCGGCAAGTCCGACCCGATCTACGCATACGATACCGCCTCGAAGGTCGTCTACTTGAAAAGCTACTCGAAAATCGTGTTCCCGGGATTGCGCGTCGGGGTTGCGGTCGTCCCGGAGCCGCTCGCGGCCCGTTTCGCGCAGTATAAGCGGCTGAACGATATCGACAGCTCGATGCTGTCGCAGGCCGCTTTGGAAATTTATTTGAAAAGCGGCATGTTCGAGCGGCACAAGCACAAAATACGCGCCTCCTGGTCACGCCGCTCCCGTCTGCTGGAAGACGCGCTGACGCGCCACGCCGGCCCGGACGGCGAAACGTACCGGTTTACGCCGCCGCGCTCGCCGTGCATCCATACCCATATCGAGCTGAACGAACGGACGCGGGTGACCGCGCTCGTCGCCGCGCTGAAAAGGCGGTCGGTGATCGTGGAGCCGATCGACAAGCATTATTTGCCGGGCTACCCGAAGGCGCCGATTTTGAAGCTGACCGTGGCGAACGTAAAGGAGGACGACATCGAACGCGGCGTGCGGATGATCGCGGAGGAGCTGGGGCGCAGAAGGTAGCCGGCATTTTCCTATTTTTGAACGCAAAAAAAGACGCTTCCGTCCCCGCTTGGCATGCGGGTTCGGAGGCGTCTCGCCGCGTATGCGGGGCCGTCTCGTTCGGTCGCGCCCGGAAGGGACGGCCTCCGGCACTCAAGCGGAGCCCGCGACGTCCGGCGCCGCGTCCCGCTGCCGCCGGCTCGGCAAGTGCCACAAGGCGATGGCCGCGAAGACGACGGCGCTGCCGACGTAGGCGGGCACGAGGCCGCCGGACCAGCCCGCGAGCGCGTACGACGCCGCCGGGCCGATCGCCGAGCCGAGGTCGGTGGCGACCGAGTACGCCGTCATGACGGCGACGACGGAGGCGGTGCGGGCGGCGTCCGAGGCGAGCGCGTCCATGAGCGTGGAGACGGCGGTGCCGGCGATCATGACGAGCAGCACGGCCGCGAGCCAGAGGGCGAACGGCAGCGGCCACGGCATGAGCGCGAAGCCGGCGGCGGAAGCGGCCAGCGCCGCGACGAACAGCGGCAGGCGGCCCTTCGGGCCGTCGGACAGCCGCCCGAACGACGAGGCGAGCAGCGGCTCGGCGGTCCAGCGCACCGCCTGCAGCACGCCGGCCAGCGCCGTTCCGGCCAGGGCGATGCCAAGCAGCGTTTGCGTGCCGGCATAGTTCGTTTCGATGACGAGGCTGAGCGTCGCCGTCAAAATCGCCTGGAGCATCGAAAGAATGAGCCCCGTGGCGATCGCCTTGCGCACCGTCGCCGATTTGTACCAGGCGCGGGTGTCCGCCGCCGAAGCCGGGCTTGCGGCTGCCGCGGCGGTCGACGGCTTGCCCGGGCTTCCGGCGCCGCGCCTCGGCAGCCAGATGCCGATGGACGGCAGTCCGGCCAGCGCGACGACGCCGAAGGCGATCGAGACGGCGGACAAGCCGACGATCGGCGCTAGCGTCCCGCCGAGCAGCATGCCGAACAAGCTGCCGATGCGCGATAAGCCGTTATAACGCCCCATCAGCCGGCCGCGGTTCGTATCGTCGGAATAGGCGATGACGGTCAAAAATCCGCCCATGCGCAGCAGCGACCAGGCGACGCCCCATATGGCGCGCAGCGCGAGCCAGGCGGCGAAGCCGTGGAACAGGCCGTACCCGGCCGTCGTGAACGCGCCGAGCAGGACGGCCGTAATGAGACCGGCGCGGAGCGGCAATTTCTTGTACAGCCAGCCGATCAGCGGATTGAGCGGCAGCCGGACGAACCGGTTGACCGACAGCAGGACGCCGACCTGCCACAGCGAGGTGAGTCCCGCCTCGTGCCAGTATATCGGCAGCACGACGTACAGCATCGAATCGCCAAGCAAACAAAACGCCGTCACGACGGCGACGAGCGTGATCGGCCTATTGCCGTTTGCGTGCGAGCTCATCATAGGCAACCAACTTCCCGATATGTTGTCGTCAATTTTGTTCGTATAAACGGCCGGGCTTGGCAGGAATAACGGAACGGAATTAAACGGAATCCCGCTATTCCGCGAAACCGCGCCGATTTCCGGCCCGAACGGCGCAAATTCCGCTCCCCGCTCCCCGCGGCATTACGCCGCCGCCTACCCGTTCGCCCGCCGCCGCTGCACCAGATGCGTGAGCAGGAAGCCGAAGCAGGCGACGAGTCCGGAAGCGGCCGCGATCCGGTACATGACCGGCGCACCCCAGCCGTCCAGCACCCAGCCGCCGACGACGCCGCTCGCCAGACCGGCGAGGCACGACCAGACGATGTTGTAGATCGCCTGCCCGGTCGCCCGGTATTCGTCCGGAATCAGCTGCTGAATATACCGCAGCGCCGTGACGAGAAAAATGCCGAACGTCACGCTGTGCATCAGCTGGAGCGGAATAATCCAGATCGGATCGGTCACGACGCTGACGAGGAAAAACCGCACCGCGTAAAAAAACGAGGCGATCATGAGCAGCGGCAGCTCCTTGTACCGGTGCCCGTTTTTGCTCAGCCAATAAAACATCGGAATTTCGCTCAGCGACGACGCGGTCCAAGCCCAACCGATCACCGTGTCGCTCGCGCCCATCCCCCGCATCGTCAAGGCGAGAAAGCCGTCGTTCGTCCGGTGCGCGAACGACATCGTAAAGATGAGCGCCAAAAACAGCAGCAGCCCCCGCTGCCCGAGGACGCTGAAAAAGCCGGACAGCTTCACCGATCCCGAACCGGCGCCGCCCCGTGCCCGATCCTTCAGGAAAAAGGCGAGAACGAGCGACAGCGAAATCGTGCCGATCGTAAAATAAAGCGTGCGTTCGACGCCGACCGCGTGCAGGACGAAGCCGAAGACGACCGACGAGAAGGCGAAGCCGAGCGAGCCCCAGACGCGGAAGCTGGCGTAGCTTTTGCCGCTGGCGCGAATCGTCAGCAGCGTCAGGCTGTCGTTCAGCCCGTTGATCGGCGTATGGAAAAAGTTGTAGACGGTCATCGCGACGTACAGCCAGGCGATCGCGTCGAGCTGCGTCAGGACGACCGTGGTGAGCAGCTGCCCGCAAAGCATGACGAGCAGCACGTTGCGGATCGTCTGCAGCTTGTCGCTGGCGAACCCCCAAAACAAATTGGCGGCGATGCCGATAAACGGGCCGATCGAGTAAATGACCCCGATCTGCAGGTTCGAATAGCCCCGCGATTGGAAATACAGCGGGAAAAAGGAGACGGTCAGCGCCATCGTCATATAGAATACGAACGAAAACGAGCGCATAACCGTTTCGTCCTTCGCCGTGGGAGCGGCGCCATTTTCGCCGCATGTCTTCTCGACCGCATCCGCCTCGCGGGCGGACGGTACGTCTTCATGCCGCTCCGCGCCGGAAACGCGGCGTTCTTCCAGTTGTGTAGTCATCGGGATTCATCCTTATGTCGTTAAAGTGACGGCTCGATCCGGCGCGAGGCGCCGGACGACGTAGCGCGTATGGCGTACAAAACGACGGCGAGCTCGCCGGCGATGCCGAGCGACTGCGCAAGAGCGCCGATCGCCCCGTTCCAGCCCGGAACGGCGGAAATGCAGACGACGAGGGAGAGGAGCGTCACCGCGACGTTCGCCGCCTGCGAGACCATCATCACCTTCGTTTGGCCCCGGAGCATGAGGAGCCCGTTGCAGAAATCGAGCCACGGGAACAGCAGCGCCATCAGCATGAACACGCGAAGCGTATGAAGGCTGGCGTTCATCAGCCGCTCGCTTACGCCCATCACATGCTCCATGAACCACGGTCCGACCGGGGTATAGCCGAGAATGCCGATCAGGATCGTCGGCACGAATCCGCACGTCAGGGCGAACCGCAGCGCCAGCGCCGCGTCTTTGCGGTAAAAGTTCAGCACGATTTGATGCATATACGAGAAGAAGCTTTGCACGAGCTGGGTCAAACTCCCGGCGATGGCGAACGAAGCGATCGCCAGCCCGATATCGGACGTTTTGCCGAGCATCGCGTTAATCGCGGGACCGATGACGACGGCGATGAACGACGAAAACAGCAGCGGCCGGTAAAACCGGAAAATATGCCCCGCGCGCTCGACGTCGTGGCCCTCCTTCTTCAGCGGAAGCGAGCGGGCCAGCTTGCTGCCCTCCAGGAAGCTGACCGCCGCTTCGATCGCCATGCCGACGAGAAAAATGATCGCGCCGACTTTGCCGCTCGTCACCCCGTTCGTTTGGATGAAATACAGCGACATCGCGTACATCGCGGCCAGCCGCACGACCATGCCGATCGTCAGCCATTTCGTCCGCATGTTGCTGATAAGGATGCCGTGGTACAAGCAGCGGATGCCGGAAAAAAGGCTGACGAACATCAAAATGCGGTATACGTGGATAATCGCTTCGAGCATCGCGTCCTGCGCGCCGAACAAATGCAGAAACAGCAGCCTGCCGACCGGAGTATACGAAATGAGCAGCCCGGCCGCGAACATGCCGATTAATAGACAAACCGCCACTTTGGTCATCGCCCTGAACGAAGTCCGGTCGCGAACGAGCGCCGAACACGTTTGGCGAAGCAAGATGGCGGGTTTCTCGATAACGCCCAGCATGCTGAGGCCGATCGCATAGCTGGCGATGATGATTTCCGGATCGGCGGAGCGGGCGAGCGTGCTGTTGATGATGACGTGAGAAATAGTGACAAGGCTGGCAGAGAGGCCCAGCGGTATAAAAAAAGCAAAAAGCTGCCCCATGGTCAGCCGTCGTTGTTCGCGTTCGGTCATTGCAGTTCTCTCCAAACTCAGGTAGCCGCACCTTTTTGTCGAATTTGTAAATCTTTTATGTACTCTAGTATAAATCGTCGATCGCCTCGCGCATAGCATAAAATGCGGCGGAACCCTATTTTTTTCGGGTCCCCGCTTGGCGGATCGGCTGCAGCATGATAAATTAAATAACATCATGAGTCGCGCGTTGGAGGCCATGCGATGAAGTATGAATTTGTATACGACGAGCGCCTCGGCATCGAACTGCCGCTTCTGCACGAGGAATGGAACGCGTTGTCCGCCGAGGAGCGGGCCGCGCTGCTGCACGACTGGGAGCGGATCCGCGGCCGCATTCCGGATCGGATCCGGCAGCTCGAGCTTCTGATCGTCCAAAAGCAAAACCGGCTCGACGTCGAAGACGATTTTCCGCTTTCGTGCTCGCTCAATACGGAAATCGCGGAATTGGCCAGCCGGATCACCGATCTGCATCTGTGGTTCCGCGCCGATCAGGACGTCTCCGTCAAAGGCCATTATTAGGAAGTTGAAGTCGTTTGTACTATAATAGGGGAATCAACGTTTTGGAGGATCGCCGCAAGTGAAACCGACATTGCGATACGGCCGAACGGTTCCCCGAAATCCGGTTACGCTCGTGCACCGCGTATACAGGCACGTCTTTCCCGAAGTGAACGAACAGCTGGGCCGCTGGCGCGAGGCGGCGGATCGGATGCCCGATCCGGAGCTGCGCAGGCAGGCCATCGCCAGCATGGCGAGCAAGGAATTCCACTGCAAGGGCGGGGCCGTCTACGCCGCCGCCAATTTGCCGATGCGTCATGTGCTTATCCCGTTGATCGTCGCGTTTCAGACGATCAGCGATTATTTGGACAACTTGTGCGACCGCAGCACCTCGCTCGATCCGGACGATTTTCGCCTGCTGCACCGGTCGATGCTCGACGCGGTCGACCCGGACGCGCCGCTGGCCGACTACTATGCGCTGCGTTCGGAGCGGGAGGACGACGGTTATTTGCACAAGCTCGTGCGGACGTGCCAGTCGTGCGTCTCGCAGCTGCCTTCGTATGCGGTCGTACGGGACCGCGTGAAGGAATTGGTCGGGCTGTACGCGGATCTGCAAGTGTACAAGCATATACGCCGCGATTTGCGCGAAGGCGAGCTGCTCGCCTGGTGGGAGAAGCACCGAAGCCGGTACCCGCATCTGCGCTGGAACGAATTCGCCGCGGCGACCGGCTCGACGCTCGGCGTATTTTATTTGTTTTTGGCGGCGGCGGAACAACGGCTGACCGACGAACAGGCGGAGACGATTCGCCGGTGCTATTTTCCGCACGTCTGCGGGCTGCATATTTTGCTGGACTATTTGATCGATCAGGAAGAAGACCTCGCCGGCGGCGATTTGAACTTTTGCAGCTATTACGAGGACGGCGAAACGACCGCGAAGCAAATCGCGGACATCGCCCGGCGCGCGCGGGCCGATATCGCGGAGCTCGAACATCCGCGCTTTCACCGGATGATTATCGAAGGGCTGCTGGCGCTTTATTTGTCCGATCCGAAGGTGAGGGAGCAGGAGCATGTGCGGCGCGTTTCCAAGAAGCTGATGAAAGGCAGCCCGTTCATGCGCATCTTGTTTTTCGCGTTCAGCGTCTGGATCCGCAGGTCCTCGTCTTGACTATATTTTTGGCTTGCGACGCAAACGAAAGGGGATTATGGAATGACAGTCAAATCGATAGCGGTACTTACTAGCGGAGGCGACTCGCAAGGGATGAACGCGGCCGTTCGGGCCGTCGTGCGCAGCGCGATTTTTCACGGGCTGGAAGTGTACGGCGTGCAGCGCGGGTATGCGGGTCTCATTAACGACGACATCCGGCCGATGGATTTGCGCAGCGTAGGGGATATTATCCAGCGCGGCGGCACGATTCTTCAAACGGCCCGGTGCAAAGAGTTTCATACGCCGGAAGGCCAGCAGCTCGGAGCGGACAATTTGCGCAAGCGGGGCATCGACGGCTTGGTCGTCATCGGCGGCGACGGCTCGTACCAAGGCGCCAACAAGCTGAGCAAGCTCGGCATCCGGGCGATGGGCCTCCCCGGCACGATCGACAACGACATTCCGTTTACCGACTATACGATCGGCTTCGATACGGCGGTCAGCATCGTCGTCGACGCGATCAACAAGCTGCGCGACACGATGAGCTCGCACGAGCGCTCCTCGATCGTCGAGGTCATGGGCCGCCATTGCGGCGACATCGCGCTGTACGCGGGACTGGCGAGCGGCGCGGAGACGATTCTCGTGCCGGAGGTCGAGTTCGATCTCGACGAGGTGGCGAAACGGATGGAAGCGAACTTCCAGGTCGGCAAACGCCACAGCATCATCGTCGTCGCCGAAGGCGCGGGCAGCGCGCAAAGCGTAGCCGATCATATCAAATCGCTCAACGGCATCGACGCCCGCGTCACCGTACTCGGCCATATTCAGCGCGGCGGGACGCCAACGCACAACGACCGCATCCTGGCAAGCCGTCTCGGCGATTTCGCCGTGCGCAGCCTGCTCAAGGGCGAATCGGGCAAAGCGTGCGGCGTAATCAAGGGCGAGCTGGTCGCGACCGACATCGATACGGTCGTCCATACGAAGAAGCAGTTCGACCGGGATTTGTACGAGCTCGCCTCGAGACTGTCGCAATAATCCGCTCGGAGAGGCGCCGCATCCGGATTTGATCTATGGAAAGCCCGGCCCCTGTGGTATAATGGCAGCATTAAACCGCATGGCGAATATAGAGAGCCCGCAAATAAAAGCGGAACGTCGGGAGGAGACGGTCACAATGTCCAACGCGTACGAAGGCGATTTTCAAGGGGAAAAGGCGATATGGCTCCGGTTCGGGCGCTATGAAGCGGCGCTGCTTCCGAACGTCGGCGGCAATTTGGTCGCGTTTCGCGATACGGAAAACGGCTACAGCTTCATACGCGAGCCGGGAGCGGACGAAATGGACTCGTTCCGGAAGCGTCCGATGGTCCACGGCATCCCGGTGCTGTTTCCGCCGAACCGCTACGAGGACGGCCGATTTCCGTGGAACGGCGGCGAATACCGCCTGCCGGTCAACGAGCCGAACCGCGGCAATCATTTGCACGGATTTTTTTACGATATTCCTTGGCAGATCGACGATTACGGAGCGAACGACCGCTCGAGCTACGTGGTGGTTGCGCAGCGCGTAACCGAAACGCATCCCGCTTTCGCGCATTTCCCGCACCGGTTTACGATCAAAATCCGCTATTCGCTCGGCAGCGACGGACTGCGGCAGGAGGTCGGCGTACGCAACGACGGCAGCGAGCCGATGCCGTGCGCGATCGGCTTCCATACGACGCTGAACGCGCCTTTTGCGCCGGGGAGCGCGGCTTCCGACTGCGTGCTGCGCATGACGATCGGCGAACGGGTCGAGCTCGGCGAGCGGATGCTGCCGACCGGCCGGTACGCGCCGCCGGACGCGGACGAGCAGGCGCTGAAGCAGGGCGGGACGTCGCCGTATTTCGCGAAGCTGGACAACCATTATACGGCCGCGCCGCAAGGCGGTCGCAACGCGATGGAGCTGACCGACACCCGTCTGAACGTGAAGCTCGTCTACGACGCGGGGACGGCTTACCGGTTTTGGATGATTTACAACGCCGATGCGAACAGCGGCTTTTTTTGCCCGGAACCGCAGACGAACATGGTCAACGCGCCGAACGCCCCGTTCCCGGCGGACCGGGTCGGCCTCGTAACGCTCGCGCCGGGCGAAGTGTGGCAGGAGACGAGCCGCATGTACAGCGAGCAAGCTTAGCCATCATACTTCTTCGAAACGGACGAAAGCCCGGGCTCGCGGACAGCGAATCCGGGCTTTGCTTTTTTGGTTATGGTTAAGGGCCAATCACCTTGGCTTACCCTACGGGGGAACGCTTCGGATTCGGGTCACAGCGCCCGCAAAATGTCTTCGGCGGACGGACTGCCTTTTTTCGCGAAAACGATGCGTCCCCGCTTGTCGATCGCATAGACGATCCGCTGCTGCAAAAACAGCCCGAGCAGCTTGCCGACGCCGTACAGCTTGCGGATTCGCTCGTCCTTGTCGGACACGATCGGAAAATCGAAGCCGTGATGCTCGGCGAATTTCCGGTGCTGCTCCGCCGAAGCCGGATTGATGCCGATCACCGCGGCGCCGCGCGCCTCGTACGCCGCTTTGCTGTCCCGGACCGCGCACAGCTGCGCCGTACACCCCGGCGTCTCGTCCATCGGATAAAAAATAAGCACGACTGGCCGCTTGCCGATATAATCTTGAAGCCGCACCGGTCCTTGCGTGCTGTCGGCTTCGAATAAAGGAGCCTGATCGCCGATTTGCAGCATAGGCGAGCCTCCGTTCCCGTTTTCCGCTATTATACTACCGAAACGGGACGAACGGCCAGCGGCCAAGGACGTTTATCCCGCCTTTCCATTGACTTCCTCAATATAAAAAACTAAAATGTATGTGAATTTCATGGGGGAAGGGGAGCTCGTTATGAACGTCACGATATTGGCCGGAAGCAACAAGCAGTCGTCGACAAGCACGAAGCTTTGCCGATATATCGCCAAGCGGCTGGAGGAACGGGGATGCGCGGTGACGCTGTTCGACCTGCACAGCAGACCGGTGCCTTTGTTCTCGCCGGACAACCGCAATCCCGCCGACGTCAATTTGGCGGCGCTGAAAGAATCGATGCTGCGCGCGGACGCGATCGTGTTGAGCACGCCGGATTACCACGGCTCCGTATCCGGGGCGCTGAAAAACGCGATCGATCATCTCGGCTTCGACCATTTCGACGGGAAGGTCGTATTGTCGGTATGCTCGACCGGGGGAGCGGTCGGGATCAGCCCGCTGCAGCAGCTGCAGGTGATCGTCCGCGCCGTTCACGGCATCAACTGTCCCGAGTGGATTTCGATCGGAGGGGAAAACCGGCAGTTCGACGCGGAAGGCGATCCGGTGTCCGCGCATGTGAAGGAGCGGACGATCCGGGCGATCGACTATTTTTTGAAAATGACACGCTCGCTTCGAAACGTATGATGCCAAAAGAAAACAAGCCGTACCCGTGCGCCGGGACGGCTTGTTCGCATGCGATCATTGTTGTTTTTTGCCGCGCAGCTCCTTGAAGATGAAAAACGCGCCGCCGATCAGCAAAGCCGCGCCGCCGACCGCCGTATTGACCGTAATCAGGCCGTCCCATTTGCCGCCGAACGCGGACAGCGAGCAAATGAACACGACGACGCCGATAAACCCGAGCAGCAGGTTGCTCTCGTTCGCGTTCGGGTGACCGGTCGGGCCGGGATACGGATACCCGTACCGGATGGCGCGATTGACCGCATCGGTTTGATGAACCGCATCGAACACGTTGTAAAAGTAAAGCACCGGAATGAGAAGCGACAGCAGCGTTACGGGCAGCACGCCCAGCTCCGCCGGACCGCTCGTGAAAAAGACGATCGCCACGATATCGAGGACGAGCAGCAGCATGATCGACATGCCGCGGGCGACCGCGCCCAAATACATTTGCCCCGTTCCGGGAACGAACATCGAGAACAGCGTCGCCAAAAATTTGCTTTTCAGCGGCGGTCTTTCGCCCGGAAACGCCGTCGGCCCGTGGTAGGCGGCCGGCGCCTGTCCCGGTGCCGGGTTCGGGCCGTGTACGCCGCGCGCGTCGAAAAAGTCGTCCTTCATTCGAAACCCCTTCTTTCCGCTGCACCATATTGTTAGGTACAGCGTACCCGTTTCCGCCGCCTATGAAAACAGACTGCGGACGGTATTGCTACTGGTCTAAAGTCGGGCAAAGCGGGACGCGGACCGAAAGCGTCCGATTTCGACCCGCCGACGGCGCCGCCTTTCGGACGGTACTAAGCCGATTCGGCTCGCCGAGCGCGAAAAGACGCCGCTTCAGTGAAGAAGGGCGTCCTTTTGGTTTTCGGAAATGCTGTGCTTCACAATATCTAAAGCGTCTTCCGCCTCCAGCGATTCGAGGCCGTACTTCAGCACGATGTCGATGTCGAGCTCGGAAGCTTTCAGACAAGGATACGTGTCGGGCGTTAATTTCATGACAATCCTGGATAATTTGACCGTTTCCATAAGCATCACCTTTCCGCGTTTTTTTCGAATCGGTCTTGCGACGATCGGTCAAAAAAACGAAAAGATCCATGAAGCCGTCAAGCTTGTAACCAGAACCTATGAAATTACAACACCATTATACCACATCTTCAAACCGTTTGTATCGATTGCGGCCGATTTCGGTTGCCTAAATATGGAAACCTATCGCAGCTTGCGAAATTGTCCGATCACTTCGGCCGTCTCGACGATATTGACGAAAGCGCTCGGGTCGGTTTCCTTGACGATTTTGCGCAGCTCGGCGAGCTCGTACCGGGTCGTCACCGTCATCAGCATATCGTGCGGCGTATGGCTGTACGCGCCTTCGGTTTTGATCAGCGTAATGCCGCGCGGAAGGACGAGCAGCCGCCGCGTCATTTCCTCTCTTCGCTTCGTGACGATAAAGGCGGTCACTTTGATGTGGCGAATATGGACCATGTCGACGACTTTGCCGGCTATGAAAATCGACAGCATGGACCGCAGCGCGGCGTCCCAGCCGAGCACGAGCCCGAGCGCCATGACGACGGCGCCGTTCAGCGCGAACAGCAGCATGCCGAGCGGAAAATCGTACCGATTCGTCAAAATGGAGCCGATAATGTCGAACCCGCCCGACGAGCCTCCGGTTCGCAGCGAATATCCGGTGCCGAAGCCGATGAGGACGCCGCCGAATACGGCGCCGATGATCGGATCGGTATTGACCGAGCTTTCGGGAATAACCTGCATGATCCAGGTCGTCGCCAGGACGGAGACGATGCTGAGGACGACGAAGCGCCGGCCGACCGCGACCCATCCCCAGACGAGCACGGGCAAATTGATCAAAAAATAAAGCAGGCCGATGTTCCAGCCCGTAAAATAGCCGATCATCATCGAGATGCCGGAAAGGCCGCCGCTCAGCAGCTGGTGCGGGACGAGAAACAGGTTGAACCCGGCGGCGATCAGCAAGGCCGCCAGCATCGTGCGCACCACGTCGAAAAAGTCGGTCAGTCGGATCATTGCGCTCCCTCCGCTCACGACTAGTATGGCCAAACGGAAGCGGTCGCAAACGACATGAGCCGGGTTCGGCATCGACGATACGGGCAAAACGAAAGCTCCCCGGACCGAAGTCCGGGGAGCGGGCGTTCGCGCCTATCGCTTCTTGCCCCCGCTGCTGCTCTTGCTGGAGAAGCTGCCGGTGCGGTTCGAAGTGGACGGCTTGCTTGTCGATTTCGTCGACGACGGCGTCGAGCCGTCGTTTTTGCGGATCGAGGAGCTCGACGACGACGACGTCGACCAGCTGCCGGAGCTCGATTTGCTCGAGCTGGAGCTGCTTGAACTGCCGGAGCTCGACGAGCTCGAGCTTCCCGAGCCGACGGCGCCGCTCGATTTGCCGGCGTTCGAGCTGCCGCTCGAGCCGGTCGAGCCGGTTGCGGCGGAGCTTCCCGCCGCAGTGGACCCTTTGGACGTGAACGAGCCGGTCCGGTCGCTCGTCGTCGGCTTTTTGTCGTCGTTCGATATCGGAGCGGCCGACGAGCTTTTGCCCGACATCGAATAGCCTTTGTACGGCGTCGAATATTTTTTATAGCTGGAGTCCCACCAGTCGTTGCCGAAAATCGACTGAACGAGCGTCGCCGTCAAATACCCTTCGAGAAACGACGAATCGTAATGCTGCTTCGCGTATTCGATCGAATCGATTTCGATCAGCGTATTTTCAGGCTTCTCCGGATTTTTTTGCAAATTGACGACCCGGTTGTCGTAAATGAGAAACATTTGGTCCGGGTCTTCCTTGCTCGTCTCCTGCGGCTTTTCCTGGGCGGCCAGCTCCTTGGCCACCTCGGGAACCGTCTTGCCCTCCGCCTCGTACACTTTGGCCGCCGTTTTCCCTTTGCCGTCCATATCGACGAGCGGGTAAGAATCTTTGACGTAGTTGGCCGCGTTCGCGCATCCGGACAGCAGGGCGACGACGAGGAGCATGCTGATCCAGACCGCCCAGCGGTTCCAACGTTTCATGGACATTCAACTCCCCTGAAGTAAAATATATTCCGTTCCCCTGTCGTCGGAACCCGCTTCGATCGGCGTTCGGGTTCCCGAAAGCGGCGAGAAGCTTCGAAGCTCTGCGTCACTTGGCGGGGGTTGTCGATTTCATTATTTTAACTTCGCCGGTAGGAATGCGCGTTCCTACCATGCCGACGAATTTTCCGTCCTGCCATTGCAAATAAAAGTGATCGTTCTCGTCGGCGAAGTAACGCCAAACCATCACTTCGTCGCCGCTGCGAAAATCGGTATTGCCGAGCGTTTGCGTCCGGTCGGTGCGCTGGTGCTCGAGCGTGTACGTCGTTTCGCCGTCGAGCACGAGCGTCGTCGGAACGTCGCTCGGATCGTCGAGACCGCCTTCGAGAAAGCGGCACATGAAGCAGTCGTAGCTGCGTCCTTTCTCGACGACGAGACAGTGGATGTCGCGGCCGCTCTGCAAATAATAGGCGAACCGGTGAGGCGCGAAGCCGCGGTCCGAATAAATGACCTTGCCGGAGACGACGAATTCCTCCAAATCGACGTTGACGATATCGCCGACGGACGCTCCTTCGAGGGGCGGCACGGTCGATTGAACGGCAGGGGCCGGCTCTTTATGGCTGCGGATAATATTGCCGATTCGTTTGAAAATGGACATGGGACAATCGCTCCTTTGCTGCGATTCGAACGTTTCGCTCATTCCTTAACTATGATGTTATACGGCTCAATCGTCAATTGGTTTCGGGCGGGAAAAACAATGTTCGACAAAACGTATCAACCGCGCTCCGGAAGGACATCCTTGACGAAGGGAATAAATCCGCGACTGTCCCTCTGAAAAAGCTGGAAATGGTCGTTCGATTTATGGTATGATATAAAAGATATTCTTAAGTTCGGCTGAGTATGGAATGAGTCGGCGATGGTACCCGCTCATACCTTTTCCAATAAAGAGATCGGATCCGTATGATCCCCAGTATGAAACGGGTCTAAGGAAAGAGATACTAAACCATCGGATAGAACTGGTCGCGCTTAAGGGTAGATCAAAAAATTTTCAGGGATCCAGCATACCCTAAGTAAAAAGGAGTAGAACCATTTGAAATTATTCAGCGAGTTCGGTTTGGACGCGAAAGTGGTCCGGGCCATTACGGAAATGGGATTCGAAGAGTCCACCCCGATTCAGGAAAAAACGATTCCGCTTGCCCTCGAGGGGAAAGATTTGATCGGACAGGCGCAGACGGGGACGGGGAAAACCGCCGCATTCGGCATTCCGCTCGTCAGCCGGATCGAGCCTTCGGAAGAAAAAATCGTCGCCCTCATCATGTGTCCGACGCGGGAGCTTGCCATTCAGGTTGCCGAAGAAATCGGCAAGCTCGGCCGGTTCAAAGGCATTCGTTCGCTGCCGATCTACGGCGGTCAAGATATCGTGAAGCAAATTCGCGCGCTGAAGAAAAAGCCGCAAATCATTATCGGCACGCCGGGCCGGCTTCTCGACCATATTAACCGGAAAACGATCAAGCTGGACAACGTCAATACCGTCGTCCTCGACGAAGCCGACGAAATGCTCGATATGGGCTTCATGGACGACATCCAATCGATTTTGCAGCTCGTTCCGTCGGAAAGGCATACGATGCTGTTCTCGGCGACGATGCCGGAAAACATCAAGCGGCTGGCGAAGCAGTTCCTGAACGAGCCGGAGCACGTGTCGGTCATTCCGAAGCAGGTGAGCGCTCCGCTGATCGCCCAGTCGTACATCGAAGTTCACGAAAAGCAAAAGTTCGAGGCGCTCTCCCGCCTGCTCGACATGGAATCGCCGGAGCTCGCCATCGTATTCGGCCGGACGAAGCGCCGCGTCGACGAGCTGTCCGAGGCGCTGCAGAAGCGCGGCTATTCGGCCGAAGGCCTGCACGGCGACCTGTCGCAAAACCAGCGCGATAACGTCATGCGCAAATTCCGCGACGGCAGCATCGACGTGCTCGTGGCGACCGACGTCGCCGCGCGCGGACTCGACGTATCCGGCGTCACGCACGTCGTCAACTTCGACCTGCCGCAAGACCCGGAAAGCTACGTGCACCGGATCGGCCGTACCGGCCGCGCGGGCCGCGAAGGCGCCGCATGGACGTTCGTCACGCCGCGCGAGATCGACCATCTGCACTTCATCGAGAAAGTGACGCGCCATCGCATTCCGCGGAAGCCGCTGCCGAGCCTGGCGGAGGCGATCGAAGGGAAGCAGCGCGTAACGGCGGAACGCGTCATCGAAGTCGTCAATCAGGACACCTTCAACGAATTTAAAGGCATTGCCATTCAACTGCTGGAGCAGTACGATTCCGTCCAACTGCTCGCCTCGGCGCTGAAGCTGCTGACCGGCGACAAGAAAGACGTGGAAATCGAGCTCACGCCGGAAGACCCGCTTCGCGCGAAAAAACGTCGCCCGGACATTCGCAGCTCCGGACGCAAAATGCCCGGCTCCTACGTTCGCGACGGCGGCCAAGGCGGCTATCGCCGAGGCGGCGACCGTCCTTACGGCGATCGCGGACGCCGCGACGGGCGTGGCGGTTACGGCGGCTATCGCGAAGATCGCGAACGCAACTACCGCGACGGCGACCGCGGCAGCCGGAAATACGACGATTCCCGCAAGCAAGGCAGCAATTCGGAATTCGTCAACACCTGATCGGTATTGGAAAAAACAGAGCCTGCCGGCAATCGGCAGGCTTTTTTTCTTTCCAAAGGCCGCTTACTGCTTCGCGGCGTTTTCTTGCCGGCCGCGCCCCGGCCGGTTTGCTTTTCTTTTGGGACATATCATAGTATATTAGAAGGTAAGCGAACGGCGAGGAAAGAAGCGCGTTTTCGGAGGAGGACTTCAGGTTGGAATTTCGCGGATTGATGGGTGGACTCTATCGGATATCGGAATGGATCATGCGTTTTTCGGTCATCAACGTGCTGTGGGTGATTCTTTCGATACCGTTTTTTTATTTGACGCTGGCCGGACTGATCGCCGCCACGGAATCGGTCGCCTATATACGGCAGTCGATCGTGCTCATCGCGATCGTATCCCCGTTCACGCTGTTTCCGGCGACGGCCGCGATGTTTTCGGTCGCCCGCAAATGGGTCACCGGCGATGTGGACGTTCCGCTCTTTAAAACGTATTTTCGCGGCTATAAGGAAAATTACTTGCAAAGCATGCTCGGCGGGTTGTTTTTCGTCGTGCTCGCCTCCGTCATGTACGTCAACTATACGTTTTATTTGCGCCAGTCGGGGGCGCTTAGTCTGCTGTCCATCTTGTTCATCGTCCTGGCCTTCATCCTGATGGCGGCCGTGCTTCACTTTTTCTCGATCATGGTTCACTTTCACATGAAGTTTTGGCAAATATTGAAAAATTCGTTTCTCATCACGATCGGCAACCCGGTCATGACGGTGTTTTTGCTCGTCGCGAACGGCGTTATCGTGTACGTCAGCCTGTACCATTTTACGTTTCTCATTCCGTTTTTTATGGGCAGCCTCATGGCGTTCGTTTCGTTCTGGGCGTTTTACCGCATTTTCGACCGGATGAAAACGTTGTCCGAGAAAAAGGAGGAAGAGGAAGCGAAATCGGCCGAGGAAGCCGCCGAAGGCGACCGCGAAGACGGGGACAAGCGTGCCGACAAGCATGCGGATCGGGGGCAAGCCGCTTTGCCGGAAGGCCAGCCGGCCGAGAACGCGAAGCCGGCCGAGCAGCCCGAACCGGGCGACAAGAAGAACGCGGATTGACGCATTGGCCCAAATTGGTCGGGCATCCATCCAAAACTTTCGCGGACGGTTTACTTTTGCGAATAATAAGCCTATAATAATCAATATCATACACAACAGAAGACATCCTGCGATGTTCGTCACGATTTTCGATTGTTTTGAACCAATGAATGTTTCTAGGGAGTCCTATTATCGTTCGCCCGGCTGACACGCCCTCAAAAGGGGACTTCAAAAAGGCGACTGCGGACACCCACCTGCGAGAGCGGGTTTGAAACATGAGAATCGGACGGCATATGCGGGTTTTTTGTTGTTTCCGGACATAATACCATCTATCACGTACATACGGGGTGACGATTTTGAAAATATTTATCGATACGGCCAACGTCGAGGAAATTCGCGCCGCCCACGAATTGGGCGTTTTGTCGGGCATTACGACGAATCCGTCCTTGATCGCAAAGGAAGGCAAAGATTTTTTCGCGACGCTGAAGGAAATTATCGCGATCGTCGGTAGCGAAATCCCGATCAGCGCGGAAGTGATCAGCCTGCAGGCGAACGAGATGGTCGAGCAAGGGAAGAAGCTGGCCGCGATCAGCCCGAACATCGTCGTAAAAGTTCCGATGACCGTCGACGGGTTGAAGGCGACGAAGCAGCTGGCCGACGCCGGCATCAAGACGAACGTGACGCTCATTTTCAGCTCGACGCAAGCTTTGCTCGCGGCCCGTGCGGGGGCGACTTACGTATCGCCGTTTATCGGACGTCTGGACGACGTGAATCAGATCGGCATGAACCTCGTGCGCGAGGTAAGCGACATTTTCCAAATCCACGGGTTGGCAACGGAAATTATCGCGGCCAGCGTCCGGCACTCCGCCCATTTTATCGAATCCGCGCTCGCGGGAGCCCATATCGCGACCGTACCGTATAAGGTCATCGAGCAGATGACGAAGCATCCGCTTACCGATCAAGGCATCGCCAAGTTTACGGCCGATTGGGAAAGCGCCAACCTGAGCAAATTTTAAAACGGCGAAAAACCGGCAGCCTTCCTTTCGAGGGCTGCCGGTTTTATTCCGATCAACAATTTTTTCAATACGATCCCCTCCGTTATATGTTACCGCATACGCGCCTTCACCGTCTTCGCGTATTCGGTCGGCGTCATGTCGGCGGCCGTCTTGAAATGGCGCGAAAACGTATGGATGCTGCTGTAGCCCAGCATTTCGGCGAGCTCGGTCATATTGTATTTCTCCTCGCGGATCAGCAATTTCGCCCGTTCGATTTTCAAGTTTTTGTACGTCTTCATGACGCTCATGCCGAGCTTGTCTTTGAACAGCGCGCTGAGGCGGGATTGCCCGACGTGAAACCGGGCGCACAGCTCCTCCAGCGTCAGGCTGCCGGACAGCCGTTCCTCCATGTAGGCGATCGTCCGCTTCACCAGCTCGTCCTCGCTGCGCTCCTTCGCGGTCGACGACAGCCGGTTCGAAGCGGCGGCCGACTCCCCGTCGCGCGTCGCCAGGCTGAGCAGCAGCAGCTCCAGATGGCAGCGCAGCAGCTGCTCGCAGCCGAACGGGGCGTCGTCCCGGCGGACGAGGTCGTGAACGGTCGGATGGTCGAACGGCGGATAATAGGCGGCGAAGCCGCATTTGACGATTTGCGCGATCAAGTTGCGTTCGTAATCGGTCAGGCAGTACAAGCCGTTTTCGAACCGGCTCATGGCGGGGGAGCGGCATTCGAAGCAGACGACGATCACGTTCGGTCCGATTTTGCGGTTCGCCCAGACGGAATGAAATTCGTTCGGCTTATGGAACAGCAGATCGCCCTGCTTCAGCACGTAGCCGACCGAATCGGCCATCACCTCGATTTCGCCCTTGTCGACGTAAAGCAGCTCCCAAAAGTCGTGCGCCTCCCCCTCGAACACGAAATCTTTGGCAAATTCGAAATAGTGCAGCGAAATCAAGTCGGTCACCGCGAATGCGGTTTGCAGCTCGGTTTTCACGAATTGCATGCGTCCGCTCCCCTCCGCCTTTTGCAATCGATTGCTGGTACTCTCATCTTAGTCGAAATCGGCAAGCCGGGAAAGCCGCTTGCGGAAAAATTGCTAAATATTCGGTTGGTTTCGGTAAAGCAATCGGGCGCGCGAATCGGTACGATGAAAGCGATATCGTCGGAAGGGAGCTGACGGCAAAGTGAAAAAAGGAATCAACCAATGGTCGTTTCCGGACGGGATGTCCGCGGCGGCGTGCATGAAGCTGGCGAGGCGGGCCGGCTTCGACGGCATCGAGCTGGCGCTGGCGGAAACGGGCCCGCTCAGTCTGGAAAGCGGCGCGCGGGAAATTGCGGAATTGCGCCGTATCGCCGATTCGGAAGGGCTCGACATCGCAAGCCTCGCCTCCGGGCTCGGGTGGACGTATCCGCTGACGAGTTCCGACAAGTCCGTGCGGAGCAAAGCGGGCGATATCGTGAAGCGGCAGCTCGAGGTCGCCTTCGAGCTGAGGGCGGATACGATTCTCGTCGTGCCGGGCGCGGTCGGCGTCGATTTTATTCCAGGCTCGGCCGTCACCGATTACGACGTCGCCTACGACAATGCGCTGGAGGCGCTGACGGCGCTCGCCTCCGAAGCCGAAGCGGCAAACGTGGCGATCGGCGTCGAGAACGTGTGGAACAAGTTTTTGCTGTCGCCGCTCGAAATGCGAACGTTCCTCGACAGTATCGGATCGGACTTCGTCGGCGCTTATCTCGATGTCGGCAATACGGTGCTGACCGGCTATCCCGAGCATTGGATCAAAATTTTGAACCGGCGCATCAAGAAGGTGCATTTCAAAGATTTTCGCCGCAGCGGCGCGGGGCTGTCCGCGTTCGTCGATTTGCTCGCCGGCGACGTCGATTTTCCGCTCGTGACGGAGAAGCTGCGGGAGGTCGGGTATTCCGGCTACGCGATCGCCGAAATGATCCCCCCTTACCGCCATTATCCCGAGCAGATCGTGTTCAATACGTCGGGCGCGATGGATGCGATACTCGGAAGAACACGTACGGAAGGAGAATCGGCATGATCAAAATCGGTTTGATCGGAGCGGGCTTCATGGGCGCGATGCACGCCTCGTGCTACGAAGCGCTGGCGGGCGGCCGGGACGATTTCCGCGTAACGGCCGTCGCGGACGACGATCCGGCCAAAGCGGCCAAGCTGGCGGGCAAGCTTGGAGCGGACGTTTATGCGTCGGCGGAGGCGCTGATGCGGGAAGCGGACGTGAACGCGGTCGACATTTGCCTGCCGACCCATTTGCATTTCGAAACGGCCGCTTCGGCGATGAAAAACGGGTTCGACGTATTCGTCGAGAAGCCGGTATGCTTGACCGAAAGCGAAGCGGAGACGCTTCTCGCCCTGCAGCGCGAAACCGGCGCGCAGGCGATGGTCGGCCAATGCATCCGCTTCTGGCCGGAATATACGGAGCTGAAGCGGCTCAAGGACAGCGGCGTCTACGGGCGGCTGCTGTCGGGGGTATTCAAACGGATCAGTCCGAGACCCGGCTGGGCTTGGAACGGCTGGCTGCACGATCCGGCCAAAAGCGGCTCGGCCGCGCTCGATCTGCACGTGCACGACGTCGACTTCGTCCGCTCGCTGCTGGGCGAACCGGACCGGCTCGTAGCGGAAACGGTTTCGCGGGATGGGGCGAACGGACATATTTTCAGCTTGTACCGGTACGGCGACGCGGTCGTTTCGCTCGAAGGGGGATGGGATTACCCCGAAACGTTTCCGTTCGAGATGGCGTACCGGGTCAGCTTCGAGCGGGCGACGGTCGTGTTCAGCTCGGCCGCCGATCCGTCGCTGCGCATTTACGAAGCGGGCGGCGGCGTCATCGAGCCGAAGCCGGAGGCGTCTACGCCCGCAGCCGGCGACGGCGACAGCGGCGGCAACATTTCCAGCCTGGGCGGCTATTACAACGAGCTGCGCTATTTTCTCGATTGCCTTGCGGCGGGCCGGCCGATCGAGCAGTCGACGCTGCAGGACGGCTGCGACTCGCTCAAGCTGACGCTGCGGGAAATCGCGGCCGCCCATCATGCGGCCGGAAACGAAGGAGGAAAGAGAACATGAACGTGCTTGCGATCGCCTGCCATCCGGACGACCTGGAGATCGGTTGCGGCGGAACGTTGGCCAAATACGCCAAGCTCGGCCACAACGTGACGATGGTTCACGTCGCGAACGGCAACAAAGGGCATAAGGTGATTCGTCCGGACGAGCTCCGGCTCATTCGCGCCAAAGAAGCGCAGCATGCGGGCGCGCTGATCGGCGCGACGGTGCTCAGCATGGACGTGGACGATTTGCTCGTCAAATCGGACCGGGACGAGCTGATCGCGGGTCTTGTGGACGTCATCCGGCAAACCGCGCCCGACGTCATCATCACGCACCCGCCGGAAGATTACATGAAGGACCATATGGAAGTGTCCAAGGCGGTGTTCGACGCCAGCTTCTCGGCGACGGTGCCGCATTACGAAACGAACGTTCCGGCGCCGGACGGATTGAAGGTCGCGCCGATATATTATATGGATACGCTGGCCGGCGTCGGCTTTCTGCCGACGGAATACGTCGACATCACCGAAACGATCGAAACGAAAATCGCCATGAACGCCGCTCACGAAAGCCAGATCCGCTGGCTGCGCGAGCACGACGGCATCGATTTTCTCGACTTCGTCCGGACGGTTTCGAAATTCCGCGGCCTGCAATGCGGCGCCGCCTACGCCGAAGGCTTCGTGCAGTGCCGGGCTTGGCCGCGCCTGACGACGGCGAGACTGCTGCCCTGATTCAAACAAGAACGGAGGAATAGCCATGAATTTCATGACGACGGCGAGCGGTTCGCTGCTCGAACGTTTTTATCCGGCGGGCTGGGATATGGCGAAGCTCGACCGCTGCTGCGACCATCCGCCCGAGGCGATCGGCGAGCGGCAGCCGTTCTGGCACCCGGAATTCGCCCCGATTGCCTGCGACAACGTATACGACTTCGATACGATGCTCGGGCACGAAATCGCCTTGAACATACGGCGGACGAAGGAGGCGGGACGCAAGCTGGCGCTCATTTTGCCGGTCGGGCCGATGGGGATGTACAAGTGGGCCGTCTATTTCCTGAAGCAGTGGAATACGGACTGCTCCCACGTCTACGGCTTCAATATGGACGAATGGAGCGACGCGGACGGCCATACGCTCGAGCCGACCAACCCGGGGGCGTTCCAATACGCGATGGAGCAAGCGTTTTACGGGCCGCTCGGGACGCTTACGGTGCCGCCGGAGCAGCGCAATTTCGCGACGAAAACGAATTTGCCGGCATACGCCGCCAAAATCGCCGAGCTGAAGGCGGGAGGCGCCGAGCTGATCACCGTGTTCGGCATCGGGCGGATGCTGCATATCGCGTTCTGGGAGCCCCATTTCGCCGCGGAATACGACAGCGAAGCGGCATGGCGCGGGGAAACGCACCGGATCGGCGCGCAGCTGCATCCGCTGACGATCGAGCAGAACGCCATCACCAGCTTCAAAAGCCGGACGACGCTCGTTCCGTGCCGTGCCAATACGATCGGCCCGGGACTGTTCCTGCAATCCGACCGGATCATCGGCGGCTGCGACGGAGCGCTCGGACGCGGCATGCAGTGGCAGGGCATGTCGCTCTGGATCACGCTCAGGCACGGTCCGGACATGTGGCTTCCTTCGACGTATATGCCGACGCTGCCGGGCAAGCTGTTTTTTTTGCGGGAATTGGCCGGCCCGCTCGTGGCGGAGGTCAATTAGAGGGGACGATTCGCCGCCCCTTTCCGTACGGGCGAAGGCGGTCGGAATAGAAAGCGCGAAATACCTTCATAATACCACTATGGAGGTGTTTGCGTTGTCGACTTCTAAATGGAAGCGGGCCGCAATCGCGCTGGCAATCGTATCGACCTTCGCGACGGCCGCATGGATGGCGCCCAAAGTCGTCTCATCGTTCAGCGATCAGACGTTTTCGTACGGAGCGAGCGGCTCCGACGTGTACGAGCTTCAAGGACGACTGCAGTTTTTGGATTACTACCGGGGGCCGATCGACGGCGAATTCGGCTGGCAGACGGACCGGGCCGTTCGCGATTTCCAGTATAAGTTCGGTATGACGGTGGACGGCGTCGTCGGACCGAAAACGAAGCTGATGCTTTGGAACGCGACGAAAAGCTGGGCTCCCGGCGCAGGCGTTGGCGCCGGCGGAGGCGGCGGAGGAGGAACGACGGGCGGCGGAGGGCTGCCTTCCGGCAATTCCGCCTTCGGCAGCAGCGAGATGAAGCTGATGGCCAACGCCGTGCACGGGGAAGCGCGTGGCGAGCCGTACGTCGGGCAGGTGGCCGTTGCGGCGGTCATTATCAACCGGGTGCAAAGCCCTTCGTTTCCGAATACCGTTTCGGGCGTCATTTTTCAGCCGGGGGCGTTTACGGCCGTCGCCGACGGCCAAATTTGGCTGACGCCGAACGAAACGTCGTACAATGCGGCGCAGGATGCGGTGAACGGCTGGGATCCGTCGGGCGAAGCGCTGTACTACTTCAATCCGGAAACGGCGACTTCGGCGTGGATTTGGACGCGTCCGCAAATCAAGCAAATCGGCAAACATATTTTTTGCAAATAGCGGAAGCCGCCGCAAAATGATGTGGCACATATAACGAAATTTCGAAATGTAATACACACTAATGAGTATAAATGATACAATATAAAGAGAGGTGAGCTTGGGTCAAAGGGGAGAGGTACCGGTGGAAAGAGAATTGGCGCTGGAAGTCGTCCGCGTCACCGAAACGGCCGCCCTGTCGGCGGCGCAGTGGATGGGGAGAGGCAAGAAGAACGAAGCGGACGCCGCGGCGACGACGGCGATGCGCATGATGTTCGATACGGTTTCGATCAAAGGAACGGTCGTAATCGGCGAAGGGGAAATGGACGAGGCGCCGATGCTGTACATCGGCGAGCAAGTCGGCAGCATGAACGGGCCCGAGGTCGACGTCGCGGTCGATCCGCTGGAAGGAACGAACATCGTCGCCCGCGGGCTCGACAACGCGATATCGGTGCTGGCGATCGCGAACAAAGGGCGGCTGCTGCACGCGCCGGACATGTACATGGAGAAGCTGGCGGTCGGTCCGCAGCTTGCCGGGAAAGTCGATATGCTCGCCCCGCTCGAAGAGACGCTGGCGATCGCGGCGAAGACGCTGTGCAAAAATTTGAGCGAGCTGACGGTCATGATGCTCGACCGCGAACGCCACGAATCGATCGTGCGGACGCTTCGAAAGGTCGGCGTGCGCATCAAGTTCATTACGGACGGCGATGTGGCGGGGGCGATCGCGCCGGCGATGCCGGAGAGCGGCATCGATCTGTTCATCGGCTCCGGCGGCGCTCCCGAAGGCGTGCTGGCGGCCGCCGCGCTCAAATGTTTGGGCGGCGAGCTGCAAGGCCGCCTGATGCCGGGCAATGCGAACGAATATCGCCGCTGCGTCGAAATGGGGCTGCAGGATCCGTACCGGGTGCTGACGATGGAAGATATGGTCGGGCGCGAGGACGTCATCTTCGCCGCCACGGGCGTAACGTCCGGCAGCTTCCTGCAAGGGGTGCAATATTTGCCCGGCGACCGCGCGGAAACGCATTCGCTCGTCATGCGGGCGCATACGCGCACGGTTCGCCACATTCGCGCCCTTCATTATTTGCCGAACAAGCATATCGTGAAAATCGCCGCGGAAGGGAAGTAACCGCTCTTTCCGCATCCGCAGCATGAAGTGAAGAAGAAGCCCCCGCTTGAATAGCGAGGGCTTCTTCTTCTTTTCTGCATTGTTATCATTTGGCCAAATCTTCGATCGACGTAATGTCCATGTAGTTTGGAACGACCAGTCCGGTTTTCGTTCCTTTCAGGTTCGGACCGAGATTGTCGACTTTGTCTTTGTACTTGTTCAAATAGTCCTCGTGCGTCGTCGGCAGCCAAGCGGCGACCATCGCATCCGTGTCGCCTCCGGCGACCCCGGCCCACATCGGACCGGCTTCGACCTGCAGGGCGGTCACTTTGTAGCCGAGCTTGCTTTCGAGAACGGCTTTGACCACGTTCGTGCTGGCGATTTCCGAGTCCCACGCGACATAGCCGAGCTTGAGCGACTTTCCGTCCGCCTTGGCGACGCCTTCCGTCCATTTGTCGACTTTCGCCTGGTTGGCGTTGATCCAGTCCTGGGCCGCCTGCTCCGGCTTTTTGCCGTCCTGGATCGCGCTCATGACGGCGGCCATGTCGTCGGCGGTCCATTCGAACCGGTCCAATACCGTATAAGCGGACGGATGGTCGTCCTTCAGCCCTTTGCGCGCGACCGTATGAATTTGTTCCTCGCCGCCGAACGATTGCTTCGGATCGTCCAAATATTTCAGCTCGTATTTGGCGAACATCCAGTGCGGCGTCCAGCCGGTGACGATGATCGGCTTTTTGTCGCGGATCGCCTTGTCGAGCGCCGCGGTCATCGCCGCGCCCGAGCCTTCGACGAGCTTCCAGTCCTTCAACCCGTAATCGGCGATCGCCTTGTTCGCCGATTTCATAATGCCGGCGCCCGGATCGATTCCGATAATTTGCCGGCCGACCTGCTCGGCGACCGGTTTCGTTCCGCCGCCCGCTCCGGGCGCGCCGCCGGCGTTTCCTTCCGGCGTCGACGCGTTGCTCGAGCAGCCCGCGAGCACGGCGGTCAGCGTCAAAGCGGCAAGCAGCGTTCGTTTCGTTTTCATAAACATCATAAGGTGGCAGTCTCCTTTACTTGTTCGATTTCGATTTCATCATGCGCTGGGTAAACCGGTCCAGCACAATGGCGACAATGACGACCGCGAGGCCCGCTTCGAACCCTTCGCCGATTTTGATCTGCGTCACGGCGCGGTAGACCGAAGCTCCGACACCCTGTGCGCCGATCATCGAAGCGATGACGACCATCGACAGCGACAGCATGATCGTCTGGTTGACACCGGCCATGATCGTCGGCCACGCGAGCGGCAGCTCGACCTTCACCAGCTTCTGCCCCGGCGTCGAGCCGAAGGCGTCGGCCGCCTCGCCGAGCTCGGCCGGCACTTGCCGGATGCCGAGATGCGTCAGCCGAATCGTCGGCGGCACGGCGAAAATGACCGAGGCGATGACGCCCGGCACGACGCCGAGTCCGAAAAACATGACCGCCGGGATCAAATAGACGAAGGCCGGCATCGTCTGCATGAAATCGAGCACCGGCGTAATCGTCTGCGCCGCGGCTTTGCTTCTCGAGCATAGAATGCCGAGCGGGATGCCGAACACGATCGAGATGAACGCCGACGACAGCACGAGCGCCAGCGTATCCATCGTCTCGTCCCAGAAGCCGAGATTGACGATCAGCAGCAGACCGATCGCCGAAAACAGCGCGAGCGGCCACCTTCCGAGCTTGAATCCGATCGCCGCCAGCAAAACGATGACGACGTAAAACGGGGCGATGTGAAGCGCCCACGAGAACGCGTCGACCAGACCGGTTATGACGGATGAGAGAAGTTCGAAAAATCCGGACATATGGTCCGACAGCCAGTCGACGATCGATTCGATGAAGACATCAAGCGGTAGTTTCGGGAACATGGGCGTTCGCCTCCTTTCCCGGTATTTGCCCGGCGAGCGCTCCGAGAACCGCGCCCCGCACGATCACCCCGACGAGCCGTCCCGCCTCGTTCACGACGGCGACGGGCACTTTCGACGTCCCGCACACCTCGAACAAATCGTTCAATACCGTTTGCGGCGAAACGGTCGGCACGTCGCGGTTGACGATGTCGTCCAGCGTCTTGTTCGAGCGCACCGCTTCCGCCGCATCGTCCGCGGAAATGACGCCGAGCAGCGTTTGCGACCGGTCGACGACGAACAGGTTCGAAATGCCCCGCTCGCGCATGAACTGCAGGGCGACGCGCGGTCCCCGGTCGGGACCGATCGTTTCCGGCCGCCTCATGACGTGTTCGGCGGTCAGCACCTTCGACAAGTCCGCGTCTTCGACGAACCGTTCGACGTATTCGTTCGCCGGGTGGATCATGATTTGCTCCGGCGTGCCGACCTGCACGACGGCTCCGTCCCGCATAAGCGCGATTTTGTCGCCGATTCGCAGCGCTTCGTCCAAATCGTGCGTAATGAAGACGATCGTTTTTTTCATTTTCAGCTGCAGCTCGAGCAGTTCGTCCTGCATGCTCCGGCGGATGAGCGGATCGAGCGCGCTGAACGCCTCGTCCATGAGCAGCACTTCGGGTTCGTTCGCCAGCGCCCGGGCGAGACCGACCCGCTGCTGCATGCCGCCGCTCAGCTCATCCGGCATTTTGTCCGCCCAAGCGGAGAGACCGACGAGCTCGAGCGCCTTCAGCGCCTTCTCGCGCCGTTCCTTCTTCGGTACGCCTTGAATTTCCAAGCCGAATTCGACGTTGGACAGGACGTTCCGGTGCGGGAGCAGGGCGAACTTCTGGAATACCATGCCGATCGTTTTGCGGCGCAGCTCGCGAAGCTCGCCCGGATTCAGCTTCGTAATATTTTGCCCACGTACGAAAATTTCGCCCGCCGACGGCTCGATAAGACGGTTCAGCATGCGCACCAGCGTCGATTTTCCGCTGCCGGACAGCCCCATGATGACGAAAATTTCGCCTTCGCCGATGTCCAGACTGACCCGATTGACGGCGAGCACGAGCTGCTTCTCTTTAGCCAGCTTCTCCTTCGTCCAGCCTTCCTCCAGCAGTCCGAGCGATTGCTGCGAATGCGGGCCGAACAGCTTGCTGACTTGCTTGAGCTCGATGATAGCCATGCGAGCACCCCCTTATTCGATTGTGTATTCACGTCTGCGTGAAGCTTACTTGTATATTGTAACCATAAACCGTACAGAATTACAACATAAAAAACTTTACGTATCGAACGTACAGAAAAAACTGTACGAAGTTTACGACGGTATGCTCGGTTATTCTCCGCCATCCTGCCCGATCCGTTCCTTTACTTTGTGAAACGCATCTCATACAATACAAATAGAACGATGGGAGGCCGAAGACGATGCAACCGTTTGACGGGTTGTCCGAACAGCAAATCGATACGATCCAGAAAGCCCGGAAACGCATAATCGAGGCGATCGGCAAAAATATGGATTTATACGGAGTGACGCAATCGGTCGGTCACTTATACGGCATGCTGTTTTTCTCGGAGAAACCGATGACGCTGGATGAGATGGGTAAAGAAATGGAAATGAGCAAGACGAGCATGAGCACCGGCGTTCGGATGCTGCTCGATCTGAAGATGGTCCATAAAGTTTGGGAGAAAGGCGCGCGCAAAGATTTGTACGAAGCGGAGCCGGACTGGCACCAAACGTTTACCGATTATTTCGCCATCGAATGGCGGCGGGCGATCGAAGCGAACGTGACCGCCCTGAACCGGTCGGCCGGCGAGCTGAGGCGGCTGCAGGAGGCGGAAGCCGGCGACGAGAAGCTGAACGCCGTATTGTCCCGCGATTTGGCCAAAATCGAAGGCGCCCTGCGCTATTACGACTGGCTCGACCGATTGATCGACACGTTCGAATCCGGGCAAATTTACGATTTCGTTCCGAAGGACAAGTCTTGACGATCCGAATATAGCAGGCAGCCATAGAAGCTGCGAGCAGCGCTCCCGAGCGGAGAAGACAGCGAACGCGTTGTCGTTTCCCGCGGCCGGGAGCGTTTTTGCGTCTGAGCAAGCCCGCATTCGGACGACGGCGGGGGGCCCGTCTGGTAAAAATCCGTTCGGGCTGGTAAACTGGAATGGAAACGATCACAAACGAACTGGAACGAACGAATGAAAAAATGGCGGCCATCGCCGGTCGAGCCTGTGGCGTTGGCGTTTATGCAGGAGGATACGCATGTTTGCGGAAGAACGGTATTTGCGCATAATGGAGCTGGTCAATCGGGACGGGAAAGCGACGGTCGCGGAGCTTAGCGACGCGCTCGGCGTATCGCCGGTAACGGTGCGGCGGGATTTGGAAAAGCTCGAGGAGAAGGAGCTGCTGCTTCGGACGCACGGGGGAGCGATGGCGCTCCATTCCCGGGTAAGCGAGGTCGCCCACGAGAAATCGTTCTCCGAGAAGGAGGAGGCGCTCGTCGCCGAGAAGGAGCGGATCGCCGAGGCGGCGGCGAAGCTGGTGAACGACGAGGACGCGGTGCTGCTGACGGCCGGGACGACCAACATGATGCTGGCCAAAAAGCTCGCCGGCAAACGCGGGCTCAAGGTGGTGACGAACGCCGCCAATATCGCCGTGCAAATCGGCAATTCCGCCGATTTCGAAGTGATTTTGATCGGGGGCAAGCTGCGCCCGAAATCGTTCGCGCTCGTCGGCCCGCTCGCCGAAAGCGCGCTCGGCAGCATCCGGGTCGACAAGCTGTTTCTGGGTGTCGACGGCTTCGATTTGCGGGAGGGACTGACGACGCCGAATTTGTCCGAGGCGAATATGGACCGCAACATGATTTCGATCGCCAAAGAGGTGATCGTCGTCGCCGACCACAGCAAGTTCGGCAAAGTGTTTTTTTCCCACGTGGCGCCGCTTTCGGTCGTTCATACGGTCGTGACGGACGACGGGCTGGACGCGCGGACGTGCGACCGGATTCGCGACCTCGGCATTCAACTCATCGTTACTTAGCCTCGCTGTTCGCACGAAGACTCCGCATGTTTTCGCAAAAATAAATTGTCACCGGATGGTCGATCGGCTACAATAGAAAAAGAAACAAAACGAAACGAAATAGTCGGAAAAGAAACACCATCCGCGGGAGGAATCACTCATGCCATTAGTATCGTCGACCCCTATGCTGCAAGCCGCCCGAGCCGGCGGATATTGTATCGGCGCGTTCAACGTGCATACGCTGGAGATGCTTCAGGCGGTCGTGGAAGCGGCCGTCGAGACGGAATCTCCGCTTATCATTCAGTCGACCGTAGGCACGGTCAAACATTTGGGGCCGGACTACATCGCCGCCGCCGCGACGGTAGCCGCCAACGCGAACCGGATTCCGATCGCGCTCCATCTCGACCACTGCACCGAATTCGATTTGATCGTGCGCTGCATCCGCGCCGGCTACACGTCCGTCATGATCGACGCCTCGCATTCCCCGTTCGACGAAAACGTGCGGCAGACGCTGCGCGTCGTCGAAGTGGCGAAGCCGGCCGGCGTGAACGTCGAAGCCGAGCTCGGCAAGGTAGGGGGCGTCGAAGACGAAATCGTCGTGGCCGACAACGAAGCGCTCATGGCCGATCCCGACGAATGCCTGAAGTTCGTCGAGCTGACGGGCGTTCCGACGCTCGCCCCGGCGATCGGTACCGCGCACGGCATTTACAAGGGCGAGCCGAAAATCGATTTCGACCGGATCGGACGAATCGCTTCTTTGGTCGACGTGCCGCTCGTCCTTCACGGCGGATCGGGCATTCCGGAGGAGCAGGTGCGCCGCGCCGTCTCGCTCGGCATGGCGAAGATGAACGTCGCCACGGAGCTGCGCATCGTCTTTTCCGATGCGATCAAGGCGGTATTCGCGCAAAATCCGGACGAGAACGATCCGCGCAAATATATGGTTCCGGCCAAACAAGCGCTGAAGGAAGCGGCGATCGAAAAAATGCGCTTGTGCGGCAGCTTCGGGAAAGCGAACGATTTCCGCTGAGCGCGGACGGCGCTTAATCGGAAGAACGGCCCGCCACCGACTCAGGACGCTATTTATAGAAGAACGATAAAGGATGCGGCGACGAATGGGACTGATTACGACCGTAACATTGAATGCGGCGATCGATAAAACGTACGTGCTCGATTCGTTTCCCCTCGGCAAAGTGTCGCGCGTGGCCGAGATGATCAGCGTGCCCGGCGGGAAAGGAATCAATGTGGCGCGCGTCGCGAAGCAGCTGGGCGGCGCGGTGAAGGCGACCGGCTTCGTCGGCGGCAGCAACGGCGATTTTATCGTGCGCGAATTGACGAGAGCGGGAATCGAGAACGATTTCGTTCGCGTCGAGGGAGAGTCGCGCCTCTGCCTGAACATGATCGATGCGAGCGCGTGGACGTCGACCGAGCTGCTCGAGCCGGGTCCGACGCTGACCGCCTCGCACGTCGAGGCGATGAAGGAGAAGGTGAAGCTTCTGGCCGCGCAATCGGCTATCGTCGCGTTTTCCGGCAGCCTGCCGAAGGGCGTACCCGCAACGCTGTACGCGGAATTGGTCGAAATCGCCAAGGCGCAAGGGGCCGAGGCGTTTCTCGATACGAGCGGCGAGGCGCTCGTCGAAGGCGTCAAAGCGAAGCCGGCTTTCATCAAGCCGAACGAGGACGAGATCGACAAGCTGCTCGGACGGAAGCCGGAGCGGGAGTCGGAGCTGCACGACTGCGTGCGGCGCCTGACGGAGCAAGGCATCGGCTGCGTCGTCGTCACGCTCGGCGCAAGCGGCTCGCTCGCGGGCTGCGGCGGAAAGCTGTACCGCATTCGCGCCCCGCGCATCGACGCGGTCAATCCGGTCGGCAGCGGCGATTCGTTCGTCGCCGGCATGGCCGTCGCACTAGCGGCCGGCGAGCCGATCGAGCGGGCGCTGGCGCTGGCGACCGCTGCCGGGACGGCGAACGCGCTGAACCGTCAAGCCGGCCACGTCGAGCCGGACGATGTGGAGCGTCTGCTGGAGCAGGTTCGCATCGAAACGATCGCATAAAACGAACGGAAAGCCGGTCCAGGACCGGCTTGCTTCGTTTTTCTCCATATATTACGTTTAACTTCTCTTTTTCTTAAAGGAAAAGCATGATAATATGGTGTATAGCGCGATAATGAGATTACGCAAACGAACCAGGGGGGGATTTGCTTTTGCTCAAGAGAATGTTGGTCGGTCTTATCCGCAGTCACGAAGTAACGGGCGACAAAGCAAGAGATCCGGCGCTCAAGACCCGATATTACAAGCTTCCGAAGGACAAGCTTTGGGAGGAAGTCATCTCGCTGCTCAAAAAGCTGCCGAAATATACCCTGCTGCACGAAGTGAAAAACGTCGGGGAAATTGTCGTCACGAAACGAACGATGACTGGACGGACTCAAGATATAACGATAACATTATTCTCCATCAATCCGGTAAAATCGGCGATCGATATTTACTCGGCGTCCCGCGGTTCGCTCGGCGATCTCGGGTCCAACTACAGGACCATTATCGAACTGTTCAAGCTGCTCGACCAAAAGCTCGGAGCGTACAAATCGGACGGCAACTAAAGGCTGCGCACGAAAAATAGCGGCCGGGACTCGCAAATCCCGGACCGCTATTTTGTTGACCGCTCGCTTGAAGCTTCGGCGTATGTAACCGAATCGATCAGGCCAACGCTTTTACCGCTTCGATGGCCGCTTCGTAGTTCGGATGCTCGGTCATTTCGCCTACATATTCGACGTAACGGACCGTATCGTCGGCGTCCACGACGAAGATGGAGCGCATCAGCAGCTGGAATTCCTGAATAAGAACGCCGTACGCTTGTCCGAACGATCTGTTCTTGTAATCGGACAGCGTCTCGACTTTGTCGACGCCGGCCGCGCCGCACCAGCGGGCTTGCGCGAAAGGCAGGTCCACGCTGATCGTCAGGATGACGACGTTGTCGCCGAGCTTGGCCGCTTCTTCGTTGAACCGGCGGGTTTGCTGATCGCATACGCCCGTATCGAGAGACGGAACGACGCTGATCAGCTTGATTTTGCCGGCATAATCGGCCAGCGACACTTCCTGAAGCAAATTTTTATTAACCGTAAAATTTGGAGCTTTGTCGCCGACTTTGATCTGGGGACCGACCAACGTGATCGGATTGCCTTTGAACGTTGCCATGAACAATCATCCTCCTACCAGTCTAAGAAAGTTTTAACAATCACCTTTCTAATTATATCGGAACGGCATAACGATTGTCCAATGGATTGCGGCACGCAAAGCCTCTTTTATGTAGAAACGCCCCCGCAGGGGCGTCCGCAGCCGGTTAAACGTCGTTTCGCTCGCGTCCGCGACCGAACAAGCCGGCAAGACCGATCAAGCCGAGCAGGCCGAGCCAGCTCCAGTTGTTATTATTCGTGCCGTTCGTCGCATTAGCGCGATAGTTGCCGACCGTATAACCGTCGGTTCCGGTGCGCGCGGCGCGAGTCGAATAGCGGTTGGTCGTGCCTCGGTTGCCGTCGGGAGCGGTCGTCGTATCGGTCGTGCCCACCGTGTTGGTCATGCCGTTGGAGGCGGGGTTGTGCATCGATCCGTATACGCCCGGCGTCGTGCCGGAATACGGGGTCGTGGTGCCTGTACCGGTGGTAGTGCCAGTCGTACCGGTCGTTGTGCCCGTCGTTGTCCCGGTCGTCGTCGTCGTATCCTGTGCCATGGCGGGAACGGCGGACAGCGTCAGCGCTGCGGCCAATGCGAGAGAAGCTGCTGCTTTTTTCAAGTCGTCAACTCCTGTTCGGAAGGGATAATGTTATTGCATCGTTATCGTTTGTATATCGGCTCCGAACTATGAATGCCTGTTGTTGCGCGCAGCGGGACAACTTTCCGGTTATTCGCCTCGGTCGGATTCGTTCTCGCGTTCGCGAACGAAAGCTCCGTCGCTCGTGCCGGCCACGTAAGCGTCGTTAGCCTGCTCGTGCGTTTCGGCCAACCCGCGGGCGACCTCGGATGCAGACGCACTGCCGGACGGAGTATACGTCTGTTCGGCGACTTCCTCGGCATGCTCCGTCAAGCTTGCTTTGGCTTCGTTTGCCATATAGTCTTCTCCCCTTTCGGAATAGGGTTCCACCGTGCGCCCGCAATATTCGTCGGCGGCGGAACGATTTGGCTTTGCCGGGTGCTCTGTTGTATGATAATAAAGTTGGTATACGAAATTCCGGGACGCGCGGAGGTACGCCATGCTTTTTTTAAGATACGAAAATTTTCGCCAGTATATCCGGTGGTACCCGATTACGACCGCCATTTTGGCGCTTCAGCTCGTCATGTACGTCTGGATGGAAATCGACGGCAGCACGCGCAGCGACGAGACGCTCATCCGGTTCGGGGCGCTGCTCAACGAGTTTCCGTACTCCGGCGAATATTGGCGCTATTTCGCCTCGATTTTCCTGCACAGCGGCTTCGATCATTTGCTGTTCAACAGCTTCTCGCTGTTCGTGTTCGCTCCGCCCCTCGAGCGGATGCTCGGCAAATGGAAATATGCGCTGTTTTATTTGGGCAGCGGCTTTATCGGCAATTTGGCTACGGCGCTGTTTTACAAGGGCGAAGAGACGATCGTATCCGTCGGCGCCTCGGGGGCGATTTACGGCGTTTTCGCCGCTTATTTGTTCATCTCGCTTTTTTTCCGAAGAGCGCTCGACAAGCAATCTTCGTCCACGATCGTTACGGTCGTCGTCGTCGGTTTCATTTATTCGTTTCTCATTCCGCAAATTAACTTTTACGCGCATATCGGCGGCTTTATCGGCGGGTTTTTGCTGTTTGCGCCATTGCTGCGGCGCCGTTAGCTGAAACGCGCGCGTCGGCGTGCCGGAGGAGGACAAGGTGGAGCTAAGACAACTGCAATATTTCGTGAAAGTGGCGCGCAAGCAGCATGTGACGCAGGCGGCGGAGGAGCTGCACGTGGCGCAGTCGGCTGTCAGCCGGCAAATTCATCAGCTGGAGGAAGAACTGGGGCTGCAGCTGTTCGTGCAGAAAGGGCGCAATTTGCAGCTGACGCCGGTCGGCAAGCTGTTTTTGACCCGGGTCGAGGAGCTGCTGACGGGGCTGGAAAAGGCGGTCGGCGAAATCAAAGAATTTTTGGATCCCGAGCTCGGCGAAATCGGCCTCGGTTTTCCGCACAGTCTCGGCATCAGCTTGATTCCGTCGGTCGTCGCCGATTTCCGCAAAGATCACCCGAACGTCAAGTTCAGGCTGAAAATGGGGACGTTTTCCAGCTTGATTCGCGACGTCATTCGCGGCGAAGTCGATATGGCGTTCATATCGCCCTTTCCGGAAAACAACGAGCACGTCACCGGCGAAATCGTGCTGACGGAGGAGCTCTACGCCATACTGCCGAGCAACCACGTGCTGGCCGATTACCAATCGATCCGGCTGGAGCAGCTGAAGCACGACCAGTTCGTTTTGTTCAGCGAAAATTACTCGCTGCGGACGATCGTCTGGGACGCGTGCCGCAAGGCGGGTTTTACGCCGATCGTCGGCTTCGAGGGGGAAGAGACGGACACGATCCGCGGCCTCGTCGCCGCGGGCATGGGCGTCAGCCTGCTGCCGGAAATGGCGCTCGTCGAAATAAGCCCGCTCATGCCGGTCAAGGTGAAGGTGACGGAGCCGCACGTGACGAGAACGATCGGACTGATCCGCAAGTCGGGACATAAGCTGCCGTTTGTCGCCGAAATGTTCCAGCAGTTTTTGTTCGACTACTTTCGGCTTCGATAAAGTGGAACGAAAAAAGCTTCCGCGCAAAGGCTTGACGCCTTGCGAGGAAGCTTTTTGATTTGCCGTCGGAATCCGATCACTCTTCCCGGCGGTTCGTAAAGATCATAATATATTTGAGCAGCTCGAGGAGCGAAATGAGCGCGGCGGCCACATACGTAAGAGCGGCAGCGTTCAGCACTTTGGCGACGCCCCGTTCTTCCTCGTTCGATATAAACCCTTCGGCGACCATCAGCTCCCGCGCCCGGTTGCTGGCGTTGAATTCGACCGGCAGCGTAATGAGCTGGAACGCGACGGCCGCGGAGAAAAAGATGATCCCTAGCAGCAACAGTCCGGACATTTGGAAGAAGAAGCCGGCGAGCAGCAGCAGCGGCGCGACGCCCGACGTAATGTTGACGAGCGGGAACATCCGGTGGCGCGCAACGAGCATCGGGTAGTTCACCTTATGCTGGATGGCGTGTCCGACCTCGTGGCACGCTACCGATACGGCGGCGATCGACCGTTCGTAATAGACCGGCTCGGACAGGCGAACGACGCGATGAATCGGATCGTAATGGTCGGACAGCGTTCCGGGTACGGCTTCGATCGGAACGTCGTACAAGCCGTTCTGGTCGAGCATGCGGCGGGCCGCGTCGTAGCCGGTCATCCCGCTGCTGTTTTCAACCTGAGCCCAGCGATTGAACGTGCTTTTGACGCGAAACTGGGCCCAAATCGAGACGGCGAACGCGATAAGGATGAGAAAATCCATCGGGTGAAACAACAACATGGTCGGCATCCTCCTTTGTTACATAAACGGCCCTTTGCCCAGAAGAAGGAGCAGCGCCTCGATGCAGGCGGCGCTTTGCGTCGCGATCGTCTTGAAAGCATACTTCGCCTGCCGCGGCTTCATATCGTCGAGAAGCGGGCCAAGCTCTTTCACTTCACGCTCTAGCTGGCGCAAATGCAGTTCGAGAGATGTAAGTTTTTCTGTCACCATCTCGTCCTGGCTTACTTTTTTCCATTGGTCCAGGCTGGCCTTTATTTCATCCAATGTGTATTTTTCCTTCTTCATCACTTCTATACGTTTCAAACGAGCCAAGGTTTCATCAGTATAAAGCCGATAATTCGTTTTCGATCGTTTTTCGGGAAAGATGAGACCGAGCTTCGTATAGTAATCGATCGTGCGCGCGCTGACTTCGGCCAGACGGGCCAATTCCCCAATGCGGTACATTTTCATATCCCCATCGACAGTCACCCCTATTATGGACAAATTGAACGATTTACAACCTTTTCGACGCTCTAGCCTCATCATAAACCATCCGAAACCGTACAGTCAAACGTCATGCTTTTGCGATCGCTTCCATCCGGAAAGGCGCAATAAGGGAACGTTGGACGGGGGAGAAAACGTAACATTGTTTCTGAAAATACGAACGATATAGGCTTCTGAACGATCGAATGTTTGGATTTTTTACATTTTCGCGAAAAAAATATTGTCTTTTTCCGATGCCGCGCGTATAATGGCACTAAAGCATTCGTAAAATGTTATGAAAACTAACACAAAAAGGTGGAATTCGCAATGAAGAAGGTCATGTTTTTATGCCTGACAATGCTGCTTGCTTTCCCGGCCATGGCGCTCGCCGCCGACGAGCCGACCGCGGGGCAGCTGCATTTGGCCGTCGATTCCGTGTGGATCATGCTTGCGGCCATTCTTGTCATCTTCATGCAGGCCGGCTTCGCCTTGCTGGAGGCCGGATCGACCCGCATGAAAAACGCCGGGCACGTCGCCGGCAAAACGATTTTGACCTTCGGCATTGCCGGTCTCGCCTTCTGGGCGTTCGGCTTCGGACTTTCCTTCGGCGACGGGGGCAGCCTCAACGGCTTGATCGGCTTCGGCGGCTTTTTCTTTAACGGAACGGAGGAGCAGACGACGCAATATTTCGCCTCGTTGTCCGCCTCGCTCGTTCCGGGCGCGATCAAGTTTTTGTTCCAGCTCGCCTTCGTCGGTGTAGCGCTTGCCATCGCGTGGGGCGGCTTCGCCGAACGCGCCAAGCTTTCCGTTTACTTCGTCTTCGGCGTGCTGTTTACGGTCGTCATTTATCCGTTCGTCGCGCACTGGATTTGGGGCGGCGGCTGGCTCGCGGAGCACGGCAAGCAAGACTTCGCCGGCTCGACGGTCGTTCACCTGCAAGGCGCTACGGCCGCGCTGGCGGCGACGCTTTTGCTCAAACCGCGTCTCGGCAAATATAATAAAGACGGGAAGCCGAATTTGATTCCGGGCCATAACCAGGTGCTTTCCGTACTCGGCGTCATCATTTTGTGGATCGGCTGGTTCGGCTTCAACCCGGGCAGCACGCTGACGGCGGTTAACGACGGCTTCTTCGGCTTCATCGCGATGAATACGAACCTGGCGGCCGCGGCAGGCGGCGTGGCGGCGCTCCTCGTATCGTGGCTCTATTTCGGCAAAGCGGACATTCCGAGCATGCTGAACGGCGTACTCGCCGCGCTGGTCGCCATCACGGCCTCGTGCGCCTTCGTCGAAACGTGGTCGGCCGTCATCATCGGTCTCGTGGCGGGAACGCTGACCTTTTTCACGGCGCAATGGTTCGAAAAAGCGGGCATCGACGATCCGGTATTCGCTTTCTCGGTTCACGGGATCGCCGGCATATGGGGCTCGCTTTCGACCGGATTTTTCGCTTCGCCGCGTCTCGTCGAAATCGTCGGCGTCGGCCGCGAAGGGCTGTTCTACGGCGGCGGCCTCCATCAGCTCGGCGTTCAGGCGCTCGGCGTCGCGGTATCGTTCGTCTTCGTCTTCGTTCTTTCCTACGGGATTTTGTGGGTCATGAAAAAAACGATGGGGCTTCGCGTTACCGAAGAAGAAGAAATTATGGGTCTCGACATCAGCGAACACGGTACGTACGGTTACCCGGAGCAAATGAAAAAGTCCGGCAACGAAACGTTGGTCGTGTGACGCCTTGCATCGGACCGGCGGAGGTGACTCCGAATGGAACCGTCCTGGATGGAACGTTTCGACGTATCGATTTATAACGCCGTGAGCACCGAACAGCTGCGCGGCTTGAGGGACCGGATGCACTTCGAGCTCCGGCCCTCCTTGTTTGAAGATGTGCTGGAATGGAACAGAAGCGTAAACGCCGCCCACGACCGGCTCATTGCCGGCACGATTTCGCTGGCGGAGCAAACGCTGCGGCTCGAAGGGTTCGGGACGCCTCCCGTTCCGTACGCCTTCGTGGCCGTCGGCAGCGCCGGACGGATGGAGCAGACGCTGTGGAGCGATCAGGATAACGCGCTGCTGTACGACGAGCCGGAAGCGGGACGGGAGGAAGAGGCGGAAACGTATTTTCGCCAGCTGTCCGAACGGGTCCATGCGTGGCTGCAGGCGGCCGGCTATCCGCCGTGCCCGGGCAACGTGCTGTGCACGAACGCGCAATGGCGCAAGCCGAAGTCGGGGTGGGCGGAGATGCTGCGGCAATGGCTGGACGACCCGCAGTGGGAGAACGTGAGGTATTTGCTCATGGTCGCCGATTTGCGCTCCATTTACGGCGAGGCCGGGCTTGCCCGGGAGCTCCGGGCGGACTATATGCGCATGCTGGCGGACCGTCCTTCGATGCTGGAGCATATGCTGCAAAATACGCTGCATCACAAAATTACGCTCGGCGTGCTCGGCAACATCATTACCGAGCGGTACGGACAGGACGCCGGATCGTTCGACGTCAAGTACGGCGCTTACATTCCGCTCGTCAACGGAATTCGGCTGCTCGCTTTGGCCGACGGCATATCGGCTTCCTCGACGATCGAGCGGCTCGACGGGCTGAGGGAGAAAGGAACGCGGCGGGCCGGGGAGGTCGACCGGTGGCGGGAAGCGTTTACGATCGCGTTGGAGCTGCGCTCGCTCGCCCGGCACGAGAAAGAAGGGACGCTGTATACGTCGCGGGGGATGCTCGATCCGGAAACGTTGACGAAAAAAACGAGACGGCGCCTGAAATCGTGCTTGCGAACCGGAATGGAGCTGCAGCAAATCGTCCGAAAAGCCGTGCAAAAAACCGCGGATCACGCGCCGAGGAAACGGGGCGGTTCGGCATGAGCAACATGTCCAAGCTATGGCGTTTGTACAAAATGGGCGGCATCACGCCGGCGGTCGCTTCGATGTTCAATCCGCAAAGCGCGCAGCAAATGGCCTTTATTCGTTCCGTCATGAAGGAGCAGCGCAAAAACAGCATGTACGATATTCCGCTGCAAAAGCTCGATACGGTCGTCTTCGATCTGGAAACGACCGGCTTTTCCCCGTATAACGGCGATGAAATCATCTCGATCGGGGCGGTCGGCATGACCGGCGGGCAGCTGCTGGAGGAGCAGTCGTATTACAGCCTCGTGAAGCCGGAGAAGGCGATACCGGATGCGGTCGTCCGGTTGACCGGCATCGACAACGACGAGGCGGGGCGGGCGCCGGAGCTGATCGTCGTGTTGAAAGAATTTTTGGAATTCGTCAATCACCGCGTGCTTGTCGTGCACGGCAGCGGCCACGATAAACATTTTCTAAATTCGGCTTTGTGGAAAACGTCGAAGGTGAACTTGTCCCACCGGTTTATCGACTGTTTGATACTGGCCCAGCGGCTCGAGCCGAAGCGGGGCAGCTACGATCTCGACACGCTGCTCGCCGACTACGGCATCGAAGCGAACGGGCGCCATCACGCCTTGTACGATGCGGGGATGACGGCGCAGCTGTGGAAATGCCTGCTGGCCGAAACGCTGCGGAGAGACGTTCATACGCTGGGCGACTTGTACGATTTTTTAAGCCGCTAAACGATTGTATGAGGTTCCCGGCGGAAGCCGAACGGGCCGGCTTCGGCGGAGTGCGGGTCATAAATATAAGAGGCGACGACGGGTCGGTCCGGCGCGGCGAAGGAGACGATCCAATAGCTGAGCGAACCGGGCGGCTGTGCGGATGCGTCTTCGCCCGACGGGGCCGCGGCCGTGCGCGGATGCGAATGAAACAGGCCGAGAAGCTTCAGCCGGTCGCGCTCGGCGGCATAGAGCGAGTCGATCCATTCGCGCCCGTCGAACGCGAACGATGTCAGCGGATCGGCGGCCCGGTTGGCGATCGGCGCCCATGCCGTAATCGGCGCAAGACGGTCCGCGCTCGGGCCGAACAGCGCGCCGCACGCTTCGCAGGGCAGCTTCGAGCGGCAGTGATCGATCATCGCCTCGCGAACGGTTCGTTCGATGCGCAGCACCGGCGTCGCCCCTTTCGGTCGTTTTCCTTCATTATAATAGCGCCGCCGAACGGATGGCAAAAGCCGCGCACTAAAGAACCGCTGGAACGTTCTCCAGCGGTTTTTCCTTTCCCCGTCAGTTTACCTGCTTGTCGGGCTTGATCAAAAAAAACACGAGTCCGAGCGCCACAAGCGACATAACGGACACCGAGACGAACACGATCCGGTCCGACACCCCCATCATCCAGCCGAAGAGCGGAGGGCCGGCGGCAACCCCGAGGAAGCGAAGACTGCTGTACAGCGACGTAATCATGCCGCGTTCTTCCTTCGTCACCGAGCCGGTGATCATCGTATTGAGACACGGAAGCAGCAGCCCGGTGCCGATGCTGCTCACCGTCAGCAGTCCGATGAACAGGTACAGGCTTTTAAAGAAGAAGATCGACGCGAAAAGCGAAACGGTCATCATGACGAGGCCGATGTTCATGAGCCAGCGGATGAGAATGCCGTTTTTCTTAATGACGCTGCCGGTAATATAAGAGGTCGTCACCATGCCGAGCAGCGGGATGGCGAGCACGAGCCCTTTCATGACGCCGTCGATGTTGTACGGATCTTTCTCCAGCACGTTGGACAAATAAAACAGCACGCCGAACAAAATGAACAACCCGAGCGAGCCGGCGAAAAACGACGTGACGAGCCATCGGCCTTTTTTGCGGAACGTCTCGCGAATGCCGCCGATATATTCCTTCAGCTTTTGCGGCTGTTTGTCCCGCTTCGGCTCCTTGATCAAAAACAGGATGGCGACGAGCGACAGCGCGCAAAAAAGCGGAAAGGCGAAAAAGGCGGCGTACCAGACGATCAGCGCGAGCAGCGAGCCGATGATCGGGCTGACGACTTTGCCGGCGCCGTTCGACGCCTCGGTCAAGCCGAGCGCCTTGCTTTCCGTCCCGCCCTTGTACATGTCGCCGACGAGCGCCATGGCGATCGGGGCGGTTCCCGCCGCGGCGAGTCCCTGGATCGCCCTGGCGGCGATAATGACCGCGTACGATTTCCAAACCGCGCCGAATCCCGCCAATATGCCGGCGGCTCCGTATACGATCAAGGAAGGAACGATGATGGCCTTTCGCCCGAACCGGTCGGACATATAGCCGAGAACGGGGATAAAGATGGCGGCCGCGAACGAAAATAAAGTTATGACCAGACTGCTCTGAAATTTGCTGATGCCGAGTATTTGCTGCATGTCGGGCAAAATCGGGACGAGCATCGAGTTGCCCAGCACAAGCACCATCGGCACGGTGGCGATGGCGATAAATTCCCAAATGCGTCCCTTCGACCCGGAATCGGCTTCGCCTTTGCCGCCGGACGCCTGCTTCGGTCCGTCGTCCGCGTCGATGTCGCTTTGGAACGAAATCGGCAATTTGCGGGATTTTATTTTTTCCATTGGCATCTCCTCTGCCGTCGTTGTACCGTTAATATGACCCGCGCGGGAAAGCGCCATTCGGGGGACGGCTGGCAAAATGTACGCCGAACGCCGAACGAAGGAATGGAAATCGGACGAAAAAGACGATAATATAAAGGAAGCAACCTATTCGACAACAGCCGACGCGCGACCGAGTTCGCAGAGAGGAAACGGTTATGAAAAGAAACGTCATTGTCGTGCTGGCCGTACTCGTGCTGGCCGGCTTCGCGATTTATCAAAATATCGCCTGGAAGGACCTTCTGACGTTCGCGCCCAAAGAAGCGGCGCCCAAGCCGAACTATTTGGCTCCCGCCTTCAAGCTGTCGTCGCTGGACGGCAACGTCTACGAGGTCGGCGGATCGCGGGAGAAGCCGCTGCTCGTCAATTTTTGGGCTTCGTGGTGCGGACCGTGCGAGCTGGAAGCGCCGGATTTGAAGCGGCTGTACGACACCTATAAGGAAGAGATCGATTTTTACGCGGTCAATATGACGGAAAGCGACCGGATGGACAACGTCAAATCGTTCGTGCGGCATTTCGACTTCAAATTTCCGGTGCTGCTGGACTCCGACGGCAAGGTAGGCGAGCTGTACCGCGTGACCGGCATCCCGATGACGTTTTTGGTCGACAAAAACGGGGTTATCAAGGAAGGGTTCGGCGTCCTGCATCCGGACGAGCTGGAGAAACGGATCAAGCGACTGATCGAATCTTGAGGCAGGACAACGAAAAAAAAGCTGCTTGGACGGCCGGACCGTTCCAGGCAGCTTTTTGTTTCGGCGAAGCTTCTCTCGCCTTTAAGTATCGGGAGGCCTTAATGGTTGACGATGCCGAGCCGCTCGGACGCAACCGGCTGGCCGGCCACTCTCGTCTTGCCGATCAGCGCGTACCGGATACTGTCGATCAGCGCTTCCCAGCTCGCCTCGATGACGTTTTCGGAGACGCCGACGGTGCTCCACGTATTGTCGAAGTCGGTCGATTCGATCAGCACTCGCACCTTGGCCGCGGTCGCGTCCTTCTCGTTGATGACGCGCACTTTATAGTCGGACAAATGCATCTGCTCGATGTCCGGATAATACTGCACGAGCGCCTTGCGCAGCGCGTTGTCGAGCGCGTTGACGGGGCCGTTGCCTTCCGCGGCCATGTAAACCGATTCGCCGTTCACCTGCAGCTTGACGATCGCTTCGGACGAAATGGACGCCCCGCCGTTTTTGCCTACGATCAGCTTGAACGACTCGACGGCGAAAATGTCCTCGGCATCGCCGAACGCGCGCCGCAGCAGCAGCTCCAGCGAGGCGTCGGCTCCTTCGAACGAATACCCTTGATGCTCGAGCTCCTTGATTTTCTCGATAATATGCTTCGTCTGGTTCGTTTCGTTGCTGATGTCGAGACCCATTTCCTGCGCCTTGGCGAGCACGTTGCTTTGACCGGCCAGCTCCGACACGAGGATGCGCTGCTTGTTGCCGACGAGCTCCGGCACGATATGCTCGTACGTTTTCGCGTGGCGCATAATGGCCGAGACGTGGATGCCGCCTTTATGGGCGAATGCCGCCGCGCCGACGTAGGGCTGGTTGACGGGCATGTTCACGTTGGCGATTTCGCTGACGTAGCGGGCGACCGTCGTCAAGCTTTGCAGCTGTTCCTCGGAAATGCAGCTGTAATCCATCTTCAATTGCAGGTTCGGGATGACGGAGCACAGATTCGCGTTGCCGCACCGTTCGCCGAAGCCGTTGATCGTCCCCTGCACCTGGCGCGCTCCGGCCTGAACGGCGGCCAGGCTGTTGGCGACGCCGAGCTCGCAGTCGTTATGGGCGTGAATGCCGACGCGCGTTTTCAGCTTGCTGCACACATGGGCGACGATTTCCGATACTTCGGAGGGCAGCGAACCGCCGTTCGTATCGCACAGGACGATCCAGTCGGCGCCGGCTTCTTCGGCTTTCATTATCGTGGCGAGCGCATAGTCGGCGTTGTTTTTGTAGCCGTCGAAAAAATGCTCGGCATCGTAAATGACTTCGAGTCCCCGGCTCTTGAGGTAACGGACCGAGTCGTAAATCATGTTCAGGTTTTCGTCGAGCGTCGTTTGAATGGCGGTGTGAACGTGGAAGTCCCACGATTTCCCGAAAATCGTCGCGACGGATACGCCGGATTCGATCAGCCGGTTCAGATTCGGGTCGGTTTCGGCGTTCGAATCTTTGCGCCGGGTGCTGCCGAAGGCGGTAATTTTCGCATGGGCCAAACGGAGCTCCTTCGCGCGGTGAAAAAACTCGATGTCTTTGCCGTTGCTGCCGGGCCAGCCGCCTTCAATATAATGAACGCCCAATTGATCGAGCTTCTGGGCGATTTTCAATTTGTCCTCGACGGAAAGGCTGATTCCTTCCCCTTGCGTGCCGTCGCGCAAGGTCGTGTCGAAAATGGTTACAGGGGTTGCCATCGTACGTCCTCCTCCGCATTCATGAAGCGTATAGCCGCGTTGCATTCCTTTCATTATAGCATTTTTCCGGGGCGATGTTGAAGTGTTTTCATAAAAGTCGTATGCTGAGGGTAACGCATTTAGTACGTGCATATCGAACGAAAAGCGGAGGCAAGCAACCATGTCCGAGCAAGCGAATCGGGACGACGCTTATCCGAAAAACGGCCGGGTCATTCTGCACATCGACATGAATGCGTTCTACTGCTCCGTTCACGAGGCGGTAGAGCCGGAGCGATACAAGGGCAAGCCGCTTGCGGTAGGCGGCAACATCGAGCTGCGCAAAGGCATTATCGTCACCTCGTCTTATTCGGCGAGAGCGAAGGGCGTCAAGACGGGCATGCATATCCGCGAAGCGCTGAAGCTGTGTCCGGACTTGATCGTGCTGCAGCCCGACTTCGACCTGTACCGGCAATTTTCGCGTCGTTTCATGCAGATCGCTTACAACTATTCGCCTTTGGTCGAGGCGATGTCCATCGACGAATGCTTTATCGATATAACGGGCTCCAAGCAGTTCGGCACTCCGCTCGAAATCGCGACCTTGATCCAGAACCGCATCCGCGACGAGCTTCGGCTCCCGTGCTCGATCGGAATCGCGCCGAACAAGCTGCTGGCGAAAATGGCGTCGGACATGAAGAAGCCGAACGGCATTTCCGTGCTGCGCAAGCGCGATGTGGCGAAGCTGCTCTGGGACAAGCCGTGCTCGTACATGTACGGCATCGGGTCGCGGACGGGGGAGCGGCTGCGCAAGCTGAACATCTCGACGATCGGGGAGCTGGCGGCGACGGACGAGCAGGTGCTCGTCAAACATTTCGGCGTGTACGGCTCGTGGCTGAAACGGGCCGCGAGCGGAATCGACGATTCCCCGGTCAACCCGGAGCGGGAGCAGAGCAAATCGATCGGCCATACGACGACGCTGCCGAAAAATTTAACCGAGCCCGCCGACATCTCCCGCGTATTCCTCAACTTGTCCGATCAGGTGGCGCGCCGCATGCGCAGGCAGAAGCTGGTGTCGTCGACCGTGCAAATCACGATCCGCGATCCGGACATGAAGACGATCACGCGGGCGCATACGCTGCCGGTGCCGACGGAAAACGCGGACGAGATTCACCGGCTTTCCGTCCGGCTGTTCGAAGCGCATTGGGGCTACGGAAAGCCGGTGCGGCTGCTCGGCGTCACGCTGCAAAGCCTGCAGCCGAAACAGTCGGCGCCGATCCAGCTCGATTTGTTCGATTACGAGAAGCATCCGAAAAAGGAGCAGCTGAACAAGGCGATGGACCGTATCCGCGACAAATACGGGGAAGACGCCATTTTGACCGCGGGCATGGTCGGAAACGATCCTTCGGCCTGGATTCGCAACCATAAACGAAGGGGCACGTCGCTGCAGATGGATCATTTGCGCGAGAAGGGGCTGGACGAATGAATGGGCGCACGACGCCGATCATCGGTTTCGCCGGATATTCGGACAGCGGGAAGACGACGCTGGCGGTGCACGCGGTCCGTTCGCTGCGGAGGTCCGGCTGGAAAGTCGCGGTCATCAAGCACGACGGGCACGATCATTACCGGGAGCCGGAGGGGACGGATTCGGGACGTTATGCGGAAGCGGGAGCGGATGCGGTCGTCGTCGTCTCGCGCGGGCGCACGGTCAAAATCGAGAGGACGGAACCGGACGCGGGGCTCGCCGAGGCGGCGTCGGGCTTGACCGGCTACGACCTGATCGTCGTCGAAGGGTTCAAGGCCGAACCGCACCCGAAAATCGTCGTGTTTCGCGACGAACGGCAGGCGGAGGCGCTCGAACGGGCCGGCCCGAACGTGGTCGCATACGCGACGACGGATCGGATGCGAACGCTGCGGGCGTACCCGAATCCGGACGGTGTATCCGTGCTGAACGTGGACGAGCCGGACGAGGTCGTCGATTTCATCGTCCGATTTTGTCGACTTTTCCGTTCGGGATAAGGGTGTTTTGCGTTCATAATCCGTTTGAACTTTGCGAAGTTTTGTATTATAGTGGACAATAGAGTTATAAATTGAGGAGGAATCATTCATGGCCAAGTACACGTGGGTAGATAAAGAGACATGCATCGCGTGCGGCGCATGCGGCGCAACTGCCCCTGACATTTACGATTACGACGATGAAGGATTGGCGGAAGTGATTTACGACGGCGACAACAACCGGGGCGTTACCGAAATTCCTGAAGATTTGTACGACGACATGCAGGACGCATTGGACGGCTGCCCGACGGACTCGATCAAAATCGCCGACGCTCCGTTCAACTAAAAATAAATCGATATGCGACGAAACCTTCTCCGGAATGGAGAAGGTTTTTTTGTCATTCCAACCTCCGCACGCTGGCGTCAATCGCGTTCGCCGGGTACGTAAGCCGTATGCCGGAAGCGGCATGTACGGGTCGCCCTTGAAAAATCCGGAAGCGCTGCCAAAACCGAAGGCCTACGTCGTTATTGCGGAAGGCCGTATTCCGCCTTCCCGGATTCGCATCGAAAGTCCCGAAAAAGAACCGGATTCGATCGACAAATCGCGCAATCTATCGTTGCTATCTATAGTTCCTCGTCTTACAATAGATGAGGGGAGGGGGGAAGTACGCACTTTTCCCGAAGGACGTGCGGAAGACGCCGAGGAGGAATCGGATGAGCAAAAAGAACTGGAAAACGACGGCCATCGCCATGCTGGCCATTTTTTTGTTTTCGGTGCTGACGTATACGACCGGGACGGGGGGTTCGTTCCATTATATCGAAAATCCGCTGCGCGATGCGCTCGGTTCCAAAGTCGTCATGCAGCGCGAGCCCGATACGCGCATCAAAATCATTAAAATCGATTCGAAATCGCTGGACGCCATCGGCCAGTTCCCGTGGGACCGGTCCGTATACGCCAGGCTGATCGAAAAGCTGGAGCAAGGCAAGGCGAAGGCGATCGGTCTCGACGTCATGATCCCCGAGCCGAGCAAAGACCCGAAGCAGGATCAGGCGCTTGCGGAAGTCATAGCCAAATACGACAACGTCGTTCTGCCCGTCAATTTCAACTTTCCCGCCAAGCAGAAGGGGGACCGTTTGCTGGAGTACGACCGGATCGAGGTGCCCGCCGCGACGATCGGCGCTTCCCGCAGCCGGCTCGCGCACGTGAACGTGTTTCCGGACAGCGACGACAAGGTGAGAAGGCTGATCGTCGGCCTGCCGGAACAAAACGGCGGCGTTATCGAAGCGTTCAGCGTCAAGCTCGCCAATTTCGCGCTGGACGATGCGAACAAAGTGCGCTGGGACGCCGGCGAGCGGAAATGGTACCGCGGAACGAAGCCGATTCCGGTGAACGACCGCAACCAGGTCATTACGCAATATTATACGTCTCCCCGGCAGGAAAAAGATTTGAAGACGGGCTACGATTCGTTTTCGTTCAGCGACGTCCTGAACGACAAAATCGACGCGAGGCTGTTCGAGAACGATATCGTGCTGATCGGTCCGTTTACGACGGGGCTGCAGGACGAATATATGACTCCGGTGAGCAAGACGATCAAAATGTTCGGCGTCGAAATTCATGCGAACATGGTGCAATCGATCATCGAGAACAAGTTTTGGTACGAGGTCGGAAAACCGCTCGGCATCGGCATCATCGCGCTCGTTTCGCTGCTCGCCGCTTTATTGTTCAACCGGTTCAAGGGCAAAACCGCGCTCGTTGTGTTCATCGTCCTGTTTGTCGGCTATATGGCCGTATTTATCGTCGCGAACGAAGCGGCTCACGTATACATACCGATCTTTTATCCGCTGCTGGCCATTATATTGACTTATGTATGGTCGATCGTCAGCCATTACCTCGAAGAACGCCGCGAGCGGAACCGCGTGACGGGCATTTTCGGCCGCTTCGTGCCGAAGGCGGTCGTGGAGCAAATGCTCGCGACCGGCGAAGAGGTGAAGCTCGGCGGCGAACGAATGGACATATCGCTTATGTTTGTGGACATACGCGGATTTACGACGCTGTCGGAGAAATTGGAGCCGGAGCAGGTCATTCAATTTTTGAACGAATATTTGGACGTCTGTACGAAGGCGATTTTCAAATATAACGGCACGCTCGACAAATTTATCGGGGACGGCGTTATGGCCATATTCGGCGCGCCGGTCCGATACGACAATCATGCCGAGATGGCGGTCCGGGCCGCGCTCGAGATGAAAAAACAGACGGCGGCGCTCGAACAGCGGCTCATGGAAAAGCTCGGCTTTACGGTCCGGTTCGGCATCGGGATCAATTGCGGTCCGGCGATCGTCGGCAATATCGGCTCCGAGGAGCTCCGTCTCGACTACACCGCCATCGGCGATACGGTCAATTTGGCCGCGCGGCTCGAATCGAACGCCAAGCCTGGACAAATTTTGATCAGCGAACCTATTTACGAGCGGGTCGGCCAGTTGTTCGAGATCGAAAGCATGGGCGAAATCAAAGTAAAAGGGAAGGAATTGCCGGTAACGATTTATCAGGTTCACGCCGAAAAAACGGCTTTATGACACAGCTATTCGCTTTGATATATGGGGAGGAAGGAATGGGAGAATGAAGAAGAGAAACGTGTTGGCCCTAACGCTATGCTTGACGATGCTCTTCAGCCTGCTGTCCGGCTTGCTGTCCGGCGCCGCCATGGCGAAGGAGAGCCGGGCGGCGATCGTTTCCGGCGTCGAAGGCACCGTTATGGTCACGAAAGCGGGGGGCTCGGCGGAGTATCGCGCTTTTGCCGATATGAGTCTGTCTCAGGGCGACCATATTCGGACGGAGGCCGACTCCAGCATCGTCCTGAAAGTCGTGGACATGGACGACGAAGTGACGATCGGACCGAATACCGAGCTGTACATATCGTCGCTGCTCGAATCGGGCAACGGCGGCAAAAAGTCGAAGCTGAAAATGTGGGCGGGCTCGCTTTGGTTCAAGGTGAAAAAGCTCGTCAACGCCGACGACGAATTCGCCGTCGAAACGCCGACGGCCGTTATGAGCGTCCGCGGCTCGAACGGTTATGTCGAAACGAAGCTCGGCCAGATTTACGCGATGATGACGTCCGGCGTTCTGGAGTCGACTTCGACGAACAGCGACTCGGCGCAAATTTTTCCGGGGCAACAAATCCAACTGCTGCCCGGCGATGAAGCCGGCATGGCCGACAACGTAATGCCGGTCGATATCAAGTCGTTCGTCTCGAACGCTTCGCCGTCGGTCATACAAGCCTTGCTTACTTCAATCCAGCAAATTCGCGAAGAAAACGAGCAATTCGTGCAGGATCTGGAAACCGGCAGGAAGCCGGGCGATTCGGGCAACGGTCTTACGCTCGGCACCCCCGATGTGCAGCGGCAGTTCGGCGAAAACTTGACGAACCTGATCGCGAACATCGCCAAGGAAGCGATCGAAACGAAAAAGCTCCCGGAAAGCGACGTGCAGGAGCTGATCAATCGGGCGAACCAAAATACGAAAAGCGATCCGATCGATTTGCAAAACGTCAAGCCGTTCGATCCGACGGTCGGATTGGATCCGCAAGTTCAAAAACAGAAAGCGGACCGTTTGCAGGAAATTAACCGGCAGCTTCAGCTGCAGCAAGAGCAGGACAAGCAAATGCAGCTTATGAAAGCAAGCCAGAACCAGGCGCTGCTGGACCGGCTGAATGCCGAACGGGAGCGCCAGCTGAAGGGCAACAAAGAGCAGCAGCAGCAAATGTCGCAAAACTTGCCGGGCGCCGGCGGCGGAAGTTCGAATGCCGGCGGAGGCGCCGGAGGCAATACCGGCGGAAATACGGGAGGCAATACGGGGGGCAATACCGGCTCCGGCGGGAATACGGGCGGCGGAAACGGCGAAGACGGCGGAACGCCGGTCGATCAGACGCCTCCCGATCTTACGGTCGTCCATCCGGGAGAAGAGCACGCAACGGTGAACGGTATTGCCCAGGAAATTTCGGTGTACGCCGAACAAGGCTCGACGGTCAAGCTGTTTAAGGACGGCTCGACGGAGCCGCTTGCGACGAAGACCGGATTCGGCCCCGATGCGGCCGTAACCTTCCCGGTAACGCTCGCCGAAGGAACGAATCCGTTCAAGCTGACCGCGGCGGATGCGGCAGGGAATACGACGACGAAGACCGTGACGTACGTGCTCGATACGCAGAAGCCCGGGCTGGCGATCGTAAGCCCGACGGGCGATGTCGTCCACGTGAACGGCAAAACGCAAACGATCCGGGTGAAGGCGGAGCAAAGCGCCGTAGTTCGGCTGTTCAAGTCCGGAACGACCGAGCCGCTGCAAACGAAAACGGGACTCGGCGAAACGGAGCTCGTCGAATTTGCCGTAACCGATTTGGCCGAAGGAAACAACGCCTTTACGGTAGTTGCGACCGACAAGGCCGGCAACGAGCAGGCGCTGTCCGTCACGTTCGTATACAGCGCGTCCGCGCCGACGCTTGCGATCGTCCACCCGGCCGGCGATACGAATTACGTCAACTCGCCGTCGCAATCGATCGAAGCGCAGGTCGCCCAAGGCACCGTCGTCAGCCTGTACAGAGGCGACTCGGCGACGCCGGAAGAGACGATAACGGGACTCGGTACGACGAACGTCGTCTTTACGGTCGCGGATTTGACGGAAGGCGTCAATACGTTTAATGTGACCGCCGCCGACCGGGCGGGCAATACGACGACGAAGACGGTGACGTACGTGCTCGATACGCAGAAGCCGGCCGCTCCGCAGGTCGATCCGAACTGGTCTTCCGTATTCGGCGCGGGCAGACCGCAAGAAATCAAAGTCAGGGCGGAAGCCGAGGCGACGATTCGGTTGATGTCGCAGCATACGGGCGAAACGATCGGAACGGCCAAAGGCCGGGGAACGGGCGAATCGGATTACGTAACGATTCCGTTCGGTCTGGCCGACGGGACGCATACGCTGCTGCTCGTCGCCGAGGACCGCGCCGGCAACGCAAGCGACGCGAAAGTCGTGCCGAACGTTTGGATCGATACGGTGCGCCCGACCGGGACGCTTTCGATCCAAGGCACCGGGGAAACGCCCGGGACGACGACGAGCCGCGGAGTCTCGCTGACGGTTCAAAGCACGGAGACGATCGCCTACTATCAAGTATCGGAAACCGGCACGTTCACCGGCGATTGGCAGCCGTTTACGAGTCCGATCCCGTATACGATCCATAGCGACGGAAACGGTTTGAAATCCATTTATATGATGCTGAAGGATGCGGCGGGGAACGAGTCGGCGAATGCGATCAAAGGCTCGATCGATTTGCAGGAGCCCGCTTCCCAGTCGCAGCGAAGAGTCGGTTTGAAAATCGCGCCGGATGTGGACCTCGGCAACGTCGGATTTGCCCTGAACGTCGTGATGAGCGATTTTCCGAATCCCGAGGACGAATTTTACGCCGTCGAGCTTCATATGACCTTCGACGACTATTTGGAAATTCCGGGCGAAGGGGTTCCGGCATACACCGACCATGGCGAAGGATTCGTCTTCGATGAGGAACACAGCGAAAGCGCCATGGGCCTCCAGTTCAGAGAGACCGAAACCGGGAACGAAGTCGAGCTGACTTACGTGGTTACGAACTTTGCGAGCGCCGCTTCCGATCCGGGGAACGTACCGGGATTCCAGGGCGAAAAGATTTTGGTGCAAATTCCTTTCCGCCTGTACGGCGTTATCGAAGGGCTTACCGGGGGCAAGATCCAAATAAAGAGCGTCAAAATCGTGAGCAAAGACGGGCAGCCGCTTACCGGCCTGCATCTTGATCCGTCGTCGATCGATTTCACAATTACGCCGTATGCGGGGACACTGCAATGATAAAAACGATGTATAAAAAGCTGTCCGTCCTTATGATCGTCATCCTGACCTTGGGGCTCGTCCCCTTGGTCGGGCTTATGCAAGCCGATGTTGCGAATGCCGCGCCCTCGCCGGCCGTGTCGTGCGAGAGCGTGGGGCAAAGCGTCTATGTCTCGGTCTATAACCGCTCGGCCGGCACGACCAGCTGCTTCGTGTCGGGAACGATCGCACTGCCCGGGAACGCGAACGATACGGTCGATATTACCGTATATACGGGGCAGCATGCGATAGTCACTTACGGTTTGGAGGGCGCTTCGGCCGCCTATATGGAAGAAATAGCGGGGGGAGCCGGCGGATATAAGCTCGCCACCGCGATTACTTTGCCAGCCGGCGAAGCCGTACTCGATATCGGAATCGTTTCGTTCGTATCGGAAGCTTCCGCGACGTATGTAAAACGAAGCGGGGCGCTGGAATATTCGTATTACGGGGGAGGCAATTATCCCGACATCATCGAGCTGGAGTACCCGTACGGTGCGGAAGGACCGCTCCTTTACGACATTTTCGTAGACTCGGGCGAACATGCGAACGATTTCGTCAAACTCGTCGAGAAAAACAGCAGCCTATGGTCGTCCGGAAGGTTGGACGCCAACGGCAGAATCATTTTCCGGAGCGTTCCTATAGCCAAGGACGGCCCGAAATTTCTGGTGATGTCGGATAGCGAATCAAGCGGCAAAGCGGATACGTCGATGATCGGATTCGAGCCGGAAGGACGTCCTATCGTGAAAGTCGTCATCGATCCCGAACAAGACTGGCCCTACTCTCTCGATACGGCGTTATACCGGCTGGATGAACGCCTTTCTCCTTTGTTGATCTGGGGAAACAACATGTATTTCGTGCAACATGATTCCTTCGACCCGTTCGATTACAAGCCCATGGAAATCGTGCTGGATGTGACGAAAGCGACGGAAGGCGGAGAGGAAAATCATCGCCTTACGCTGCTTCACTACTGGGAAGAGTCTTATTTTAGCCGCTACGGTATTTCCCCGGACCGCTGGAGAACCGTCCGATTGGTTTCCGATGCCAGACTGCCCGTTCAGCCCGCATCGCTGTCGGATGTGAAAGTATACGAGAAAACCTATGGTTTCGATCCGCGTTATGCTTATACCAATAACGAAGGAGTCGCCACTTTTTACGAGTTTTCGGAAGCCGATTATTCGTATTCGACCGCCGTACGGTTCGGAGACGTGCCGAAGGTGATTCAGACGGGCCCGTCCGAGAATAAAGGAGCGGATACATACGAGCTGAAAGTGGCGTCCTTGAAACGGCCGGATTTGGCCGATATGGACCCAAATTTTAACTTGAAGGATCTCGTATGGTTTGCGCAGAACTTGTTTAAAGAAGGGTACGAGTTTGATTTCGATCAAGACAATGTGGTAGATGAGAGCGATCTTCGCGTTTTGGTGCATTTGCTTGCGCCCACTCGCATGTTCTTTTATTGAATTTAACAGTTACCGAGGAGAAGCCGATGAAAAAAACATTGAAGCGAACGATCGTACCGCTGCTTGCAGCGACGCTGCTTCTGGGCGGAACGACGGCTTTCGGGGCCGGTATCGATAAAGCGGTAGTCGGCGGGGAAGGCCAAATTCTCGCGCAAGTGTCGACGTATGCCGGCAAGGGGGAGCTGGGCGAGACGAACGGCAAAACGGCGGATTCGACGTTCCGGGCTCCTTGGAGCCTGCTGCCGATGCCGAACGGTTCGATTCTCGTGGCCGACGCCCGCAGCAATTTGATCCGCCAAATGTCGGGGAGCGACGTATCGACTTTCGCCGGCATTACGATCAGCAAGGATGCTTACAATTACCCGATCGGAGCGCTGCTCGACGGCAAAGCGGCGACGGCGGTGTTCCAGCAGCCGAAAGGGCTGGCCGCCGACGCGAAAGGCAACGTATACGTTGCCGACGAAAAAAATCACGCCATCCGCAAAATCGACGCGGGCGGGAACGTGACGACGCTGGCCGGAAACGGCGTGCTCGGCAGCAAAGACGGCAAAGGCAGGGAGGCGGCGTTTTATTCGCCCCAGGACGTTGCCGTCGCCGCCGACGGGACCGTCTATGTGGCCGATACGTTAAACCACTCGATTCGCAAAATAGCGCCGGACGGCACGGTATCGACGCTGAACGCGCCTTCCAAACGGGCCGTCGAGGTGGCGCCGGGCCAATACGTGCCGGCGGGCGACTATGCCGACGGGCCGTTATCCGCCGCGAAGTTCAACGAACCGACCGGTCTCGCGATCGACGCCAAAGGCAATTTGTACGTCAGCGATTCCGGCAACCAGCTGATCCGCTACATCGATCTCGCGGCGAATACGGTTTCGACCGCAGCCGGCAGCACGGCTGTGAAATACGGCAAATCGGAGCTGTACGTGACCGGCGATTTCGCCGACGGGACGGCGGCCGGAGCGAAGTTCAACTTTCCGCGAGGGCTCGCCGTCACGAAAGACGGAGGGCTGCTGATCGCGGACAGCTTGAATCATTCGATCCGCTATTTGAAGAACGGCGTCGTCAGCACCGTGGCGGGGGAAAAGAACGGCTATGAGGGAAGCGCCGACGGCACGGAACGGAACGCGGAGCTGCATCATCCGTCGGACGTGGTCGTGCTTGGCGACGGGAGCCTGCTTGTCGCCGACGCCTACAATAACAAAATCCGCAAAATCGCTTTTTACGAGCTTCCGGCCGGCATTGCGGCGGACGGGGACGTGAAAGTGGCATACGGCGGCGGCAAAATCGAATTCGACGCGCAGCCGGAAATCGTAAACGGCCGTACGATGGTGCCGGTCCGGATCATTGCGGAAGCGCTCGGCTTCGAGGTTAAATTCGACGAAAACGCGCAGACGGGCGAGCGGAACGTAAGCTTGAGCCAAAACGGCACGACGATTCAGCTGACGATCGACAAGCCGGAGCTGAAAAAGACGGCCAACGGGGAAGCGCCCGTGACGAAAGAGATCGACGCGGCGCCTTATATCAAGGAAGACCGGACATACGTGCCGGTGCGGTTTTTCGCCGAGGAGCTCGGGCTGGACGTGCAGTGGCACGATGCGACGCGAACGGTCATTTTGCGCGAGAAGCTGGCGAAATCGTAAAGCCGGCCGAACCTTGGACATAGCGTCAGGAAGTCTGTCGTTTCGACAGGCTTCTTTCTTTTTCCCGGACAACCGCGGGCGGCGATCGTTCCGCAGGCCCATTTTCGCCGCATCCCTTCAAAACGGGTGCCGCGCGTCCGATATACAAGGTAGAACAGGGCAGGCTTTGCGTCTATGGCGGGTGGCCGAACGCAAGGCTGCGAACAGGAGGGAACCGGATGGAAACGCCGCCGGACGATCCCGGATATTTGAAAAACTATATTAAAGAGCATCCGAACAACAAAATGGCCTGGTATTTGCTGGGCCGCCAATATATGGCCAAAGGCGAAGTCGGCAAGGCGAACTATTGCTTCGCGCAAGCCGGAGAAGTGTACCAAGCGTTCGAGGAAGGGACCGTTTTCGGCAATCCGGCCCAGCCGGATCGGGCGGCGGACGGGGAACAGCCGGAGGAAGAGCGGGCGGTGCAGCGGAAACCCGCCAAATGGAAAACGGCGATCGTCGCCCTGCTGCTGCTGCTGGGCGGCCATATTCCGATCCGGTCCGACCTGCATTCGGCTGCGGAGGCGGCTGCCGAGGCGAACGGGCCGGATCGCGGAGGCGTATCGTTCCCTTTGGCGGCTTCCGAAATTGCGCCGGACGGCTTCGACGTCGTTTACGCCGTCTCCGACGCCTCGGGGGCGAACCGGACGACGCAAATCGGCGAGCTGCTCGCCCGGTTTCAGGATAAGGCGCAAACGAAGGCCGAATCCCTGCTGCTCGCCGAGCCGGTATGGAGCGGCGGCCGGAAATGGCTCGTATGGCCCGTTCCCGCCAAGCCGATCGCGCTCGCGGAGCATTCGAACACGGCGGCCGGCGCGCATCTGACGTATTACGACGCGAGGACGTGCCAATGCGAGCCGGCCGATCCGGCGGCACCCGCGGCCCAATACGCCGGCTGGCAAAACGCGCAGCTGCAGCGTCTCGTCGTCCGGTCGGCCGCGGCCGCCTACGAGTCGGCGAACGGCAAACCGCCGGATTCGCTCGATCGGCTCGTCCGCAATTACCCGGACAACTGGCTGTCCGGCTATACGCCCGCGATGAAGGCTTATTTCGAGGCATGGAGCAAGGAACGGCAATCCGGGGCGGCAGCAAGCGAGCGGGAGGTACCGGCCCCGACGTCGGGCGCTTCGCCGAGCGGATCCGCATCGCAGCTGCTGGCGCCCGCGGAGGCGTTAACGGAGCCGCTGACGGTGCTGGTCGATAGAACGACCCATACGCTGGCGCTCGTCAGCGGCGGCGTGCTGCTGCGCAGCTACCCGGTCGGCCTCGGCGGAGACCGGACGCCGGTCGGCGAATTTACGATCACCGAAAAAGTGCGCAATCCGAACGGGCGCGATAACGGTACGTTCGGCAGCCGCGGCATGACGCTGTCGGATACGCTGTACGCGATACACGGCACGAACCAGCCTTCCAGCATCGGCAAAGACAAGTCACTCGGCTGCATCCGCATGCTGAAGCCGGACGTGGAGGAGCTGTTCGACCTCGTGCCGAAAGGAACGAAGGTGATCATCGGCGACAAGCTGGGCATACCGGCCGAAACGTACCGTTCCCCTGCGCCGCTGCGCCTGCCGTCCCAAACGGACGAAACGAATCCGCACAAAACGTACAAATGGCTGAATTAGCGAAGCCGCCCGGCAGACGCGTTCGCAAAAAAAGCCGCCGCTTTGCGCCTTTACGGCGGGAAAGCGGCGGCTTTTCGAAAGCGGTATTCGGAACCGAATCGTCTTTTTCGCCCCGTTCGGTTCCGCTAAGGATCCGGAATGCCTTCGGAGCTTCCGTTCCTTTTACGGATTCCAGATGAGCAGCACGATCATGAGCAGGACGATCGCGCCGATAATGGAGGCGACCCAAACGATCGCTTTCTTGTTCACATCGTTTTTGTTCCTGCGCTGCATGTAGCTCGGCTTCCGGTTTGCCATGCGCATCAACCTTTCCCCTCGATAAGTCTCGCTATGTCACGATCCATGCCCGATAAGTATCTTTCAGAATATTATAACAAATAGGCGCGGCTTTTGAAAGGGCTTGCATAGGCCTCCGTTACAAGGGGTTCCGTTTCCGGCTGCGTCCGGGTGATCGAAGAGGCAGCTTCCGATACGCGGCTGCGTCCGGGTGATCGAAGAGGCAGCTTCCGATACCCGGCTGCGTTCGGGTGATCGAAGAGGCAGCTTCCGATACCCGGCTGCATCCTGGTGATTACTGGAAAACCTCCCGCTAATCGGCCGATTTTCCCTTTCCTGGCCAAATGAAAAGGAAAACCTCCCGTTAACTTCGCTCGAATCGCACTATTTGCCGATGCGGGGCCGATTTAGCAGGAGCTTTTCCCTTTAAAACGATACGGCACCTATTAGGAGAAGAAATAGCGGGAGATTTTCATGCTAATCTCGATCTTTGGGACGGGCAAGGTCGATTAATTCCGGCGGGGCGAGCAGAACAAGCACAGACAAGCCAGACCAAGGGAGCCAAGCGTGATCAAGCGAGACCAGGCTAGATCGGGTCAGGCCAGACCAAGCCGACCCAATCCAAGCCAAGTGAGTGAACCGCCCCGCGCCCAGACTGAGAGCTCCCGCGCCGCAATAATGGGATTCCGTAGCCGGGCGTGCCGAACGAGGCACTTTCTTTTTGCCGCGGAAACGGATAAACTGTTCGATAGAGTATATAACGAAAGCGGAGTGTCCTTCATGATTTACCGTAATTTGGCAAAACCTATTTTGTTTCAAATAGACCCCGAACGGGCGCACCATTTGACGGTGGACGGACTCGGGGCGGCCAGCCGACTGCCGGGGATGGCTTCGCTCATCGAGGCGATATGCGGGGTCAAGAGCGATCCCGCTACGACCGTATCGCTGTGCGGTCTGACATTCCCGAACCCGGTAGGGCTGGCCGCCGGACTCGACAAAAACGCCAAGGCGGTGCGAGGCTTCGCGTCGCTCGGCTTCGGCTTCATGGAAGTCGGCACAGTGACTCCGCGGCCGCAACCCGGAAACGACAAGCCCCGGCTGTTCCGGCTGCCGGCCGAAGAGGCGCTCATCAACCGGATGGGCTTCAACAACGTCGGCGCCGAGGCGATGGCCGCCCATCTGAAGCGGGCGGGACGTCAAAGCATTCCGATCGCGGTCAACATCGGCAAAAATAAAGATACGCCGAACGAGCGGGCCGAGGACGATTACCGGAAGTGCGTGCGGACGCTGTACCCGTACGGCGACTTTTTCGTCGTCAACATCAGCTCCCCGAACACGCCCGGCCTGCGCAATCTGCAGCACGGAGCCGAGCTGCAAAGCCTCGTCAGCGCAGTCAAGGACGAGATGAAGCGGGCGAGCGAAGCGGCGAAGCTGCCGCTGAAGCCCGTTTTCGTCAAAATAGCGCCGGACGTGACGGAGACGGAGCTGGAATTTATGGTCGAGTCGCTAGTCGCGGGGGGCGTATCGGGGGTCATCGCGACGAACACGACGATCGGCCGCGACGGACTTACCCATCCGCACGCGAAAGAAACGGGAGGGCTGAGCGGCAAGCCGCTTACGTCCCGTTCCACGGATATCGTCCGCGCCGTTTACCGGATGACCGGGGGCAAGCTGCCGATCATCGGGTCGGGGGGCATTTTCACGCCACAGGACGCATATGAAAAAATACGCGCCGGCGCCAGCCTCGTCGAAGTGTATACGGCCCTCATCTATAAAGGGCCCGGCTTGCTGCGCGAATTGAACGAAGGCTTGCTCGAATTGCTTCGGCGCGACGGCTTTTCGCACATCTCCGAGGCGGTCGGCACGGGTGCGGGAGCATGACAACGGGTTCAGGAGGCGGTCGTATGGACAGCAGGGATTGGAAAAAATTTTTGATTCCATACGAGCAGGCGGTCGAGGAGCTGAAGGTGAAATTCAAGACGCTCCGGACGGAGATGAAAGCCCGCGAGGAGTATTCCCTGATCGAATTCGTGACGGGACGGGTCAAACGGACGTCGAGCATTATGGAGAAGGCGAAACGGCTTCAAGTTCCGATGGACCGGCTTGAGCAAGGAATCGAAGATATCGCGGGCATCCGCATCATGTGCCAATTCATCCAAGATATCCGCAGCCTGTCGGAGCTTATCCGGCAGCGCAAAGATATGTCCGTCGTCTACGAGAAAGACTACATTACGAATTATAAAGAAAGCGGCTATCGCAGCTACCATATTATTATCGAATATCCGGTTCAAACGTCGCTCGGACAAAAAACGGTGCTGGCGGAAATCCAAATCCGCACGCTGGCGATGAACTTTTGGGCGACGATCGAGCATTCGCTCAGCTACAAGCACCGCGAGAAGCTTCCCGAGGACGTCAAGTTGCGACTGCAAAAAGCGGCGGAAGCCGCCTACGCGCTCGATCAGGAAATGTCGAGCATCCGCGACGAAATAATGGACGCGCAGAAGCTGTTCGAGGACAATTCGAACCTGGTGTCGAAAATGTTGAACCATATCCAGGATTTGTATTATTACCATCGCGTTCGCGAGGCGGCGAGCTTTCAGCTCAAATTCAACGAGCTGTGGGAAGCCGAAGATTATATGGGGATGCGGGCGTTGGCGGTGCAGATGGAGGATGCGGTGCAGCGAGCCAAAAGGTCGGATCCGTCGTAACGCCGTCGCCGTATGCGGCATGGCGCGAAGCCCTTATGGGGTACCGGGCGGCGAGGGCCGAACGGCGGCTTCGCCGACATCCGAAAAACGCGGAGGAGCGGGCGCACTATGAACGGTTACGATTTGCTGTACGTGGAGTTTCTGTATTACTTCAACGTCGAGCGCGACTACTTCGAATGCCACGAGGTGATGGAGGAGCTGTGGATGGAGGAAGGGCGCAACCCGCTCTATCAGGGGCTGCTGCAGGTCGCTGTCGCGCTGTACCATCACCGGAACGGAAACGTCGGGGGAGCGATCAAGCTGTTCTCGCAAGGGCTCGAGAAGCTGGAGTTTTATCCGAAGCTGACGATGGGCATCGATCTCGGCCGGCTCGTCCGGGACGCCGAAACGTATCTGGACAAGCTGCTCAACATCGAGAACGAGCCGTTCGACTTTTACGACCTCGACATTGCGATCGTGCATTCCGAGCTCGCCGCGATGGTCGAGGAGCTGAAAGCTTTTCCGCCGATCAAGGAGCAGGAGCAGTAGCAGTAGCAGTAGACCGGCGCGAGGGCAAAATATACGGTCAAAGCGAACAAGCGGCATTCCGTCGTCGGAAATGCCGCTTGCGTTTTTGCGCGAGCCGGAAAAGGCGCCGTTATTTTTTCTTCGCATCCTCGAAAAATTTCTTGAAGTCGTCGAGGGAGTAGCCGGGCTGCCCGTCGTGGCTGAGGCCGCCTTCCATCCGCAAGACTTCCTTGCCGCCTTTGTAATAAATGATCGTCGGCGTCGCCTTGATGTTGAACTCGTTCCAGCCGGCCTCGTATTCCCACAAATTGAGCTGCTTCAGGTCGACTCCCGCCGCTTTGGCGACCGGATTCAACTGCGGCGTCGTGACGATGCAGTGCGGGCACGTCGTTTGGAAATAATAGACGAACATGTCCTTTTTCGCGTTCAGATCGTTTTTCAAATCGGCCGGCTTTATAATGTTTTGATAGTTCGCATCGTTCAGCTGCGCGAGCGTTTCCGGCCTCAGCTTGGACGCTTCGACGCCGTACAGCTGCTTCGCTTTCTCGTTCGCCGCCGGATCGATTTTACTCAGGCGCGCTTCTTCCTTGGCCTTTTCGCTTTGATGATTTACAATGAAAAGCAGGACGAAAAGTCCGACGATAACCCCCAAATAAATGAACAGCTTTTTCACGATTTCACCCCGTAACGAAATAGTATGAGTTTGGCACCAACATCACTTATTTCGCTTCGTCCCCCGTCGTTTCCTTCCGGAGCAAGCGGCGAAATATTGATCATTTTTTGAACGCATAGAAAATTATCCGGAAGAGTGGAGAACGACGACACCATGACCCGATTGAAGGCGGCATTTGTCCGCAAAATGGAAAGCTTGCTCGGACCGGACTACCCGGATTTTTTTCGATCGTACGGGCAGCCCCGTCTGCAGGGCGTGCGGGCGAACGGCCTGAAGCTGTCCGCGGAACGGTTCGCCGGCTTGGCCCCGTTTCCGCTTGCTCCCGTTCCATGGGCGCCGGAAGGCTTTTACGTGCCGGAAACGGAAAAGCCCGGCAAGCATCCGTATTACCATGCCGGCCTGTATTATATCCAGGAGCCGAGCGCGATGGCGCCCGTCGAGCTGCTGGACGTACGCCCCGGCGACCGCGTGCTCGACCTGTGCGCGGCGCCGGGCGGCAAGTCCACGCAAATCGCGGCGAAGCTGCAGGGACGCGGGCTGCTCGTCGCGAACGACAACCAGCCGGACCGGGTGAAAGCGCTCGTGAAAAATATCGAGCTGTACGGCGCAACGAACGCGATCGTGCTGAACGAAACGCCGGACCGGCTCGCTCCGGCCATGCCGCAATTTTTCGATAAAATATTGGTCGATGCGCCTTGCTCGGGAGAGGGCATGTTCCGCAAAGACCCTTCGATGGCCGGCGGCTGGGACGAGTCGGCGCCTCGGCGCTATGCGGCGATGCAGCGGGACATTCTGGCGAAGGCGGCGGACATGCTGAAGCCCGGAGGGCGAATCGTTTATTCGACGTGCACGTTTTCCCCGGAGGAGAACGAAGCGATCGTCGCCGATTTTTTGCGCGAGCGGTCCGATTTCCGGGTCGTGCCGGTATCGCCGAAGCACGGCTTCGCCGCCGGCCGGCCGGATTGGATCGGCTGCGAGACCGGAACGGACGATCGCTGCGCGTCCGTGGCGGGGACGGTCCGGCTGTGGCCGCACAAGCTGCAGGGCGAAGGGCATTATGTCGCCGTGCTGGAGCGCGACGCCGCCGGCCGGTTCGGCGAAGCGGCGCAATATGCCGCGGAGGCGCCGCCCGCTTTCGCGGAGCGGGAGGCCGGCGGACGCAAGCCCGGACGCGGCGTTTCCGGCTCCGGCGGCAGGAAACGCGGCGATGGCGCGAAAGGAGCGGTCCCGAGCGCGGCGGAAGCGGAGGAGGCGTTTCGCGCTTTCGCGGCCGGGCTGCTGACCGTGCCGCTGCCCGGAACGGTCGCGACGTTCCGCGATTACGTGTATTTGAGTCCCGAAGGGGCGCCTCGCCTGGATGGCCTGAAAGCGGTCCGTCCCGGATGGTTCGTCGGCATCTTCAAGGGAGGGCGCTTTGCGCCTTCGCACGCGCTCGCGATGGGACTCGCGCGCGATACGGACGCGGCGCGATCGGTTTCGTTCCGGGCGGACGAAGACGACGCGATCCGCTATTTGCGGGGGGAAACTTTGCAGTTCGCCGCGGACCGGCTTCGCTTGCGAAGCGCGGATACGCCGGCCAAAGGCTACTGCCTCGTCTGCACGGACGGCTATCCGCTCGGATGGGGCAAATGGCTGGACGGCATGCTGAAAAACGAATATCCGGCCGGATGGAGGTGGTCTTGATTGGGCAAAAAACAGCGCATCGATAAAATATTGGCCCATATGGGCTACGGCTCGCGCAGCGAAATCAGGCGGCTCGTCAAGCAGGGCGCCGTTCGCGTAGAAGGCGCGACGATCAAAGACAGCGGCATGCAGGTCGATCCCGATACGGAAACGATCACGGTCGGCGGCGAACGGGTCGCGTATCGCGAGTTCGTCTATTTGATGCTGAACAAGCCGCAGGGAGTCGTATCGGCGACGGAAGATACGCGGGATCGCACCGTCGTCGACCTGCTACCGGACGAATACCGCCATTTCCAGCCGTTTCCGGTCGGCCGTCTCGACAAAGATACGGAAGGGCTGCTGCTGCTGACGAACGACGGCAAGCTGGCCCACAATTTGCTCTCCCCGCGCAAGCACGTGCCGAAAACGTATTTCGCCGAAGTCGACGGCCGGGTCGACGACGCCGATATTGCGGCGTTCGAGCGGGGCGTCGCGCTGGACGACGGCTACGTGACGATGCCGGCCCGGCTCGTCGTTTTGAGGGAGGGCGATCCGAAGCATGGGGTCGTTTCCAAAATCGAGCTGACGATCATGGAAGGGAAATTTCATCAGGTGAAGCGGATGTTCCAGTCGGTCGGCAAAAAAGTCGTCTATTTGAAACGGATCGCCATGGGGCCGCTGCTGCTCGACGAGCATTTGGCCGAAGGCGAGTGCCGGGAGCTGACGGAAGACGAGCTGGAGCAGCTAACGGGACATTCGGGCGGACAAGCCTGAATGTCCCGTTCGATCCGACTGCAGACAAAGAGAGGGGGGGGCCGCTTGCCTTAACCGGACCCGTTCCCCCGCTCCGTCAACGATTGCGCCAGCACATGGGCCAAATGATCCGCAGCCTGCCGTGAATGCCGGTAAAACGTCGTGCGGCTCATATGGAACGCCTCCGCGAGCTGGTTCTTGTTCAGCTCCTTCCGCAGAAAGCCGTCCCGCAGCATCCGCTGCTCGAGCCCGGTCAGCGGAAGCGGCGGAGGCTCGGCGGTCAAGATCGCCTGCACGCGCGTGCGTACCGCAGATCCCGATATGCCCAGACGCCGGACGACGGGCAATCGCTCCAACGCATCGACGTCGAACAGATGACGAAGAATTTGTCTCGCCTCGTCCGCATCGACCTTCTCTTCCGCCCCGTTCCCGGACCGGGAATCCCGTTCTCGGTCGTTCCGTCCGTTTTCCCGACCCGGTCCCGACTGCCGGATGAACCTTTCAGCCCATTGCTCGAACGTACTGTGTCGGAAATCCAACTCCCACCGGGTCATTTCGACCTCCGTCGCACCGGCGGGGCGAATCTTGTCCTTTTCCCGAAAGCCCAACATCGAGAACAGGCCGTTCAACTGCGGATCGGCCGACACCATGATGCCCCGCCAGCCGTTCGCCATCTCGATCAGCCAGCGCTGCATAAGCAGGGCGCCCAGCTCTTCCGGGCCGTAAAAGGACTGGCCGACATCGACGGCGGCCAACAGCACGCATAGGGTGTCCGCCGACTCCGGGGGGACACGGCGCAGATGCGCTCCTTCTTCCCCGAGCATCGGGAGGAGGGAAGGAGCGTATCGCTCCAGCAGCGGTACGGTGGAAGCATGCAGCCGGAATCCGGCGCAAAATCCGAGCGGCGTTCCGCCCTCGTCGCGCACGATGCAGATTCCTTCCGGACTGTGCGCGGCGATTTCGTTCAGAACGTCGTGGCAATCGTCCGCCCGGACCAGCTCCGAGTGCCAGTCGGAACGGGCGAGCGAATCGGCCAGAAACCGGTGCAGGACAGGCAGATCCTCCGGCCGATACGGCTCGGACTCCCTCGGCCGCAGGGCGGACGAGAAGTCGGCGTAAGCGTGGGCGGAGGGCAAAAATTCGCGATACAGCTCGAGCACGTGGGCGGCGATGCGCATGCGCGTCCGCCGGTCCGCCTCGCGGAATCGGTCGGTCAGCAGCCGCAGCGTCCTGTGGCGCAGCGATCGGAATAGCTCCGGGTAGCGGCTGCCGGTATCGTCCCGCAGCAGACGGGAGACCACAGGATGCAGCGACAAGCCCTGCGGCGTGGCCTGGACGAACGATAGTCGGGCCAGCGCATGAAAGTCGGACGCATCGATCGGCTCGTCCAGCAAATCGTTTAACGTCGCCGGATCGGCCGCCGGCAGCAGCGACAGCGCCGCAAGCGCGCGATGGAGCGGAGGCGAGGCCGCTTCCCGCAGCCACTCGGCGGTCAGCATGGCCGGAATTTCATTCAGTCCTTGCCGGGACTCCCCCTCCCTGGATCGCAGCAGATCGACGGTCAGGGCGAGAAGCATGGGGTGGCCGTCCGTCTTCCGGGCGACCTCGGTCTGCACGCCGGTCTCCAGGCCGCTTTCGCGCAAGTAGGCCAGCACGTCCTCCCGCGAATGCAGTCCGAGCGGAAACGATTCGATCCGCCCGCCCCAATGCGGATTCGCTCGCCATTTGGCGGATAGTCCGTTGCGCGACGCGATGACGAGAAGTATGCCGGTCGAAGGAAGCAGCGGGAGGAAGCTGGACAGGAGCCAGCCCTCCAGCCGATCGAGGCGCTCGCCGTTATCCAGGAGCAGCACGGTCCGCTGCCGGGACAGCTCCGATACGACGTATGGCAAAAGGGCGGTCTGCGGCGCTCTGAATCTGCCGTATTCGCTTTCCAGACCCATTTCCAGACCGGATAGAAATGCGGCCGGCGCGGCCGGCGCGTCCAATCCGTCCAGCCATAGCGTAAGCGCGGACGAACGTCTCGACCGTTGGGCCATCTCGACGAGCAGCGTCGTTTTGCCGATGCCCCCGATGCCGGAAACGGAAAACAGCTTCGTCTCCGCTTGGGGATCCGCCAGCCACCGCTCCAGCCGGTCCAATTCCCGGTTCAAGCCGATGACGCGCCGGCGGGAAGGGAAGTTGTTGCCGGGTATCGATATCGATTCCATCCTGCACGCTTCTTTCCGTACGGTAAAGTTGAAACAAAAATGAAACACGAAACCTTATCTTCTTATATTACACTACTGGAAGCGCCGCATAAACCGATGCCGATTTGTACCATTTTCGTTAAGGAGACTACCATCATGAAACGACTATCCTTGTTTTTGGCCATCCTGCTCGCGATCCCGATCCTGCTCGGACAATCCGGACTTCTTGCACCGACAGCACGGGCCGCCGCCGACCCGGTTCCGCCCGAATCGTCCGGCTGGGTGCTGGTCTCGACCGCCGAGCAGCTGGCTTATATCGATCAGAACCAGGCCGATTATGTCGGCCGCAACATTCGATTGACGAACGACATCGACATGACCGGGTACGACTGGATTCCGTTCGGCGGCAACGAGCACGGGCCTTTTACCGGTTTGTTCGACGGCAGGGGGCATCGCATATCCGGGCTCGAGATTCAAGGCCATACTTGGTTTGCCGCGGGCTTCTTCGGTATCGTACGGGGGACCGTCACGGACTTGGGCGTATCCGTTCAACTCGAGGGCGGACAATATGCCGGAGGTTTGGCCGGAATCCTTGCGGACGGGGGCAGCATCGTCCGTTCGTATTCGTAGGGCAGCGTTGCGAGCGGCGACCAAGGGCTCTCCGGCACGAGCGTCGCCGGGGGGCTGGTTGGAGGGGCCACCAATTCCCTCATCGCCGGTTCACATTCGACCGCATCCGTGAAGAGCGGCCCGGGCGCCAATCAATATGCGGGGGGGCTGATCGGATCGCAGGGTGCGGGCACCATCCGCAACTCCTATGCAACCGGACCGGTCGCCAATGTGAATTCCGGGTCCTCCCTTACGTTCGTCTTTTCCGGCGGACTGGCGGGACAGCTCGTTTACGGAAGGATCGAAAGCAGCTATGCGTCAGGGACCGTTACGCCGGCCGGATCGGCACACTTGTTGGTAGGGGGATTTGTAGGTACCTTTGCCGCAGGCGCCACGATCGGTCATTCGTTCTTCGATCGGGAGTCCACCGGGCAAACGGCAGGCATCGGCAGCGACTACGGCGGCGCGAAGGAGCTCGAAGGCCGGGCGACAGCCGACATGAAGCTCGAATCGAACTACGAAGGCTGGGATTTCGAGGGGACGTGGGCCATTCACCCGAGCGCGAACGAAGGCTATCCTTATTTGCGGCCCATCGTTCTGACGGATGCCCTGCCGAGAGGGATCAAGGATGCGCCCTATTCGTTGCGTCTCGAAGCATTCGACGGTGCGTCGGGCGGATTGGACTGGAGCGCATCCGGGCTTCCGGCTGGCATGCAGGTGACCGCCGAGGGGGTTCTTCAGGGAGTGCCTGCGCAGGCCGGCGTATTCCCTCTGTCGGTAACGGCCACCGATACGGGCTCGAATTCGGCCGGCGCAGCCCTGACCCTGTACGTCGACGAGTCGGTGCCGAATATTCCCGGGCTCGAAATCGCCCCGGGCGACGCGTTCGGATCGACGAAGGCCGTGGCTTTGCCGGTCGGGCCCGACCGTACGTTCGCCTATACGCTCGGCGATGCGGCAGGCGTTCGCCCACTGATCGGGTCGGCGCTTCCGGGCGAAGCGATTCGGTATACGCTGGGGGCGGACATACCGCTTGCAGCCGTCGGCCGATATTTGCAAATGTTCGAGGCGGACGCGGAGGGCAAAATTCGGGCTTGGAGCAGCGTTCAACTTGACGCCTCCAACATTCAGGATCGGATCCGCGTAACCGGAGTGAGCGTCGATCCGGCGGAGCTGACCTTGACGGCGGGGCGGCCTACGCAGAAGCTGACGGCGATTGTCGTGCCTGCAGACGCGACCGACCGGGCGGTGACGTGGAGCACGAGCGATTCGTCCGTGGCCGACGTGGACCAAGCGGGCAACGTGACGCCCGTCGCTGCGGGAACGTCGACGATTACGGTAACGACCGGGGACGGATCGCATACGGCCACCGCAACGGTTACGGTACTGCCGGCGCCCCCGACCGTCGGTACGGTGATCGGAACGGTATACGGAGCGGGTCATGCACCTTTGTCGGGCGCGACGGTATCGGTTTATGGAATCGCCGGCACGACGGGCAGTCCGGGAACATTCGCGCTGACGGATGTGGCGGAAGGCAGCCGTACGTTAACCGTTACCGCACCGGGATATTATGCGTACACCGCCGTCGTGAACGTCGTGGCGGGCAAGACCGTCGATGCGGGCCGCATCGAGTTGACTCTTGTCCCGCCGGACCCGGTAACCGTCGGTACGGTGACGGGAACGGTATACGGCGTCGGCAACGCTCCGTTGTCGGGCGCGACGGTGACGGTAGGCGGAATCGGCGGCACGACTGACGGGCAAGGAAGCTTCACGCTGACGGATGTGGCGGAAGGCAGCCGTACGTTAACCGTTACCGCACCGGGGTATCGTGCTTACACGGCCGCCGTGAACGTCGTGGCGGGCGAGACCGTCGATGCGGGCCGCATCGAGTTGACTCTTGTCCCGCCGGACCCGGTAACCGTCGGTGCGGTGACGGGAACGGTATACGGCGTCGGCAACGCTCCGTTGTCGGGCGCGACGGTGACGGTAGGCGGAATCGTCGGCACGACTGACGGGCAAGGAAGCTTCACGCTGACGGATGTGGCGGAAGGCAGCCGTACGTTAACCGTTACCGCACCGGGGTACCGTGCTTACACGGCCGCCGTGAACGTCGTGGCGGGCAATACCGTCGATGCGGGCCGCATCCGATTGACAGCGGCAGACTCTTCGGAGCCGTCGGACGGTTCGGATTCATCCGGCGATTCGAACCCTGCCGCACCGGCGGCCCAGCCTCCCGAGCCGAATTCGACTATGGAGCTGACTGTTGCGATTAACGGTAAGGACGTTCGGGTAAAAGCGGTAAAAGAACAGGCGAGCGACGGCAGGTCCGTCCTGCGTCTCGTGCCGGATACCGAGCTTCTGAAGTCGCTCCTTGCCGATAGCGGGACAGTCGACATCGCGGTCGACAATAAGGATCCGATCGTGAAGGTGGACGTTCCGGCCCGAGCACTTCGGGAAGGCTCCGAGGCTTGGCCGGATGCGTCCATTCGCATCCGGGTAAACGGCGCAAGCTACAAGCTGCCGCTGCGCGTATGGGACAATGTCCCGAGCGATGCGACCGTGACGGTGTCCATATCGAGACTGACGGAGGCTGCGGGCGGCGAGCTGAATGCCGCGCTGAAACGGCAAGGCTACGCGATGGTTGCCAAACCGATCGACTTCGCCCTGTATGCGGACGGAAAAGAAATGACGAATCTCGGCGGCATATACACAGAACGGACGATCGTGCTCGATGCTTCCGCAGCTCCCGGACGATCCACGGTTGTTTGGATCGATTCGGCCGGCCGGCCGCATTTCGTCCCTTCCGTGTTCGAGACGGAGAACGGGGAGAATGTAGCGACTTTTTACGCGCCGCATAACAGCTTGTATACCGCGGTCCGATCGGACCGGACGTTCGCGGACGTGAAGGGGCATTGGGCGCGGGAGGACGTCGAGCTTTTGGCGAGCAAGCTCGTCATTCAAGGGGTGAGCGCGGACACGTTTGCCCCCGATCGTACGGTCACCCGCGCGGAGTTTGCGGCGATGCTCGTACGCGCGCTCGGACTGGTCGAGCAGGCCGGCGAATCCTTGTATGCGGACGTACGGCCGGAAGCCGCCTGGTACGCCGGGGCGGTGGGAGCCGCTTCCGAAGCGGGATTGATCGAGGGGTACGAGGACGGAACGTTCCGGCCCGACGCGCCGGTTTCGCGCGAGCAGCTGGCAGCGATGCTGGCCCGCGCGATCCGGTACGCCGGAGAGCTTCCGCAGGCTGACGTTTCGGCATTGGGGCGCTTCTCCGACCATGCCGATGTGGCCGACTGGGCCAAGCAGCCTGCGGCCCAACTGCTGGCGGCCGGCTTGATCGAAGGCATCACGGATACGACGTTCGCCCCGCAGGAGCCGGCCACCCGCGCCCAGAGCGCGGTTCTGCTGAAACGGATGCTGCATGTTTTGAAATTTATCGATTGACCCGAGGGCTCCCTCGTTTGTACGGCTTCCGGCCTTACGAACCCGGGGGCCTTTCCTTTGCCGCGAGGCGGTCCGGGCGACCGCCTCGAACAACGGCGAAGGCGTCCATTAGGCGCTCGCCGCCTACCGCTTGGACCGATGAACGAAAAAGGGGCTATCCCGCGGGCGCTTACCCCGGGACAGCCCCTTTTTCGGTTTCAATCGGCTCGGCTATCGATCTCAGTACAAGAACCCGCGGGATACGATAACAAGCAGGATGAACAGCACGAGAATGACACCCGTCGAAGTAAATACGCCGCCTACTCCGGACATAGGATTACCTCCTTCGTTCGATCGTTTTTAAAAAAGTGGTTTCGCTCCGGGATCAGTACAGCAATCCGCGGGATACGATAACCAACAGGATGAACAGCACAAGAATGACAGCGGTCGACGTTGCGAAGCCTCCAACACCAGACACGTGCGATTCCTCCCCGTCTGAACGTATTTCCCGAATGCGGCGCGATCCGCGCTTCCGCGATCGCTTCTTATCCGTCAGCCGATTCCGCATTCGGCATACTTCATCATATTGCGGCGCCGGAACATCCGACCCGGACAAAAGCCCTGACGCATAGAAAATGGGCCTGCACCGAATAATACCGTTGAAGTAGCGACTACCCCATCATGGAGAACGGAGTTGATGACGATGATCACGTTAAGGCCCGATTTGAAAACGGCCGGCGGGGAAGTGACCGAGCTTTTGCTGGACGGCCGGTTCGTCGGGGCGATGACGCTCGTTTACCGGGAAGGCGACAGACTGTCCGGCTCGGTTCAGCTCGAGCGCGATTCGCTGGAAGGCGGCAAAAAAGCGGAGGCGATACAAGCGGCTCAGCAATACATCGAGCATTTGGTCGATGCGCTCGGAGCCAGGGACTGCGAAGTGATCGTCACTTGCAGCTCCTACGACCACATTATGACCGCAGGGCATCAGATCGGCGTTATCGAATCGTTTGCGGACGAACTCGCCGATACGTCCGAGGATGACGACGAGTCGCATCTGGACGACGTCGATCCGGACGGCCGCGATTCGATCGAAATGGCCGAGGACGACGAAGATCGATCGCCGGTGCACGAATTGGCCATCGTGGGGGAAAGCCGCAACCGGATCGAATACCATATGTACGGCCCCGACCGGGAATGGTTGGCCGAAGCGTTCGTTCGCATACGGGGGGCGGACGTGCTGGCGGAAATCGACTGGAAATTCGAGCCGGCGGATGCCGATATCGAAGCCGCGACGAGACTGCTCGTTTCCGACTTCGATCCCGACGAAGTGGATACGTTTCATATCGAAATGAAGTACGACGGCGATACGATCGAGACCGTCGATCTGACTCACGAAGATTTTCTGGATGACGACGAGTACGATGTCGCATCGGTCGACGACGACCATCGGGGCTATTCGGTCGTTCTGGCCAGAAACGACGGCGATACGATCACATACGACTTGTACAAAAAGTCGCACGGAGGTTTGCCGATCGCCCGGGCGACCGTCGACGTAAGCCGCCGCGAGCTGAGCGGTTTTATCGATTTCCGCGATCCGGAAAGCTCGGAAGACCGCGAGTATATCGGGGCGCTGCTGATGCAGGAGCTGGACAAGGAAAAAGATTACGACTCGCTCAATTTGTCGATGCTCGTCAATAACCGGCTGATCGACGATATTGTATACGAAACCGAAATCGTCCACTGACGGCTGCCGCGCCGATCCCGGCATGCCGGCGGAGGACGCCGAGACCGGGCCCCACGCCCGGTCTTTTTGCCGTTCTCCAAAAAACCGTTTGTGCACAACAAAGCAGCGCCGATTGCCAAATACAGGCTTTGGCCGCATCGCCTATACTGAGCATGGAATTTCAAGGCGGACGGACGCGGCTGTCCCCGCAGAGGGAAGGCGGACGCTCGGCCGAAATGTTACGGGAGGTCTGTACATGGCAACGATTCGAATCGGCATGATCGGGACGGGCAATATGGCCCATACGCATGCCCAAAGGCTGCGGCAGGTCGGGGATGCCGCCGTCGTGGCGCTCGCCGACCCGAGCGAAGCGAGCCGGGAAAAGCTTCGGCAAAGGTTCGGCCTGGCCGACGTCGCCGAATACGGGGATTATACGGAAATGCTGCGCAACGAAACGGTCGACGCGGTCATCATATGCTCGCCGCATACGCTCCATTTCTCCCAGGCGCGCGATGCCTTGTCGGCGGGCAAGCATGTGCTGCTGGAAAAGCCGATGACCTGCACGTCGAGCGAAGCGGAGCAACTGATCGCCCACGCGAAGCGGGCAGGCAAGCTGCTGCAGGTCTCGTACCAGCGGCATTGCGTGCCGCAGTTCATGTACATCCGCTCCGCCATCGCCGGCGGCGCGATCGGCCGGCTCACGTCGGTCAATGCGACGCTGTACCAGGACTGGAAAGACGCGCAGGCGGGAACGTGGCGGCAAGATCCGAAGCTGTCCGGCGGCGGCATGCTGATGGACTCGGGAAGCCACATCATCGACGTTCTTCTGTGGACGACCGGCTTGACGCCGGAATCGGTCGTCGCTCAGCTGGACTGCCAACAATCGCCGGTCGAGGTCGACTCGTTTTCGGCGATCCGGTTTGCCGAAGGGGCGATCGGCAGCTTGAACATCGTCGGCAAAACGAATCGGAAATGTTTCGAGGAATCGTACGTCTTCGTCGGCGAGGAAGGCGCGATCTTTTGCAACAACGGCAAAATCGAGCTGCGCCGCAACGGGGAAGAGCCCGTCGAGCCCGTGCTGCCGGCGGCGGACACCGATCCGGACCGCAACTTCGTCGAAGCGATTTTGGGCCGGCAGGAGCTGCTCGTGTCCGGGGAATACGCACTAAAGGTGCTTCGGCTGACGGAAGCGATCTACGAGGCGGCGGGATATTCGCCGGAGCTGCCGGCGGCCCGCCCGTAAGCAATAGGAGCAGGCGGCGAATCGATGTCGGCTCGCGCCCGAAGCGCAGGGCGCGGCCGACTGCGCCGAATCGAAAAGGATGGGGAGAACAACGATGCCATTGACGAATAAAATCGGCGTAATCGCGGAAAACTTCCGCGTCGGGGTCCGGGACGGACTTCGCAAGGCGAAGGAGGCGGGGGCGGAAGGCGTGCAGCTGTTCGCCCGCGGCGAGCTCGATCCCGCGGCGCTGACGCCGGGCGCGCGCAGCGAATGGAGAAACGAGATCGCATCGCACGGCCTGGACGTTTCCGCCCTGTGCATCAGCTTCGGCGGCTTCGGCCTGCAGGAAGGCGGGGCGAACGCGGACAACATCGCTCTGGCGAAGCGCGCCCTGGAGCTGGCCAAGGAGCTCGGAACCGATATCGTGACGATGCATATCGGCGTCATTCCGTACGATACCGAGAGCGCCGTTTATGCGGACATGCGCAGGGCGTGCGCCGAGCTGTGCCGATTCGCCGAAAGCATGGACGGCCATTTTGCGATCGAGACCGGACCGACGACGGCTTACCAGCTGAAATCGTTTCTCGATACGCTCGGCGGCCGGGGAGTTGCGGTCAATTTCGACCCGGCGAACATGGTGATGGTGACGGGCGACGATCCGGTCCGCGGCGTTCATTTGCTGAAGGACTATATCGTGCACACGCACGTGAAGGACGGAGTCCGCTATCTCGCCGTCGATCCGCGGGAAGTGTACGCCTCGCTCGACTACACGTTCGGCGAGGGCGGCAAAGTGCGCGAGATGGTCCGGGCGAAAAAGGTGTACGCGGAAACGCCGGTCGGGGAAGGCCACGTCGATTTCGACGCTTATTTCGGCGCCCTTGCCGATATCGGCTACGGCGGCTACCTGACGGTCGAACACGAGGGCGGCGGCGATCCGGAGCCGAGCATTCGGCAGGCGGTCGAATTCATTCAAGCCTACCGGTAAGCGGCAAACGGCCGTGCTTAGCCGCCCATCAAGCGCAGTCCTTTCGGCAAATGGTTTTTGAGCAGTCCCCCGGAAGCTTTGCCCCAACCGACCGGATGGCCCTCTACCGCAACCAGCGTCCAGCCGGCCGCAGCCGGCCCCGCCGGTATCGTCCCGCCCTTCAAATACGTTTCCAGCTCCGGGGCGTCCGCGGGCAGCGAGACGGCGGCGCGGCACATGTCCGGCGTTATCGCCATGGCCAGCGCATGCGCGGGCTCGGCGCGCCCTTTCTTGATATGGGCCAGCTGAAGGCCGGGCCGCAGCGTTTTGACGCCGTCCAAATCGTCCGCGCGTATCGCGAAGTCCGGCGCCGCCGGCAGCCAGTACAGCTGTTCGCCGAACAGCGCGGGCTCTCCCGGAGGGAGCGAAAACGACGGAGCGACCTCCCGCATCATTCGCTCGGCCAGCCGCATCGCTTCGCGCACCGATTTGTCGGCCGCGCCGGCCGGCTTTCCGCCCCGTCTGCCGCGCGCCGCGGCCGATTCGCCGCCGTCGCCCTTGCGCAGCAAAGCGACGAAATGCCCTTCGCCGCGTACGCGATGCGGCCACAGCCGCTCGGTGCGCAGGACGGCGAATGCCGGATATTTGGCGGTAAAGGCGGCGAGCACGTCCTCGTTTTCCGTCCGGTTGAACGTGCAGGTGGAGTAGGCGAGCGTTCCGCCCGGCTTCAGCATGACGGCGGCGCTGTCCAAAATGTCCAGCTGCCGCGCGGCGCACATGCGCACATGATCCGGTGACCATTCCCGGATCGCCTCCGGGTCTTTGCGGAACATGCC